>JBDTNF010000253.1:0-5026 GCA_039933875.1 Flavobacteriales bacterium | reverse complement strand
CACAACGAGGAACTCGCCGGGATGGCCGACCGCCGGTTGGTGATCAAGGATGGGGTGATCTGAGTTCGTTCCTGCCCGTTAGGCAGCTTCATTAGAGATCCGTCGTCTAACTTGCGGAAGGGATGAACACGGCATGACACAAAGAACAAGCGTCATCATCGCGTGCGCGTTGATTTGCGTCAGAGGTGTGTTGCTCGCGCAAGATGGTGCGTTGGATCCCACTTTCAACCCTGTTGATGTGGGCTTAGGGTTTGGTGACGGTGCAAGCAATGAAGTTCTTTCCACCGCTCTTCAATCCGACGGGAAGATCATCTTCGGCGGGTACTTCACCAACTATAACACCGTAGGGTGTAATCGCCTTGCCCGACTGAATGCCAGTGGTAGTTTGGATTCGGGGTTCAATACTGGGACAGGGGCAAATAGTTGGATCTCCTCCACCGTGCTCCAATCGGACGGGAAGATCATCATCGGGGGAACATTTACCAATTACGATGGCACCGGTCGCGGTCGTGTTGCCCGCATAAATCCAGATGGGAGTTTGGATGGCAATTTCAACCTTGGAGCAGGAGCTGATAGCACGGTCTATTGCACGACACTCCAACCTGACGGAAAGATCATCATCGGGGGAGACTTCAACAACTACAACGGTACTGGTCGAAGTAAGATCGCACGCCTGAACACGGATGGCAGTTTGGACTCTGGCTTTAACCCCGGCACGGCGATAGGGGCGAGCACCCAAGTGCGTACCATCATCCGACAACCGGATGGCAAAATCCTCGTGGGCGGGAATTTCAACAAGGGAATTGTGCGCCTTAACGCGGACGGCAGCCCAGATGCATCCTTTACCCAAGGCTCCGGGGTCAGCCAGCCCATCTATTCCATTCTTCTCCAATCAGATGGGAAGATCATTATCGCTGGAGATTTCTTCTATTTCAATGGCACAGCCCGTAATCGCATCGCCCGCCTGAATGGGAATGGTACGTTGGACCTCACCTTCGACCCAGGCGCTGGTGCAGACGGCACGATCTATTCCAGCGCACTCCAAGTCGATGGAAAGATCATTATCGGAGGCAACTCCCATTTGTACAATGGAACGACCAGGAACAAAATAGCCAGGCTGAACGCGGACGGCAGCTTGGATGCTGGTTTCGACACAGGAGGTTCGGCAGCTTATGGGCGCATCAGATCCGTAACGCTTCAACCCGACGGGAACATCATCATTGGTGGAAACTTCAGTAGTGCCAACGGCATGGTGGGCGATCACATATCCCGCCTGCATATCAACGGCAGTTTTGACGTTGGATTCAACCCGGGTGGAACGGGAGCTAACGGCGCGGTAAGGACCACTGCCCTCCAACCGGATGGAAGGATCCTGATCGGCGGAGAGTTCACCACATACAACGGCACCAGTCGCAACTATGTCGGCCGCGTGAACTCGGATGGCAGTTTGGATGTGACTTTCACCCCGGGGTCGGGGGCGAATTGGTATGTAACATGCATCATCCCTCAATCTGACGGCAAGGTCATTATCGGAGGGGACTTCACACGATACAACGGCGTAGATCGCAGCCACATCGCTCGTCTAAATTTCAATGGCAGTTTGGATGCCACGTTCAACCCGGGGACGGGGGCGAATAATGCGATCTCTCGCCTCACTCTGCTGCCCGATGGGAAGATCCTGATAACCGGAACATTCACCAGTTACAACGGTACACCTTGCAATCGCATCGCCCGTCTCAACGCAGATGGCTCATTCGACTCCAGCTTCAACCCCGGGGGGACCGGACCAAACAATGGATGCCGTAGTATGCTTCAGCCTGATGGAAGGATAATCATCTATGGTGCCTTCACAAGTTACAACGGCGTAGTTCGCAATCGGGTCGCGCGCCTAAATGCGGATGGCACCTTGGACCTCACCTTCAACCCCGGGGCAGGCGCCGATTGGCCGGTCAATTACAGTGCGATCCAACCGGATGGGAAGATCATTGTCGGCGGAGACTTCAGCTTCTTCAACTACACGTCGCGCAACTGCATTGCCCGGCTGAATACGGATGGGAGCGTGGACACCGCATTTGATCCAGGTCTTGGGGCAAATACGGGCATAGATCAGATCGTGCTTCAACCCGACGGCAAACTCATCATTGGTGGGCTCTTTACCAGCTATGCTGGCTCGGCTCGTAATCACATAGCTCGGGCGAACCCTAATGGCAGCTTGGACAGCGGTTTCGATCCAGGCACAGGGCTGTTGGACGGCGTCTCTTCTTCCGTATCCTATTCGATATCTCTCCAGGAGGATGGGAAGGTCATAGTTGGAGGTCTCTTCACGAGCTACAACGGCATCGGCCGCAATCGTATCGCCCGCCTCATGGGTACCGCTCGATCGAACGTCCGCGTCATGCTCGAAGGCCCCTATTCTGCCGGCCAGATGAGCGATGCATTGCGCACCCTTCCCTCCTTCCCGCTCACCGAGCCCTTCACCGCCATGGGCTATACTAGGCCCCTCTTCGCACCTGGTGCAACGATCGCATCGAGCATACTTGCCACCACCGGCAGCAACGCCATCGTCGATTGGGTGCTGGTGGAGATGCGTCCGAGTGCAACACCTAGCATTGTTTCGGCAAGTCGTGCGGTGCTCCTGCAACGCGATGGCGATATCGTGGACCTCGATGGAGTTAGCACTGTTGGCTTCTCCGGTCTTGCGCCCGGCAACTATTGCGTGGCCGTGCTCCCACGCAATCACCTGCCTGTGATGCTCTCGCCGTCCACTCCCTTTGCATACGGGACTTCCACCGCTCCTCTGGACTTCACCCTGCCAACCACACAACTCTACGATGCCGATGCGAGCAAGAACGTGAGCGGCACCATGCTCCTGAAGGCCGGTGATGTCACCTTCGATGGCGTCTTGCGGTACGTCGGGGCGAACAACGACCGCGACCCGATCCTCACACGCGTGGGTGGTAGCACACCCACCGCCACTGTTGCAGGCTACTACCGCGAGGATGTGAATATGGACGGCGTTGTGAAATACGTGGGGGCTTTGAACGATCGCGATCCGATCCTGTTGAACATCGGTGGCTCGGTTCCCACGGCGACCGTAGTGGCGACGTTGCCATGACCGCACAACGAGGAACTCGCGGGGATGGCTGATCGGTGATCGAGGATGGGCATATCCCGACAAGTTCTTAACCCCGCCTCGTCGGTGGCCGGGATCCTGAAGTTTGAGCGGATCCCTCCGTTCATCCTCCTCACCCGCCTGTCCTCCGACTCCGCATCGTCGGTTCTTGCGCGGTTCTACTTTCGGCCGCATGAACACCCGCCTCCTGATGATCGCCAGTGCGCTGGTGATGGCCGCGATCGGCCTTTCACTCTCCTTCGCTCCGGAGGAAGTGTTCGTTGCGCTGGGCGGCGAAGCATCAGGACCGTGGGCGATCATCCTCCAACTCTGCGGCGCGATGTATTGCGGTTTCGCGCTCATAAACTGGATGGCGAAGGGCGCGGTGCTCGGGGGGATCTATGGCCGCCCGATCGTGATGGGGAACCTGGTGCATTTCACCATCGGCGCATTGGCCCTGTTGAAGGCGGGCAGCGGATCGGCACCGAAACCTGTCCTCTGGGTGATGACCACCGTGTATGTACTACTGGCCGTCGCGTTCGCCTTTGTGATGTTCAGTGATCCAACGAGAACTTCGTCCAAGGGTTGACCATGAACGATCGATGATGAAGCAAGTTCCGTTGCTGACGTTCTGTGCAACCACGGCTTTGCTGGCATTGTCATCCCCCGTCCGGGCGCAGGACGCGTCGCCTGAAGGCTTGGAGCATTCGGCCTATTTCGAATTGTTGGGAACCGGCGGCGCCTACTCGCTGAACTACGAGTTGCGGTATGGCATTGTGGCCTTCCGCTTGGGCGGTGAGACGATCAACGGAGAAGGTGGCACAACGCGGCTTTGGGGCGTTCCTGCGAGCGTTCTCCTGCTGTCCAATCCTCTATCCAACAGCACTGCGGAGATCGGGTTCGGTTACACGCCCACGTTCGGTCCACGCTCCTACTATCGCGACGAAGGCACACGGTACCCCACCGATCTTGTTACTTACGATTACGACGCCTTCCCTACACTGCAACTCGGGTATCGCTACCAACCGCGTGAGAAACCAGTGATCTTCAGGATCGATCTCACCTTCCTTTTCCTGTCCGAGGCCTACGACAAGAAGGGGGGCTATTCTTCTGCACATGTCCAGCCGTGGGGAGGCATGAGCATCGGGATGTGTTCCGACGCCGACCTTCGGTGCCGAACGGAACCACCAACCCATGAACCACCTCGCCGTCCCCCTTTGCGCTGCGATTGGGATGCTCACCATCTCCTGTGGACAGTCTTCTGTATCTGCGCAACAAGACTTTGACGTTTTGGCCCTGCGAATGCACGAATTGCCGCCGGACTCCATGGTCCTGGTTTCTGCGATCGACTTCGACGCACTAGTGGAACATTTGACGAAGAAGTTACACACCGATACTTGGGATGAGTGGACCGAAAAGGACCACATCACCTAATGCGCACACTGAATACGTTAGCATTCGGCCGAGGATCTGGGCAACGATCCTACGGCGAGAAGTATGCAGCATTGGACTCGATGGTCGCCTCCACCGATTACATGAGGGAACTCCCCAAGCTCTTTCCTGAGTGGCACCCCAATCGCGGTATGGGATATTACTTCGTGCAACTCGATATGGAAGTGTATGGAACGCCATCACTCCGTGGACAGTTCAATGTTCGCCACACCGATCATCAAGACTAGAAGAACCCCATGAACCACCTCGCCATCCTCGTCTGCGCGATCAGCATTTTCCTGCTGGGCGCCCCCTGGTACTCGAAAGCCATGTTCCTTAACGCGTGGGCCAGGGCCAACGGCATCGACCCGAACGCACCCAGGAATGCGAACGCCAAGCATCCTGCGCGGGTGTTCGGCATCTCTTTTCTGATGGCCTGGGTCGCGGCCTCGTTGCCCAGGGTCTCGAAGACGCCCGTGCTGC
>JBDTNF010000252.1:0-15285 GCA_039933875.1 Flavobacteriales bacterium | reverse complement strand
CGATCGAATCACGCTCGGAGCATCCGCTCGCGGAAGCGGTGGTGCGCTACCTGAATACCCTGCACGGGCCGATGATCCTGGGCCCCAACAGCGCAGCGATCACCGCCTTCGAGAGCATCACCGGTAAAGGCGTGAAAGCAAGTACGAATGGCCACATGTACTTCGTTGGGAACAAACGACTGATCGAAGAACAAGGCATCGCCATCGATCCCGCATTGGCCGCGAAGGAAGCCGCATGGCAGGAGGATGCGCGCACGGTTGTATGGCTCGCCGACGAAAAGAACGCGATCGCCGTGATCGCCATCGCCGACCCCATCAAGCCATCAGCGAAGGAGGCCATCGCCCGCTTACAGGCCGAAGGCGTGAAAGTGTACATGCAGACCGGCGACACGGAACGCACCGCGAAGGCCGTGGCGCAAGCTGTCGGCATCGCTGACTTCCGGGGCGGAACATTGCCCGCCGACAAGCGCGCGTTTATTACCGAATTGCAGAAGCAAGGTCATGTGGTGGCGATGGTCGGCGATGGCATCAACGACAGCGAGGCATTGGCCAAGGCCGATGTGAGCATCGCCATGGGCAAAGGCAGCGACATCGCTATGGACGTGGCGCGCATGACGCTCATCAGCACCGACCTCAACACCATCCCGCGCGCCATCCTGCTCTCGCGCAAGACCGTCGCGATGATCCGCCAGAACCTCTTCTGGGCCTTCATCTATAACATCATCGGCATCCCCATCGCCGCTGGCGTGCTCTACCCGTTCAATGGCTTCCTCCTCAACCCCATGATCGCCGGTGCCGCCATGGCGCTCAGCAGCGTGAGCGTGGTGACGAACAGCTTGCGATTGAAGTGGGTGAAACTCTGAACGGTCACATGGAAACACACGCATCATGAAGAGCATCATTCAACCGGCGATCCTGATCGCCATGGTACTCACATTGGGCGCATGCTCAGACAACGGTAACGGACAGGGCAACGGACATTCAGGCACTCACAAGGCTGATAGCACGGGCGTGTCCACGCAGCAGTATGCGTGCCCGATGCACCCCGAGGTTACCGGCAAGGAAGGAGATAAGTGCCCGAAGTGTGGAATGGCCCTGGAGCCGGTGAAGTAGGGCGACGAGCGAGCGGCTATGCATAGTTGGGTTCTTCGGGTCCCAGCGATCGCCAGTAATGTCCGAAGCGCACAGCTAAGGATTTGGAAGTCATCGACGGAGAGCCCATGCCCACCACTACCCCCAACGCCCCGCACGCCACACCCATCGCGGAGTTCGCCACCGCGCTCGGTACCGATGTGCAGGCGGGTCTCACCGCCGCAGCGGCCGGGGAAAAACTGACGGCCGACGGACCGAACACGATCGAGCAGGAACGGAAGCGCAGCATCTGGCTCATGCTCTGGGCGCAGTTCAAGAGCCCGATCGTGCTCTTGCTCGTGGTTGCCGCTGGCTTGTCGTTCGGCTTCAAGGAATGGCTGGACGGCATCGCCATCCTGGTGGTGATCGCCATCAACGCGGCCATCGGTTTCTACATGGAGTTCCAAGCAGAGCTCTCCATGAACGCCTTGAAGCGGATGAGCGCCGTACCCGCCAAGGTTGTGCGCGATGGGAAGGTGGTGGAGATCGATGCGACGCAACTTGTCGCTGGTGATCTGCTCTTCCTTGAAGCCGGCGACATGGTGCCAGCTGACGCGCGCATCGCCGATGCGGCGCAGTTGCAGGCCGACGAGTCCGCGCTGACCGGCGAGTCGCTCCCGGCGGACAAGCTCACGGACCCCTTGCCCGAAACCACCGTGCTGGCCGAGCGCGTGAACATGGTACACAAGGGCACCTTCATCACCAAAGGCAACGGACATGCGGTGGTGACAGCCACCGGCATGCGCACCGAGCTGGGCAAGATCGCGGGCATGGTGAGCGCGGCGGAACGCGCGGCCACTCCGCTGGAGAAGAAATTGGAGGCGTTCAGCCGCAAACTGATCTGGCTCACACTGGGCCTGGTGGTGCTCATCTTCATCGCGGGCCTGCTCAATGGGCAGCAGTGGTTCGAGATGCTGGAGACGTCCATCGCTCTAGCGGTCGCTGCGATCCCAGAGGGTCTGCCGATCGTGGCCACCATGGCCTTGGCGCAAGGCATGCTGCGCATGGCGCGCCAACAGGTGATCGTAAAAAGGCTATCCGCCGTGGAAACGCTCGGTGGCACCAGCGTGATCTGCACCGACAAGACCGGCACGCTCACCCAGAACCGCATCGAGGTCACCAACATCGTAACGGCCGGGTACACTCTGGATCTGCAGGCCGATGCCGCCGCCAAGAACGATCCGCGCATGGCGGTGATCCGTCAAGTGGCCATCCTGTGCAACACGGCCGAACTGCACAAGGAAGGGGAGGCCGTGAAGGAGATCGGCGATCCGCTGGAAGTGGGCTTATTGAAGTTCGCCGACTCACCGGACGCGGGGATCGAAGCCATGCGCGCGGCTTCGCCCAAGTTGCGCGAGGAGCCCTTCTCTTCGGAGACGAAGATCATGGCCACGTTGCACGCCGCGCAGCAAGGCTTCACCGTTTACGCGAAAGGCGCAGCGGAGGAAGTGATCAAGCGTTCCACCACCATTGATACACCCGAAGGTGCGGTCGCCATGGATGAGGCGTTGCGGAGCACATGGACAGCGAAGGCGGAGGAATTGGCAGCGCAGGGCATTCGCATGATCGGTGCCGCTTACAGGACAACTCCCACTGAACCGGCCGCGCTGGCGGAAGAGCTTGTGTTCGCCGGGCTCATCGGCATGGTCGATCCGCCGCGCGAAGAGGTGAAGGCGGCCATCGCCGAGTGCCACAGCGCAGGCATCAACGTGGTGATGGTCACAGGCGATCATCCATCCACCGCGTTGAACATCGCCAAACAACTCGGCATCGCCACGGACGAAGAGACCGCGGCCATCAATGGCAGTGAGATGGCGGCGTTCGATTCCCTCGACGAAGCGGAGAAGGATCGCTGGGCCGCCAGCCATGTGTTCGCTCGCGTAAGTCCCGGACAGAAGCTCGACCTCATCGCTGTGCTACAGGATCGACAGCAGGTGGTTGGCATGACCGGCGATGGAGTGAACGACGCGCCCGCGCTGAAGAAGTCCGACATCGGCATCGCCATGGGTCTGCGCGGAACACAGGTCGCGCAGGACGTGGCCGACATGGTGCTGAAGGACGACTCCTTCACCTCCATCGTGTACGCCATCCGCGAAGGCCGGATCATCTTCGACAACATCCGGAAGGTGGTCATCTACCTGCTTTCCTGCAACCTGAGCGAACTGTTGATCATCGCAACCGCTTCGGTGCTGGGGCTGCATTTCCAGTTGTTCGCGCTCCAGATCCTTTTCATCAATCTGGTCACTGATGTGCTGCCCGCACTGGCCTTGGGCGTGGTCGCGGGTAACCCGAACATCATGAAGCTGCCACCGCGCTCCAACGCCGAATCCATTATCGATCGCAAGCACTGGATCGCTATCGGCTTCTATTCCGTGGTCATCAGCATCGTCACCATCGGGGCAGTGTTCGTCAGCCACAACACCGTACACCGCTCCGAGACATGGAATCCGGAACTGTGCAACAACATCCTGTTCTTCACCCTCATCTTCTCCCAGTTGCTGCACGTGCTCAACATGCACGCGTCGGGCACGGCGTTCTTCCGCACGGAAGTGTTCCGTAGCCCACGCATCTGGATCGCCATGCTTGCGTCAGCGCTCATCGTGGTCGGCCTGTACGCCATACCGGTGGTGCGTACCGCGCTCTCCATTCATCCGCTCTCCATGCTGGACTGGGTGATTGTGGCGGGTGCCGCGCTTACATCGCTGCTCATCATACGCATCGGACGATCCCTCAAACTCATCCACCAATGAAA
The DNA here is from genome assembly GCA_039933875.1 of Flavobacteriales bacterium. Lineage (GTDB taxonomy): Bacteria > Bacteroidota > Bacteroidia > Flavobacteriales_F > PHOS-HE28 > PHOS-HE28. The sequence continues at coordinate 11,402 of JBDTNF010000252.1, read as the reverse complement.
CGCATCATGGGCAAACGGACACGCACCAGCCTCTGGGTTTTCGGAGCCTACGCCTTCATCATGGGTCTTGTGTTGTTGCTGCTGCCGGAGCGCGTGCTGCCGGTCTTCGGGTTCACGGAAGTCAGCGGATCGTGGGTCCATGTGCTGGGCTTTGTGCTGTGCTGCTCGGCCTACTACTACATCCAGGCTGGCTGCTCCGGGATCGAAGGCTTCGCGCGGCTCACCGTGCATACGCGCGTGATCGCGCCCGTGGTGCTCCTCGCGCTCGTGGCCACTGGCAAGGCCGATCATATGGTGCTGCTCTTCGGCCTCGGTGATATGCTCGGCGGGGTATGGACATGGATCGCCATCTGGCTGGATCGTGATGGGTCGGAAGGGAATACCCCTCGAGCATGAGTCAGCGCACCTTGCCCTTCAAGCCGCACGCGGCAGCTCCGCACCGCATCGACATGGTCTTGCGCACCATGGAACAGCTCTTCAACTCCATGGATCCTTCGCCCTTCCATGAAAAGGATCTGGACCGCGACGCTCAGGAATACATCGTCAGCACGGCGCGCCTCTTCCCGCCCAACGCGCCCGTCGCATTGCGCATCCATCTGGAGCAGTGGCCGGCCGCGGATCCGCGCGAGCAGATCCGCGATGCCGTGCATTCCTACTTCGCCTATCGCACCAAGCTCAACCATCTCGCCTTCCAGCACCTCATGCGCCAGGGCCGCATCAGCCTGCTCATCGGCCTCGTCTTCCTCACCGCCTGCCTGTTCTCGCGCGAGCTGCTGCTGGGCCGCACCGAGACCTGGGCGCACCTCGTCCAGGAAAGCGCATCCATCGTCGGCTGGGTGGGCATGTGGCGGCCCATCGGCATCTACCTCTACGATTGGTGGCCCCTGCGCCGCGAAGGCCGCATGTACGCCCGGCTCAGCAGCATGCCGGTGGAAGTGCTGCGCGCGGGGGAGAGTGGCGGTGAGCGCAGCGATTACCTTCACTGATGCATCTGTGAAGCGATGATCGCCAACCTCATAACCTGGTCCCTCAAGAACCGCATCATCGTGCTGCTCATCGCGGCCGGGGTCGCGGCCTACGGTATCTACGCGGTGAAGAACACGCCGGTGGATGCCATCCCCGACCTGTCGGAGAACCAGGTGATCATTTTCACCGAGTGGATGGGGCGCAACCCGCAGATCATCGAGGACCAGATCACCTATCCGCTGGTGAGCAATTTGCAGGGCATCCCCAAGGTGAAGAACATCCGCGCGAACAGCATGTTCGGGATGAGCTTCGTGTTCCTGATCTTCGATGATGACGTGGACATCTACTGGGCGCGCACGCGCGTGCTGGAGCGGCTGAACTACGCGCAACGCCTGCTGCCCGAAGGCATCACGCCCACGCTCGGGCCCGATGGCACCGGCCTTGGCCACGTCTACTGGTACACGCTCGATGCGCCGGGCATGGACCTGGGCGAGTTGCGCGCCTTGCAGGACTGGTACATCCGCTTCGCCCTGCAGACCACCGAAGGCGTGAGCGAAGTGGCTTCGTTCGGCGGATTCCAGCGGCAGTACCAGGTGGTGGTGGATCCATTGAAGCTGAACTACTACGGCATCCCGCTCATGGATGTGGTGGACCGCATCAAGGCGAACAACAACGACGTGGGCGGCCGCAAGTTCGAGCAGGCGGACGTGGGCTACATCGTGCGTGGGCTCGGCTACATCAAGAACATCCAGGAGATCGAGGACATCCCGTTGAAGTCCGTGAACTCCGTGCCCGTGCGCGTGAAGGACGTGGCCACGGTGCAGATGGGCGGTGCGCTGCGGCTGGGCATCGTGGAGGAGAACGGCGAAGGCGAGAAGGTGGGCGGCATCGTGGTGATGCGTTTCGGCGAGAATGCCAAGGATGTGATCGGCAGGTTGAAGGAGAAGATCGCGGACGTGGAGAAAGGCCTGCCCGCCGGGGTGACGATCAAGGTCGCCTACGACCGGTCCGATCTGGTGGAGGCCACGATCGCCACCTTGTCCGAGGCCGTGATCGAAGAGATCATCGTGGTGGCGATCGTGCTCTTCATCTTCCTGCTGCATTTGCGCAGTGCGCTCATCGTCATCATCACCATACCGCTCTCCGTGCTCATCGCCTTCATCCTCATGAGCTGGTTCGGCATCACCTCCAACATCATGTCATTAGCGGGCGTGGCGCTGGCCGTGGGCGATCTGGTGGACGCCGGTATCGTGATGGTGGAGAACGCCATGCGCTCCATCGCGGACGAAGTGGAACCAGCAACGTGATGCCATGCTGACCAACGAGGAACGCGAGAAGAAGATCGAGGCATCGGCGAAGCTGATCGCCAAGGCGGTGTTCAACTCCATCCTCATCACGCTCGTTTCCTTCAGCCCGATCCTCTTCCTCACCGGCCAGGAACACAAGCTCTTCGCGCCCTTGGTGTGGACGAAGACCTTCGCCATGATCGGCTCGGCCTTCGTGATCATCTTCCTCGTGCCGGTGCTGATGGTGATCTTCCTCAAGGGCAAGGTGCGGCCCGAAAGCAAGCATCCCATCTCGCGCTTCTTCATCCGCATTTACGCACCGGTGATCCTCCTGTGCATGCGCTGGAAGAAGATGACCCTCGCGCTGTCGGCCCTACTGGTGCTGGGCAGCGTGCCGCTGGTGATGAGCCTCGGTACCGAGTTCATGCCGCCACTCGATGAAGGCTCATTGCTCTTCATGCCCGTGTCCATGCCCGATGTGAGCAACGCGGAGATCAAGCGCATCATGCAGGTGCAGGACAAGTTGATCATGAGCGTGCCCGAGGTCACCAACGTGCTGGGCAAGGCGGGCCGCGCCAACACCGCCACGGACAACGCGCCCATGAGCATGGTGGAAACCATCATCCTGTTGAAGCCGCGCGACGAATGGCGCGAGGATGTCACCAAGGACTCCATCATCGCCGAACTCAACGCGAAGCTCCAGATCCCCGGCGTGATCAACGGCTGGACGCAACCGATCATCAACCGCATCAACATGCTCTCCACCGGCATCCGCACCGATGTGGGCGTGAAGATCTACGGCCAGAACCTCGATACCATCAACGAACTCGCCCAGCAATTCAAGAAGGAACTCGAAGGGCTCGAAGGCGTGAAGGACCTCTACGTGGATCCCATCATCGGCGGCAAATACATCGACGTGCGGATCAAGAAGGACGAGCTGGGCCGCTACGGACTTTCCGTGGATGACGTGAACGGCTTCATCGAAACGGCCGTCGGCGGCATGGACGCCACCACCACCATCGAAGGGCGCGAGCGCTATACCGTGAGCGTGCGTTTCGCGCAGGACTACCGCGATCAGATCCAGAAGCTGGACAGGCTTCAGTTGCAGACCATGGACTACGGCCCCATCCCCTTGTCCGCCGTGGCCGATGTCGGCTTCAGCGACGGCCCACCGATGATCACTTCGGAGAACGCCTTGCTGCGCGGCACCCTGCTCTTCAACGTGCGCGGGCGCGACATGGGCAGCACGGTGAACGACGCAAAGAAGCGGCTGGAAGAAGCGGTGTCGAAACTGCCCAAGGGCTACTTCCTGCAATGGAGCGGACAGTACGAGAACCAGGTGCGCGCGGAGCAGCGGCTCCGGATCATCATGCCCATCGTGCTGGTGATCATCATGGTGATCCTCTACTTCACCTTCCACACCATGCGCGAAGTATTGATCGTGCTTTCGAGCGTGCCGGTGGCGCTGGTGGGCGGTGCGTATTCGCTCTACTTCTTCGATGTCAACTTCTCCGTGGCGGTGGCCGTGGGCTTCATCGCCCTCTTCGGCGTGGCGGTGGAGACCGGCGTGCTCATGCTCGTGTACCTGAACAATTCGCTGCACCTGCGCGTGCTCGATCTGCGCACGAAGAAGGAGACGCCCACGGAAAAGGACATCGAGCAGGCGATCTACGATGGTGCCGTGCTGCGCCTTCGTCCGAAGTTGATGACCGTGCTGGTGGACATCTTCGGGCTCCTGCCCGTGCTGCTCGCCACCGGCACCGGCAGCGATGTGATGAAGCCGATCACCATTCCTTTCGTCTTCGGCCTCATCACCTCCACGCTCTTCGTGCTCATCGTACTGCCCGTGCTGTACGCGATGGTGCGTGAACGCGAACTGCGGAAGACTGGCGCGTTGGTCGTTCAGGAATTCGAAGATTGATCATCATGGACACCTCCCTGCACGACACGCTGAACAACGCACTCACGCCTTTCTTCATGGCGTTGGCCGTGTCGTTGTGCATCGGCCTCATCATCGGCCTGGAGCGCGAGTTCCACGCGGTGGAGAAGGATCGCCCCTTCGCGGGCATCCGCACCTTTCCTCTCATCGCCATCCTTGGCTGCTCCATTGCCGCGCTGGGCGATGAGACCGGCAACCACTGGATCCTGGCGGCGGCGTTCCCGGCGTTCGTGCTCCTGGTCAGCCTCACCTACTATGTGCGCAGCCGGCAGGGTTCCACCGGCATCAGCACCGAGGTCGCGTTGATCCTTGTTTTCACCTTGGGCATGATGACCGGCAGGCACATGATCCACCAGGCCTTGGGCGCGGCGGTCATCACCACCACCTTGCTGTCGCTCAAAGGCCCCTTCGCCAAAGTGATCACGCGCATTTCGCAGGTGGAGGTCTTCGCCTTCATCAAGTTCGCGCTGCTCACCCTGGTGCTACTGCCCTTCCTGCCCGATCGCGCCCTCGGCCCGGAAGGCACGCTGAACCCGCGGGACATCGGCATCGTGGTGGCCATCGTCAGCGGCCTCAGCTTCGTCGGCTACTTCCTCATCAAGTTCATCGGTGCGGGCAAGGGCATCCTCCTCACCGCGTTCTTCGGCGGTCTGTTCTCCAGCACGGCCGTTACGTGGGTCTACGCCAGGCGAAGCCGCGAACAGGGACCGGAATTCGCGCGCACGTACGCGGCGGGCATCGCCATCGCCTCCGCCGTCATGTTCGCGCGCGTGGCCGTGGTCAGTCTCATCTTCAATGCCGCCCTCTTCCGCCTGCTGGTGTTGCCCTGCGTCCTGCTCGCCGCCACCGAGCTCATCGCTGCGTATGTGCTCACGCGCCGCAGCGCAAGTGCCGCCGGTGAAAAGGGTTTGGAGCTGCGCAATCCGCTGGACCTCGGGAACGCGCTCTTCTTCGCCGCCATCTACGTGGGCATCTCCTTCGTGGTGGTCTATGCCGACCGCTGGCTCGGCGATCGCGGCCTGCTCATCTCCGGCATGGTCTCCGGCCTGGCCGATGTCGACGCCATCAACATCACCATGAGCAAGCTCGCACTGGATCCCGCCCGCCTCGGCATCGCCTCGCTCGTCATCCTCACCGCCGTGCTCAGCAACACGCTCGTCAAGTTCGCCATCGCGCTCATCAAAGGCAGCCCCGCCATGCGCAAGTTCATCCTGCTCTCCACGGGCTCGGCCATGGTCGTCGGGTTGGTGTACATCGTGATCCAGCAGGTCATTGGCGGAAGTGCATCATGAGAGCGCTCCACCATATCCACCTTCGGTCACGGATCGCTGTTCTGGCGTTGCTATGCCTACCCGCGTTTGTTACTGCGCAAGTGCTACCCCTGGACAGCGTGCTTAACGCGATCGCGACCGCCCATCCGGACCTGAAAGCGTACGATGCCAGGATCAAGGCCTACGATGCGTATGCCACCGGGGCCAGGGCATTGGATCCGCCCAAGATTGGCGGCGGCTTCTTCATGACGCCCTACAACACCATGTACTGGAAGGGCGACGGCATGGGCGATCCCGGCATGGGCATGTTCATGCTCTCCGCCGAACAGATGTTCATGAACCGGGGCAAGCGCAACGCCAACTACGACTACATGCGCGGCATGTCGATGGTGGATGCGCAGATGAAGACCGCCATGCGCAACGAGCTGTTCAGTATGGCCAAGATGAATTACTACGACCTGCTGGTGTTGAAGAAGAAGGAGCGCATCCTGATGGAGAGCGAAGCCTTGCTGGACTACATCATCCGGTCCACGGAGATCCGCTACACCTACGGCATGGACAAGCTGAACGCCTACTACAAGGCCAAGGCGATGCTCGGCGATGTGCAGAACATGCTGGTGATGAACGCGCAGGAAATGGCGCAAATGCGCGTGGCGCTGAACACCCTCATGGCGCGCGACAAGGACGCCATGTTCGACATCGACACGGCGTACACGGTGCGGCCGTACGAGACCGCGCCGATCGACACCGCCACCATCGCTGCGAGCCGCAGCGACTTCAGGGCCATCGACGCCAACATCGCCTTGCTGCGTTCCAAGCAGGATCTGCAACGCGCCTCCTTGCGCCCGGACTACGGGATCAAGTACGATCACATGCTCCCCTTCGGCACCGATCCCAACCAGTTCAGCCTGATGGGCATGCTCACCATTCCCATCGCACCGTGGTCCAGCAAGATGTACCGATCCACCATCACCGGCCTGGACTTCGAAGCGGAAGCGTTGGAAGAGCAGAAGAACGCATTGATCAACCAGGCCGCGGGGACGTTGAACATCCTGCGCGAACGCATCCGCAGCAAACAGCAACAACTCGACCTGTACGACAAGACGATCGTGCCCGCCATGCGCCTGAACTATCAAGCGACACTTCTCGCCTACGAACAGAACACCGATGAGCTCTTCATGGTGCTCGATGCCTGGCAGAACCTGAAGGTGGCGCAGCTCGCACGGCTCGACCTGCTGATGGAACTGCTGAAGAATACCGTGGAGTATGAACAACAACTGGAGATCCGATAGCGTGGCGCATCGGAGCGAAGAACGATGATCAGCACGCGAAGGCATATGGTAGGTGGAACGCGAGGGATCGGTCGCGGTCTTGGCTTGGCTGTGCTCGCGTTCGCAATGCTGTTCTCCCTGGGTTGCGGTGGCGACAAGAAGCACGAGGGTCACGACATGCAAAGCGAGAGCAGCGCACGGAAGGAAGCGATGACCTACGCCTGCCCCATGCACCCCGACATCATTCGCGATGCCCCCGGCCTCTGCCCGATCTGCGGCATGCAGCTTACCATGCGCGGCGGTGGCGGTAACGTGGATCTGGGCCCGGGTATTGAGGCGATGCTCTCGCCTACCAACGCCATCGCCATCGGATCATACAAGACCGTGACCCCTGTGATCAAGGAACTTCCCTCCGCCTTCAGTGCAACGGGAACGATCGGCTATGATACGCGCAATATCCACAACGTGTCCGCCAGGGTGGATGGATGGGTCGATAAGCTCTACGTGAAGTACCGCTATCAGCCGATCGCGAAAGGGCAACGGCTGATGGATATCTACAGCAAGGTACTGCTCACGGCCGAGCAGAACTATTTGTTCCTGCTTGATAAGGATCCGGACAACACGGCGCTTATCACGGCCGCTGCGGAGCAACTCGCGTTGCTGGGCTTTTCCACCGACCAGGTGGATGAACTGAAGCGCACACGGACGGCCGATCCCAAAGTGGCCGTGTACAGTCCGTACAGTGGTTATCTGATCGAAGACGACCCCTCGGTCTCCAACGGATCGACGGGTGGCATGGACGCAAGCGCGCCCCAAGAAGAAGCGATGCGCCTTCGCGAAGGCATGTATGTGGCGAAAGGCAGCACCGTGTTCCGTATCGTGAACACGAACACGGTCTGGGCCGTGCTGAACCTGCATGCGGGTGATGGACAGGACCGCCTGCGCAAGGGCCAGAATATCCTGCTGCGCATCGATGGTCTGGACGGCGATAGCGTGCAGGGCACGGTGGCTTTCCTTGAACCGGTCTATCGCGAAGGACTTGCCACGCTCTCCTTGCGCGTGATCGTGCCGAACCCCGATGGGCGCATCATCGTCGGCAGCCGCGTTTCGGCGGTGATCACCGGAGACACCGTGAGCGGTTCCTTCATCCCGGCCATCTCTGTCGTCAGCACCGGAGAACAGCAAGTGGCCTTCGTGAAACACGGCCCGCGCTTCCATGGGCGCAAAGTCCAGATCGGTGTTCGCTCCGGTGAATGGGTGCAGGTGCTGGCGGGCATCGCGCCAACGGACACACTTGCCGCGAACGGCCAATTGCTCATCGACAGCGAGAGTTTCGTGCGCACAACAGGGAACGAACCATGAGAGCCCTGATCATCGCGCTTCTTCTGCAGGTGCTGTTCGGTTGCGACAGCAAATCACCCGAGCAAGGCAAACCCGCCATGACGGACATGCCGGGCATGGACATGCCGGATACGTCACCAACAACCGCTTCAGCGGATAGAGGTCTTCACCTCAGCGATCAGCAGATCCTGCTCGGCAACATCCATGTGGATACCGTGGCCCTTCACCCCATGGGCTTGGATGTGCTGCTCAACGGCACGCTGGCGGTGGACCAGGATCGCATCAGCATGATCAGCACACGCGTTATGGGCCGCGTGGACCAGCTCTTCGTGAAGAGCCTCGGCGAGCGCGTGGAGAAAGGACAACCGCTGTATGCCATCTATAGCGAGGACCTCAACGCCACAGTGAACGAACTGCTGCTGGCGCGCGACAAGTCGCAGCAACTCACAACGGGCATCATCGACCTGGGCCAGCTGGTGCAGACCGCGCGCAACAAGCTCCTTTTCTACGGACTGACCATAGCGCAAGTGGATGAACTTGCGAAAGCGGAAAAGGCACCGGTGCTGATCACCGTTCTCAGTCCGGTCAGCGGCATCGTTACCGAACTGTCGCTGCGCGAAGGTGACCGCGTGATGGAAGGCGGCGGCATCATGACCATCGCGGCCCTCAATACCCTGTGGGTGGAGGCGCAGGCCTATCCGATGGATCGCAAGCGCATCCGGCAGGGCATGCCTGCGGAAGTGCGCGTTCCCGCCCGGCCCGGTCTCACGCTGTCCGGCACCATCAACTTCCTGAACCCGGCGCTCGATGCCTCCACCATCATCGATCCCGTGCGCATCGTGGTCGCCAACACCGATGGGGAACTGCGCCCGGGCATGCAGGCTTACGTGCGCATCATCCTTCAACAGGATACCGTGCTCGCCGTGCCCACCAACGCCGTCCTCTGGGATGGCCAGGGTGCCACGGTCTGGGTGCGCACCGGGCACAACGTCTTCAAGAGCGTGATGGTGAAGACCGGCATGGAAGCCGACGACCTCACCGAGATCGTCAGCGGTCTGCAACGCGGCGATGCGGTCGTGATCTCCGGTGCCTACCTGCTGAACAGCGAGTACAAGTTCAAAAGCGGAACGGACCCGATGTCGGGGATGAAGATGTAGACCAGGAACCCATGGAACAGCATCTCCCCGGCGGATCGTAAGTCTTTCCCGCAACGATGTAAGGTCCTTAGCGCTTGGCGGGCCTTGCTTTGCACTCTATTCCCCAAAGCTCCTGTGAACGCGCACACCATGATCCTCGTCATGAACAGTCCGCATTGCGCCACGCGTATGAATAAGGCCATCACGTCTGCCGGCGTAGTGAGCAATAGCTTGCGGTTGACATGGATGAGGCTGGATCAATGACCTCGACAACACCAACAACATGAAATCATCAACCCTCTTCCTCCTCCTTCCGATGGCCGTGCTTTTCGGCAGTTGCGGATCCATCGACAATGCCGCTACCACCACGGTGCTCATCAACGGCAACTGTAGCATGTGCGAAGAGACCATCGAAGGCGCCGCCTTGGTGGAGGGCCTTTCCATGGCCGATTGGGACAAGACCACGCGCAAGGCGGTGCTCACGTATGACAGTACGCGCACCGATGCGCGCGCACTTCTTCAGCGCATCGCCAACGTGGGTTACGATAGTCAGGAGTTCGTGGCCGATGATGCCGCCTACGAGAACCTGCCCATGTGTTGCCAGTACGATCGAACGGGCACGGCCATTGCAACACCTGACCCCAAGGATGCACGCAAGCACCATTGAACGAACGACCTCAATTCAGATGAACACCATGAGAACCTCCTTCTTGCCTGTCACACTCGTCGGGCTGCTGATGTGGACGGGCTGCGCCGCGCAGATGAGACACACCAAGTCCGAAACCGTGCGCATCAACGGCGATTGCGACATGTGCAAGACGCGGATCGAGAAGGTCGCCTTCCTGAAGGGCGAAGCGCAAGCCGTGTGGGACACCGATGCGAAGACCGCCGTGGTGACCTATGACAGCACGCGCACCACCTTGGACGCGCTGCTGCAGCGTGTGGCGCAAGCGGGCTACGACAACCAAGCGTACCGCGCGCCTGATCCTGCATACGCCAGCCTACCCGGCTGCTGCCAGTACGAGCGCGCGAAGCCGCGCAGCACCAGCGAAGAAGCCAACCAACAGCCCGAGCACGCGCACCACGAAGCGTCTGCCGATGTGCCAGCACCAACACCCGCGACCACACAGGACGTCGCCGATCCCATCAAGCCGGTCTTCGATGCCTACTTCGCACTGAAGAACGCACTCGTCGCCTCGAATGGCGCCAAGGCGAAGGAGCACGCCGAAGCATTGGATGGTGCCATGCACTCCGTTGATCCCGCCCTATGGTCCGCCGACCAACAAGCCATGTGGACCGAGGTGATGACCGCGACCATGCCTTCGTTGCATCCGTTGAGCGAAACCGCCGACTTGGAGAAACAACGTGTGCTGTTCGCCAAGCTTGCTGCACCCCTGGCACAACTTGCCAAGGCATTTCCGCAAGCGGCAACGATATACGTGGATCACTGCCCGATGTACAACGGCGGTGCCGATTGGCTCAGCCAGGAGAAGGGCATCAAGAACCCGTTCTACGGTTCCATGATGCTCACCTGCGGCAGCGTGCAGGAGACGATCGCGAAGTGAGGAAGTCCATTGCAGTGGGTGCGCTGTTCTGCGGATCAGCTATCGCGGCTTTCGCACAGACGGACCACGCGAGGCCCTTGGGTAGTTCGGTGATCGAAGCGGGCTTCACACCGAAGACCACACGCTACGACCTCACCATCACCGATACGCTGGTGAACTTCACCGGCAAGGTGCGCAAGGCTTTTGCGGTGAACGGGCAGATACCCATGCCCACGCTCACCTTCACCGAAGGGGACACGGCGCTGATCGTGGTCCACAACGCCATGGCGAAGGAGGGAACGTCGCTGCACTGGCACGGGATCATCCTGCCGAACCAATTCGACGGCGTGCCTTACCTCACCACCGCACCGATCAAGGCCGGAACAATGGTCGAGTACAAGTTCGCGTTGGTGCAGAACGGTACGTACTGGTATCATTCGCACACCGATGTGCAGGAACAGAACGGCATGTATGGCGCGCTCATCATCCACAAGCGCAGTGAGCCTGCGATGCCCGAGCATGTGGTGATCCTCAGCGAATGGACGGACATGAAGCCGAAGGAAGTACACCGCCGCTTGCACAGTGCGAACGATTGGAGCGCGATCAAGAAGCAGCGGATCCGACCCGGCACGGTGCAGAGCTACAGCG
>JBDTNF010000251.1:0-2757 GCA_039933875.1 Flavobacteriales bacterium | reverse complement strand
ATCCGCTCGCCGTCGCGCGTGTGCTCAGTGCGCCAGCGTCGTCGTTCTTGGGATCCACGCTCCAGACGATGTCACTCATCTGGTCGACCATCTCACGCGAGGAAGAGCCGATCTTCTCCGCCACTTCCTGCACCATCCGATCGGGGGTGTTCTCCAACTTGCGCTTCAGTGCTTCGCTATAGAAGCTGATGCTGCCCAGCGTGCTGCCGATGTCATCATGGAGATCGCGCGCGATGCGGTCGCGAACGCCTTGCAGCCTGAGACGTTGTCGCTGCCGCAAGCGGGAGATGGCGTACATGCCCAGGGCGCCCATAGCCAGCACGAACAAGAAGAACCACCATTGCTGCCAGAAGGGACCGGCCACGCGCACAGTGAGTAGGGCCACTTCCGGCCCTTCCCGGCCGTAGGCATCGCGCACGCGCACCAGCAATCGATGCGATCCCCCGGGAACGCCCGCATAACGGACGGGTTCGTTCGCGTTCACCACGTGGGCCGCTTTTTGCTCGCTATCCAGCCGATAGAGGAAGGTGAGGGGTGCAGCGCCCACCGGTTGTAGTGCGGTGAGCAACACGTCGAAGGCAGTGTTGCGGTATGGCAACCCCAATGTGCCACCCGCATCGACGCGGAGATCGCCCCAGGTGTTGCTTATGCCGGAAATGCCTGGCACGGGCAATCCGGGCAGCGTATCATACAAGCGTGGATCGAAGAACAACAGATGGTCGTCCGCACAAAGCGCGATGCGCCCATCCTTTAAGGCCAGGATGCATTTGGTGAGTTGGCGGAAGACCTGTCCGTTGTTCACCGGTATGTGCAGCCAGGCGCCGGTCCATGGCGTGTAGCGCAGCAGCCCGTCGCTTGTCGTGCACCATACGTATCCCGAGGGATCGATGGTCACGCCGAGCGCATCGTGCGGCATGTGCGCAGGCGGAAGATGCGCATGCGCCTGATCGCCCACGATGCTCGCCAAGCCAGCGTCGCGCAGGGTCACCCAGAGGGTATCGCCACGCCAGGTAAGTGCTTGTGCATCGTCCCCAGGAAGTCGGCGCGCCGATACCGCTCGCGTGCTGAATACGATCGCCTTCGCTTCCTCACCAGGGGCTGCCACCGTCCATCGAACCACGCCGCCCTGGGTGGCGGACCAGCACATGCCATGCGCATCCTGCAAGGTGGACCGTAGCATCATCGTGCCAGGCTCGTCGCGATAGTCGTTCCAGTCCTGGGCTTCTGTTGCCGTGATCGGATCAATGGCGATGTGACCGTAGCCCAGGGCGCCGAGGATCAGAAGATCACGCCCACCCACCGGGCACCTCCAGATGGCGCGGGACTGGAACATGCCGTCGGCGTGATAATTCGACCATTCGCCGGTGCCGCTGCCCGGCAGGATGCGTTCATTCCGGGGATCATAGCGGAAGATGCCCGTCTCCGTGCCGACGAACCACTCTTCGATCCCCGTCCTGAAAAGCCCGGTCACCTCCAGAGGAACGTTCCCACGGATGAGTTCCACCATGCGGCTGGTCCGGCCCGCCGGATCCACGAGGATGAAGCCCTTGGAGGTGGACAACCGGATGGTGCCATCCTCATCCTGCTGGATGGCGTGGAAAACCAGGTCGCCCGCCCGATCATCAGACAGGAGCGGCACGGCATCGAAACGTCATACCGATGGCGCATACACCGACACTCCCTTGGCCGTGCCCACCCAAAGGTTCTTCGCCCGGTCGCGCAACAGGCAGGTCGTACGGTCGCTGCTTAGGGAGGAGGGATCGGAACGTACATGTCGGCTTCTGCCCATGATCCCTCCATCCTTTCCGATCCATATCAGACCGCTCACCTTGGTGGCGGCTAGCAAACAGCGGTCGTCCCATTGCACCATGGAGGTGATCTCTTCATCCATCGGGAAATAGGAAACTGCCTCGGGCTTCTCCGGATCCGCACGGTACATGCCGCTCATCCAGCCCCCCATATAAAGCGCTCCATCGTCCAGGAGCGCATTGGTGATCGGACCTTTTGCCGCAGCCAGTGTTGCTTCCAGCCTTCCAGTCTGGGCATCCACCACACAAGGACCCGGGCTACGCAGCATGAGCAGCACGATGTGCCCGTCATCCAGTCTCACCGCGGTATGGCACCAGTCGTTCTCTGCGCGCGCGATCGTGTCGCCCCTGTCGTTGACCTTCACCGGTCTGAAACCGAGGCATTGAGCGGCCCCGCTGCGCAGGTGGTACCAGATGGCTCCCCGACCCCGCGAGCTAAGCACCAGCAGGGAGTCATCGAGGACGAGCACATGGTTCAGGGAGTTGGTCGGAAGACTCCGTGGGTCATTCGGATCGTGTTGAAAACGCGTGACCTTTCTTGTGGAGGGATCCACCCGTCCCAGACCGGCATTCAATGTGGTGAACCAAATGACCCCATCGCCGCCCTGCGCGACCGCGGTTATCAGGTTCGAGGTGTTGTCGATGCGCTCGATGCGCTGTCCGTCGTAACGGTTCAATCCACGCTCAGTGCCTATCCAGATATAGCCTGCGTGGTCCTCGAACACGCAGGTGACGGCGTTGTCGGTGAGACCATCCTCCACGGTGAGGTGCTGGAAGTGCAGCGCACCCGGTTGTGCGCGCAGCACCAGGGTGAACAGACCGAGCAGCGAAAGGAGGAAGCGGGCCACGGCAGGAAGATAGATCGTATGCCCCTGCGCATGGATAGTGAGCGTCGCGCATGAGGTGTACTTGCGCGTGTGATCGACCACGTATCAATGGGGAAGGCCGG
>JBDTNF010000250.1:0-65757 GCA_039933875.1 Flavobacteriales bacterium | reverse complement strand
CGTTTGGCTCTCTCTTTCTTTGCGCGGTTGGGTTTGATCTCCTCAAGGGGAATGGCGTGTGCCACCAGCCGGGTGAGGGCTGCTTCGACATCCTCTTCACTGAATTTCGCCTTGTATTTCTCTTTAAGCGTTCGTCGGAGGAAGCTTACTACGGTTGGCGAATAGAGCAGACCGCCGATACACTTGGGATCGAGCGCCTGCGTTCTGTTCCACAAGACATCAAGTCCCTTGTGGCTCACGGAGTCCTTGTGCAGGTATTGTAGCAGATTCGCACTCTGTTTGATGTGGTCGATATTCGTCAGGTCCAATGAGAAGACCCGCCGAGCCTCAATTGGCTTGTTGAACAGAATTCGATAAACCTCAAAAGCCTTTCCATTGGTTAACAGGGCCCAGTCAATTCCCTCATCCGCTCCATAGTGTGTGGCTTGCCTCAGGTGTTTCTGAGAAAGTGCAATGGAAAGGGCCTTTACTTCAACTAAGAAGTGACGCTTGCCACCTAACTGAATAACGTAATCCGCATAGGTGCCCCTAATCATGTATTCGGTCTTGACCTCTTCGATCGGGACAAACCCAAGAACATTGGTCAAGAACGAATTGATCATCAATCGAGTACCAGATTCATCCAAGTCAGTGTACTTACCGTGCAGGTAGGTCTTGCAGTAGACCTTGATCGCTGCTTGGAGCTTGGAATACTTGGCAGGGGTAAGCATGAGGATGGGAGTTGATAGAATGCGGACCTGAAACCTATGCAATTCTCCGCGTCAATGAAACCGACATCGCTGGGTTCAGTTTATCGCACACTCATTAGAACCACGCGATCAACTTCAAGTTGAATCGTCTGGGGGTGAGATAGTCCGGGATGGAGTAGTAGTTCCCGTTCACATCGGTCACCCAGGTATGGTCCACGGTGTTGTCGATGTTCAGCAGGTTGAACACCTCGAAGGTGAGCCAGAGGTTGTCGATATGCCTCAGCCAGCCGGTCTTCTCCTGACCATCCGCGCCAAGGAATTGCTTGCTGAAACCGATGTCCACACGGCGGTAGAGGGTGGTGCGTAACGTGTCGGCGTAGCGGTTTTCGTTGGGCGGACCGAAGGGCAGGCCAGTACCGAAGACGAGGTTCAGGTGCACCTTGAAAGTGGGCCAGCGCGGCATCTCGTCCTGGAAGAACATGGCCACGTTCACGCGCTGGTCCGTGGGGCGTGGGATGTAGCCCGGTTCGATGCGCGTGCTATCCACCGCGACCTGGTCGAAGGTGTAGCCCGGCTGGATCAACTGGCCTTCCGCATTGTAGCGGTTGTAGTAGAAGTCGTCGGTGAGGTCCTCCCGGGTCTGCATCACGCTTGCCCCGATCCAGCTATCCACGCCATCGATGAACTGGCCCGCGAGTTTCAGGTCGACTCCCGCCGCGTAGCCCTTCGCGTTGTTGGTGCCGTAGTAGCGGATGCGGATGTTGTCCACTTCGTAAGGGATCAGGTCATCCATGTACTTGTAGTACGCCTCGGTGGTGAATTTGAAGGGCCGTTCCCAGATCTCGAACCAGCGGTCCATGCCCAGGAGGAAGTGGATGCTGCGTTGCGCCCTGATGTCGGGGTTCAAGGTGCCATCGAGCTTGCGCACCTCGCGGTAGAACGGTGGCTGGTAGTAGAGGCCCGTGGCGATCCAGAAGCTGTAGTCGCGGTCCAGCGTATCGCCTTCGGCGTTCACGCTCTTCCAACCCGGGTGGAAGGTGAGGCGCGCGCGCGGACTCGTCACGGTCTGGTCGTTATAGGTCCAGTACTGGCTGCGCACCCCGGCGATCAAGGTCCACCAGCGATCGTTGCCTTTTTCCCAGCGCCAGGTGTTCTGCACGTAGGCGCTGGCGCGGATGCTCTCCATGTCCAACTTGCTCTTCAGCGCGTAGCTCAGACCCACATCCTCGCCCAGGTTCAGCGGTATGCTGTAGTCCGCACTATCCACCAGGGTCCATTCACTGAGTTTGTCGTGGATCGTCTCCTGCTTGGCATCCACGCCCCATTGCAAATAGCTTCCGGGTAGTTGCAGGTAACCCTTGTGCGCTATGGTGAACACCGTTGCGTTGAGGTCGTTGCGCGCATGGTCCAGGGAGGTCCCGATGCCGAGGTTGCGAACCACTTCGCCGAACTGGTCACTACCCGGGTCGCGCTCCAACTCATCCAGGAAGTACTGGCCCTGGATATCGAAGCCTTCACGTTCGAACGTGCGGTAGGCACTGCCGTTGAACTTCAGCAGCAGGTTCCTATTGGCTTTCACGTTCACGCTCAGCGCACCGAAATACGTTTCGAACTCCGTCTTTTCCTGGCCATCGAAATAGACGGTGAAGCGCAGCGCCTGGTTGAAGGGGCCGAACTCCGTCTCGCGGCTTTGCGGCACTACGTTGTAGCGGTTGGTTGAGTAAAGACCCAGGAAGCCGAGTTCCACCTTGTCGCTGAGGTCGTAGGTCCAATAGCTCTGCAGGTCGGTGTACACGGGGCGGTATTCGCCCTGGGTATCCAGCCCGCTTAACACCACCTGGTTCGTGCGGTAGCGGAATCCGGTGGTCTGCCGCAGCCGCATATGGGCCATCGTGTTCTCGATGTGGACGGAAGCGCCGAGCAAGCTGGCCATGGCGGTACCCGCGAACGCCCGCGGCCGTTTGTAATGGATATCGAGCACGCTGCTCATCTTGTCGCCGTAACGCGCTTCAAAGCCCCCGGCGCTGAACTGCAGGCGGTCGATCATGTCCGGGTTCGGGAAGCTCAGGCCCTCCTGTTGCCCGGCACGCACGAGAAAGGGACGGTAGACCTCGATGTCGTTCACATACACCAGGTTCTCGTCGAAGTTGCCGCCACGCACGCTGTAGCCGCTGCTCAGTTCGTTGCGCATCACCACCCCCAACTGGCCCACGAGCAGTGCTTCGATGCCACCTTGGGGGGTGGGGGAGAACGCAGCCAACCGCGGGTCGATCCGTTCGAGGCCTGTTTCGCGCTGCTGCTGACGACCCTGTACTTCGAAGGGGTTCAGGGTGCGCATCTTCAGGCCCACGTTCAATGTGCGTGTCTCACCTTCTTCCAGTTGCAGGTTCTCCTCGCGGGGATCTAGCCCCGAGAAGCTGAAACGCACCACGATGCGCTGGCCCGCAGGCACTGTCAAGGTGTACGCACCGTAGTTGTCGCAGACCACACCGGTGGTGGCACCCACCACCGTCACGTTGGCCATGGGAAGCGTGGTGCCCTGGTCATCGCGCACCACGCCCTTCACCGTGGCCGTGGCTTGTGCGATGCCAAGGACGCTTTGCAGCAGGGCGAAAAGAAGGGGCAGGAGACGACGCATTCCGGAAGTCGGGCAAGATAACGCGGGGCCTCCGCCCGAAGTATGGACAGGTCGGCTATGCGGTCAAACCAACGTCGCCGTCAGCGTGATGGGCACGCTCCTCAGCAACTGGCTGATGGGGCAATTGGCCTTCGCATCCTCCGCATAGCGCTGGAAATCCGCAGCGCTCGCACCAGGCACGCTTCCCTTTACGACGAGGTTGATGCCGACCACACCATTGCCATCACCCACTTTATCCAGCGTCACTTCAGATGTCGCGGTGAGGTCGGTGCCGGTAAGGCCTGCTGCGTTCAGGACGAAACTCAACTTCATCGTGAAGCAGCTCGCGTGCGCAGCAGCGACCAGTTCCTCGGGGTTGGTACCCGCCTTACCGTCCTCACTCACGAAACGGGTGTGGAACGAATGGGGTACGTCCTTCAGGGCTCCGCTTGTTGTGGTCACCGTTCCGCTTCCTTCCTTGCCGCTTCCTTTCCAGTTCGCTGTCGCTCTTCGTGTGATGGCCATGATGCTCTTTTGGTTTTTCTTGTTGCGGATCAATGGGTCGACCCAGTGGGTCGACTGTACAGGTGCGCTTCACGAGGGTGTCGGCCCGGACTTTGAGCCGGGGTTACCCTTACTTCTTCAGCAGCTTGAAGGCATGCGTCCACTGGTTCCGTGCGAAGCCCGGGATGCACCAGAGCATGCACAGTGGCTCGATCGCGCGCGCGCCTTCAACGCCGCCCATGTCCTCGGCCTCCCAGCCGAAACTCTCCAGGATCGCTGTCACTTCGGTCTTCGCCGCCGCATCGTTGCCACAGATGAACATCGTCGGCTTGATCCCACCGAAGTCCGGATCGACCATGTACGCGTTGCCCACGCTGTTGAACGCCTTCACGAAACGGGCGCTGGGGAAGGCGCGCTGCAACCGCTCCATCAAACTATCGTCAAGCGTGGTGAAATACTTGAGCACCCCATGGTCCGGCGGTGCGTCCGCGATGGGATTGGTCACATCGATGATGACCTTGCCGCGCAGGTTCTCCGCCTTGGCCAGCGTGAGCATTTCCTCTGCGCCCGAGCCCTTGGTCACCAGCACGATGATATCCGCCCCGGCCGCTGCTTCCGTAGGGCCTGACACGGTCCCGCCCGGGTTCTTGTCCAGCCAGTCCTCCAGCTTCGCGGGATTGCGTGTGCCTATTGTCACCGAATGGCCGTGCTTGAGGAAACCGCTGGCGAGCACCTGGCCCGCCATGCCGCTTCCAAGGATCGCGATCCTGCTCATGTTCATTCTTGTTGGGGGTGTGAAGTTAACCATGTGTGTTACCGCGTTGTTCGCTTCACTGGATCGCACTGCGCACATTTGCATCCTTTCCCAGTCCCTCCATGGATCCCCGCGCCACCGCCTTCCTACGCCTGTTGAAGATCATGGACGAGTTGCGCGAGCAATGCCCGTGGGACAAAAAGCAGACCCTGGAGACCTTGCGCCCGTTGACGATCGAGGAGACCTATGAGCTGGGCGATTCGATCCTGGAAGGTGACCTGGACGGTGTGAAGAAGGAACTCGGCGATCTACTGCTGCACATGGTCTTCTATGCGCGCATCGGACAGGAGAAAGGCGCGTTCGATATCACCGACGTGCTGAACGGGATCTGCGAGAAACTCATCCACCGCCACCCGCACATTTATGGCGATGTGAAAGTGAAGGACGAAGAGGAGGTGAAGGCCAACTGGGAGAAGATCAAGCTGGCCGAGAAAGCCAAGGACGGGACCGTGGGAGAGAAGAGCGTGCTGGAAGGCGTGCCGCGCGGGTTGCCGAGCATGGTCAAGGCCATTCGCATCCAGGACAAGGCGCGTGGTGTGGGCTTCGATTGGGACAACCGCGACCAGGTGTTGGAGAAGGTGCACGAGGAGCTGCGCGAACTGAAGCACGAGGTAGACACCGCTTCACCGAAACAAGCCGACGAACTGGGCGACCTGCTCTTCAGCATCGTGAACTACGCGCGCTTCCTGAACATCGACCCGGACGAGGCCCTCGAACGCACCAACCGCAAATTCATCCAGCGCTTCCAATACCTCGAACGCGAATCGCGCAAGGACGGCAAGGAGCTCGGCAGCATGACGCTTGCGGAGATGGACGCCTACTGGGAGCGCGCGAAGAAGCAGTGATCAGCTCGCCGCCTGAGTGCGCAGGATGAAGGTGGTCGCCCTGCGGTTCTCGTTGTGCACCGTGAACCAGAGGAAGATGTTCACGATGCCGATGCACGAGCCGAGGTAGGGGATGATCGCACAGATGTTGAGGATGCAGTAAGCGGTGGCGGTGCCGGTGTTCGGCGCACGGCCTGCGGCGTACCGTGGGTCGGCCATCACTCGGTGGATCAATTGGGAAAGCAACTGGTACGATTGGAACGCCCAGTACAGATTGAACAAGGGGATGAAGAGGAAGCCGACGGCCTGCTCCGCGTTGTGGTCCCGGAATCCTGTCATCCGGATGACGACCATCCAGTTGCGGTAGTGCAGCTTGCACAGGTTGATGATGTGCAGCACGAGGAACACCAGTGCCGCAATGATCCCCATCACCCCGGTTCCTGCGGCCGCTTCCTCGCTATCCGCTGAGAGCATCATCGCACAAAGCAGGCCCACGCCCACCACGATGGAGATGAAGACGATGAACGTCGAGACCATCCGGTTGTAGTAGTGGTCGATCTCGGCGGCGAGTTTTTTCGCTTCGTTGCCATCGAACGAACCCACGGGTGTGGCGGTCGGGGCTGCGGGTGCTGCCGCAGGTGGTACTTGTCCGGGTGGCGGCGGTTGGGGTGGTGACGTTGGCTGTGGCGGAGGTGGTGCGCTGAACACGTCCCGCAGTTCTTCGACATTGCTCACAGCGGTCCAATCGCTCAGACCTTCGTACCACACGCTCCTCACATTCGCCGGTGGGTTCGCCTTGAGTTCGGCCAGTGTGTAAGGCCCGTATTGCTGTTTGCCGTCGTGCAGGAAGTAAGCGCGTTCCATGGGATCTGTTCAGTGGTGGTTCAAGAAAGTTGAAGTGGGCGGCAATTCACGAAGGAACGGATGCGCAGTTTCAGACCATGGGAGGGCCGAAGGACGACTCTTTTGAGCGTCGCAGTTCCTTCTTGACCAGCAGGAGCAACCCGATCCCGATGAGCGTTTCAGCGACGAAGTACGACATGGTGATCACGGCGCTCATCACTTCCTGGGGGATCAGTGAATTCGAAAAGCCCCGTGCGGGCATGATCAACTGCCAATAGACCAAGTTGAACATGCCCAGGAGCAAGAGCAGGCACGTCCCTGTCGCGAGCATGGCACTATCGGGACCCGGTCGCCGGGAAACGTAGTGAATGCCCACATAAGCCAGGAAGATGTTGGGCAGAAGCCCGAGGGCGCTCAGGATCAGCTGTGTCATATCCACGGTTCCCATTGCTCGTATTCTTGGTGGGCGCTGAAAGTAGAGGTTGCCGGGCGAACGATGCACCGGCTTGACACTATCCTGACCGGGAATGGAGGTCCTTTCAGCCTGATCGTGCGACCTTTGCGCCCCGAAGAACGTCCTTACTACCGATGTCCGCTCCTTTTCGCTGGTCCAGAGGCCTGGTGCCCCTGCCACTGGCATTGACGTGCTTCATGGTGCAGGCCCAGTGCGGGGTCACCCTGAACACCTTCCCCTATGTGGAAGGCTTCGAGGCCGCAGCGGCTTGGACGAGCGGTGGTGTCGCCAACGACTGGGCGTGGGGTGCGCCTGCCCACCCCTTGATCAATGCGGCGGGTGGCGGTAGCAAGGCCTGGTGCGTCGGTGGGCTGTCCGGGACGAGCTACGGCGATGGCGAACAGAGCTGGTTGCAAAGCCCCTGCTTCGACTTCTCCGCGCTGGCTTACCCCTGGGTCTCGTTCAAACTGTTCTGGGAATGTGAGCGCCAGTACGATGGCCTTGGCTTCCAGTATTCGCTGGACCAGGGTGCCACGTGGTACAACGTAGGCGGCTACGGCGACCCCACGGATTGCCTTAACGCGAACTGGTTCAACACGGGCAGCATCACCGCCCTGAACATGGCCACACCGAAAGCCGGCTGGTCCGGTCGCGTGGGTCCGTCGGTCGGTTCCTGCTCGGGCGGGCAGGGCAGTCAGGGATGGGTGAACGCCGCGCATTGCATGAACGATCTTGCAGGCGAACCCAGCGTGAAGTTCCGGTTCATTTTCGGCTCGGGCACGGTGTGCAATGGCTACGATGGGATCGGCGTCGATGACATATTCATCGGCAACGCACCACCCAACGTTCCATCGTTCACGACGAGTTGTACCGGTAACACGGTGACGTTCACCAATACATCGCTGCCCTGCCAGAACAGCACATGGGATTTCGGCGATCCGGGTTCCGGCGCGGCGAACACGAGCAACCTCGCAAGCCCGACCCACACGTATCCAGCTACCGGTGCGTACCAGGTCTCACTCACGATCACCGGTCCGTGCAATGCCCCAGCGGCCGTCATAGTACCTGTTTCGGTGCTGGGGGTTGAAATGCTCACCACCGATCCTTCGTGCGCGGGCGACGATGGCTGGGTGAACGCCATCGTGACAGGCAACAACGGCCCCGTTACGTACCTGTGGGATCCCGGTGGAGAGACGATCGCCAGCATCAGTGGCCTTGGCCCTGGAACGTACACTGTGACGGTGAGTGGAGCGAACGCGTGCGCAGCTACCGCGACCGCGGTACTGGAACAGAACGCCCAGGCACCGGCGCTTACCGAGACGCACACCGATGTCAGCTGTGCCGGTCTCAGCGATGGCACCGCCCACGTGACCGCGTTCGGTGGAGAACCACCGCTGAACTACATCTGGGCGCCATCAGGCGGCAACAGTTCCACGGCCAACGGCCTTGCCGCCGGCACCTACACCTGCACCGTCAGCGACAGCCAGCAATGCACCGACGCGATCGAAGTGATCATCACCGAGCCGCTTCCCGTGCTCGTCGTTCCGCAGGCGGATGTGCCGGTTTGTGCTGGGCAGGTTACCACACTTACCGCCGAGGCCTCAGGTGGTGTCCCGGACTACACGTTCACATGGACGCCTGAAGGCCCGGATGTCGCACCCAATGTGACCACGGTGTACACGGTCACCGCAACGGATGCCAACGGTTGCGTGAGCACTGCTGGAGAGACGACGGTTACCGTGGGACAAGCCCTGCTGCCCGCGTTCATGCTCGACGACACGTTGGGCTGTTCTCCACATTGCGTCACGTTCACCGACCTCACTCCCTTGAGCGGCGTGCGCAGTTGGGATCTCGGTGACGGTGGCACGGCCGCAGAGGATTCGATCATCGTGCACTGCTATACCACCGGTGGCGCGTTCGATGTGACGCTCACCATCACCGATGAGGGAGGTTGCAGCGGCAGCTTCACCCTCGTGGACGCTGTGGATGCCCTCCCTTCGCCTGTGGCGATCTTCGAGGCGATGCCGGCGGTCACCACGATCAAGGAACCGACGATCGTCTTCATCAATTCATCGCAGGACGCCCAGTACGTGCTGTGGCACTTCGGTGATCCCGACGACAGCACCTCCACTGAGTTCTCACCGCGGTTCACCTATCCCGATGTGGATTGCTACCCGGTGCGGTTGGTGGTGTACAACGATCTGGGTTGCACGGATAGCACGGAGAGCACCGTGTGCGTAGAGGATCCCTTCGCCCTTTATGCCCCGAACGCGTTCACGCCGAACGGCGATGGCTACAACGATGTGTGGGGCGTGTTCACATCAGTGGGTGCGCCGAAGAATTTCGAATTGAACATCTTCGATCGCTGGGGCCAGGTGCTGTACAGCACGGACCAGAAGGGTGCGCCTTGGGATGGCACCGCCGGTGGCCGCGATGTGCCTCCCGGTGTTTACGCCTGGTTGCTGCGCATCCGATCGACCGAGGGGAGCAACGAGGATCGGCGCGGTCATGTGACCTTGATCCGCTGAACGTCCGATCCACTGGACGAGCCGATCTCCCGAAGGAGAGTCATCAACTCATCGCCCGTCCCAAGCTGTCTTGGTCAGGGTCTCGGACCCGGAGTGGTGAGGCATGGGCATCCGCTTGCGCACATCGAACAGTCCGTAGCCCAGCGACACCGCCACGATGTTCGCGTTCAGGCCATCATAGGGCTTGGTGGTGACGCCGTCCTTGGTCTCGGTGAAATCCTGGTTGTGGAAGTTCGTGAGGTAGTAGCGCACCGTGATCGTCGCGCTTCCCGGACCTTGGAATCCGAGGAACACCGACTGGTAGAACATTGAGTTCCGATCGCTGAACCACACATTGAACTTGTCCTCTTTGTGATCGCCTTCGAAACGTTTCTCCTTGTAGTTGAAGGGGAGTTCGAGTTCGTACCCGAGAAAGACCAGTGTCTTGTTCATCGACCCCACCTTGAAGCCTACAGGGACGCCCACGTTATATGTGCGGAATTTGTAGCGGACATCCACATCGGGGACTTTGTAGATGAAGCCCTGGTTGCGGATGGAAAGGCCGGTGTACAGCCCGAAGTGCTCGCTGAGATCGTAGTTGAGCATGGTCTGTCCGTTGAAGACCGGTGAGAAGCGCACCACGCCGCCCTCGCTGTTGTCGTTGACGTCAAGAATGGGCAGCGAGAAGATCCATTCGCCGCTGGTGGTGACGTAGGCCTTTTTCGGGCCAGGAAGTTGCGATTGGGCCGAGGAGTCAACGGACAGCAGAAGGCTGGTGAGGAGCAGGCAGGGTATGAGGCGACGCGACATAGTGCAACACTTTAAAGATGGGACGGCCGATCGGCCTTGATGTTACAAAGTACCGTGAAAAGCAGGTGTCAACGATCGGAGCTCTTCATAGACCCGATGCATGGGCAGGCCCATCACGGTATAGAAGCTCCCGACAATGCGTTCCACTCCCGTATAGCCGATCCAGTCCTGCACACCATAGGCGCCTGCCTTGTCGAGCGGCTTGTGGCGATCGACGTAGTAGGCGATCTCCTCCGCGCTCAACGCGCGGAAACGCACGAGGGCGATATCGGCGAAGCTCTTCGTTGTTGTGGTCGTGCGCAGGCATACCCCGGTGATGACCCGGTGTTCACGCCCGGCCAGCAAGGCGAGCATGCGGCGCGCGTCGGCATCATCGAGGGGCTTGTTCAAGAGATGCTCATCGATGAGCACCGTGGTGTCGGCGGTGACCAACACTTGATCGGGTGCGAGTGTGCCTGTCCATGCATCGGCCTTCTTCCGTGCGAGGTACTCGGCCACCTGGTCATCGGGCATGCCCGGTGGTGGGGTCTCATCCACATCGACACTGGTGATCTCCACCGGCAGGTCCAGGCCTTGCAGCAGCTGGCGTCTTCGCGGTGATGCCGAGGCGAGCACCAAGCGCCAGGGGAGTGGTGCGCTCATGGCAGGAAGCGGATCACCGCCGCGAAGCAGATCGCAGCCACCATCGCCAGCTTCAGCACGTTACCGGCACGTACGAACTCAGCGCGCGCGGTCGCCGACCAGGTGAACCCGGCCGATACCAGCAAGGGGGCGATGATCCCGATGCCGATGTACCAGAACGAGAGGGTGTCGTGCAGGATGAATTTTCTCAGCCCAAGCAACAGCACGATGATCACGCCGGTGTGCAGCAGTGCGAGGGTCCTCGCCCATTTCATGCCCCAGACGATGGGGATGGTGCGACAGCCGTGTGCCTCGTCGCCTTTCACATCGGCCATGTCCTTCTGCAACTCGCGCAGCAGCGTGCTCAGGAAGGCGAACCCGGTGAAGGCGAGGAACCAGTACCAGAACACACGGTACGGGATCTCCATACCGTAGAATGCGTCGCCAGGGACCCCGACCACGATCGGGTCCGCGGTGAAGGCCTGTTTCATCAAGGGGATCTCGTAAAGCCCCACGGTGAGCGGCACCAATGCCGTGAGCAACGCCACCGTCACGTTCCCGATGATCAATCGTCGCTTCAGCGAGGTGCTATACATCCACAGCGCCCCGATGGAGAACGCGGGGATGAGGGCCCACTTCAACATGCCCGAGCGCCACGCCACGAACATCCCGATGATCAGTCCGAGACCGCTGAGCACCATATGTCCCGTCATCGCCACGCGCCGTTTCACGGTGCGCCCCACGATCACCTGGTCCGGTTTGTTGATGCGGTCGATGCGCGTGTCGAAATAGTCGTTGATCATGTTCCCCGCCGCAGCGATGAGCACGGTGCTCAACACCAGCAACACGAAGAGGTACAGGGGCATCTGCGGACCGAAATGATCGGGTAGCGAGAGCTGGTCGCGCTGCACTTCCGTTCCGGCCTGCCCGATCAAGTCGTTCAAGCCGCGTTCGAGGTTCCCCCCGATCACGCCGTAGCGCATCAGGAGCATGGTGGCAACGATGATCAACAGGTTGACCGGGCGGGTGAGGCGGAGCAGGTCGCGCATGTTACCAGGTGTGTGCGCCTTCGGTGAGCCACTTCCCCTGCACCTTCATCACCTGTTCGAGCAGGTCGCGCACGCAGCCACCGCCACCGGGCTGCCTGCTCACGAACGCGCTGATCGCCTTGACCTCCTCTGCGGCATCGGCCGGGCAGCAGGGGAAGCCGACGCGTTGCATCACGCGCAGGTCGGGGATGTCGTCGCCCATGTAGGCCGTGCGCGCCGGGATGAGACCGGTGTTGGCGATCAACTCATCGAGTTTGGCGCTCTTGTCATAAACGTGATAGAAGAACTCCTTCACACCCAACCGCCCGAAGGACTCCTCCACACCCGCGCTCCTGCCTCCGGTGAGGATGACGATGCGCAGGCCTTCCTTCACAGCGTGCTGGATCACATACGCATCGCGGCTGTTGAACGTGCGCACCGGGTCGAGGCCGGGGAACAGCAGCACCTTGTTGTCCGTGAAAACACCATCCACATCGAAGAGGAAGGTGTCCAGCCCGGCCAGTCGCTCTTTGTAGGTCTTACCGTCCATCGTTCCTGTGGCCGTGCGCGCGCAGGATCATGTCACTGAGCAACGCGTAGGCGCGGCGAAGATCGGGTTCCGCCGTTAAGAGATCGAGGTGTCGCTGTATGGTTGTCGCATCGCCGCGCCGGGCGGGGCCGGTGAGCGATCCCTCCGGGCCGATGGTGCTCACCTTGTTCGCGGTGGAGCGCCAGAGCGGCATCAACAGGTCGGGGGGGAGTTTCTGTTGTCTCAAAAGCCGTTGCGCCTCACCCACCAGGAACACGGGGAAATTGCTCGTGAGCACGGCGGCGAGATGCAATAATTCGCGCTGTTCATGCGGCAGTTCATAGACACTGTCCGAGATGGCACGCGCCAGGCGCAGCATCACATCGCGCGCCGGGTCGCTGTTGCTGTCCACCACCAGGGGCACGTCTTTCAGGTCGGCGGGCGCGCCGTGGCTGAGGCTCTGGATGGGCCAGATGACGCCGCGATGTGCGTGGGGAGCCAACGTGTCCAAGGCCATGGCCCCGGCCGTATGGGCAACGACGGTGTTCGCGACGGCCAACGCACCAGCGACCTCGGCGATGGAATCATCGCTTGTCGCCACAAGGATCAACTCAGCTTCCGGCAGCGCATGACCTAGGCGGAAGGAGGGTCGATCCAGGAAACGGGCGAGATCGGCGAGTCGTTCGCTGTTGCGTCCGGCCACACCGACCACGGTCACACCGGCCTTCACCATGGCATGACCCAGGTGATAGGCCATGCGGCCTGTGCCGATCAGGAGGACGGTGGGGGTTCGCATCGTGAGCCTATCCGTGCGGATAGGGTGCGAAGGTCCGAATTGTCCGGTCAGGCATGAAGGACCCCTTGCTCAGCGCGCGCAGAAATGATCGGCCGATCGCATAAGCATGGGCCATCCATCGAGCGCTGCATCCTTGGTGTCGAGGCAGACGAGTTCACCGTCGGTGGTCGGCACGTACAATTTACCCTTGACCATGATCGGGGCGTACCGTACCGGACCGCCTGCCGCGAGGTCCAGTTTCACCTGTCCGCTGCGGCGATCGCATACGATGACACGGCCA
Source organism: Flavobacteriales bacterium (assembly GCA_039933875.1). Taxonomy (GTDB): domain Bacteria; phylum Bacteroidota; class Bacteroidia; order Flavobacteriales_F; family PHOS-HE28; genus PHOS-HE28. The sequence goes on along the minus strand of JBDTNF010000250.1, from coordinate 52,441 downwards.
GTAATGGTGGCGGTCACCACATAGGCATCGCAGACGATCGGGGCGGTCGCGGCGGTGCCCCCTTCCGCGTGCATGTCGGCGGTGATCTTCAGCGACCAGCGAACATCGCCGAGCGCGGGCTCCAGGCAGAAGAGCGAATCGCCCATGAGCGTGTAGAGCGAACCGTCGAACGGGATGATCGTCGATCCCATGAAGGCTTGCAGCGAGGAAACGTTCGAGGCCCCGATGTTCCTTTCCGCCTGGAAGGCCCCGGAGGAGGCGGGTGCACCATCCGCGAACCCATTGCCTGCGTCGTAGGCGAGCGCAGAGGACTTGTAGCGCGACTTGGATTGAACGCGATGGTCCAGGTAGACGGCTTTCCGCGCGCGGAACTCCCTGAGAAAGCCCAGCGTGCTCCGATCCAGCACGGCGATCGACTCCATGACCGTGCTATCCTTGTCCGCACGTTTTGTCACGAAGATCTCCTCGCCCATGATAGCAGGGACCGAGGTGGCTCGCATGCCCATCGCGGCCTGGATCGTGCCCGTCTGTTGGTCCAGTTTGTACAAGGTCCCCGGGAACGTTGTCAGGTAGATGGATCCCTCATCGGCCACCGCCGTCGACAGGACATCGCCATCGAGCCAGACCTGCCAGAGGATGGTGCCTTGGCGCAGGTCGAAACACACGAAGGGATGAGAGGGGGCCATCGTGTTCGGAACCGATGGTCCATTGTCATGGGACTGGATCCCTTTCGGATAGGAGGTGAACACGCGGCCCTGCGCGACCATCGGGGTCGACATCAGCGGATCGCCAAGCCAGCGCGACCAGAGCATCTTGCCCGTGAGTTGGTCGAGGACGAACATGGTGCACGATTCAGTGTTGAACACGATGAGCGAATCCGTGCAGGCCGCCGGTGAAGGACCATCGTCATCAAGGTTCGCCGTCCAGAGCGGTTTATGCGTCTCAAGGTCGAAGGCGTAGTAGACCTTGGACCCGAAGCCGCCCGGCACGAAGAGGCGGTTCCCCGAGATGCTCGGCGTCGCCATCATCGATCGCTGCTCCGTCGTGATCCGGTACCCGTCCTCTTTTTCGATGATGCGGTTGAGCAAGGGCCCCCGTTCAACTTGCCCTGCCTTGAACGAGGTCGGCAGCGATCCGCGGAACTTCTCGTTCATTTCCAGCACTTCCCGAAGAGCGTCGTAGTCGTTCGTCCGAACACTGTCCACAGAAGCCGGTACCAGTTCGACCGGTATGGTCAACGTGCGCCACACCTCCGAGAGATCCGTCGGAAGGACCGGGCCGGGAGCGGTGAACGACATGACCACCAGGGTGGAGACGGCGGTGAGGCCGATGAAGATCACGAGGATCATGGCCCAACGGGAGTTCGATCCCCCGGGTCGGTGGGAGGCGGACGGAGTGTTCATGCAGGGCAGTACATGTCAGCACCGTGGAAGTTCATGGACGCGGAGGCATTGAACGCCGGTGGGCAGCCGGAAGTGTGTCAGGCGGGAACTCCCGCTGCTCTTTATGCCTTCCCTGTAGGAAGGTGACCCTGCTTCACGCGCTGGCGCACGGCCATGAAGGTGCCCAGGAACATCAGCACGCAGCCGATCCATAGCACATTGATGCCCGGGAATACGATCGCCTGCATCACCACGAACTCCGATTCCGCCACATTGATACCCACCTTGTCACCATCCACGGTGGCCAGGCTGTACTTGATGCGCAACGCTTCCACTTCGGCGGCTTTGCCGGCGACCGGTTGGCCGTTCGAATAGATGAGCACGGGGCGCGCCTCGAACCAGCGGTCGGGTCGGTACAGGTCGCGGATCCTGAGTTTCGCCGCGTACACGATGTAGTTCTCACCGAGCATCTTCCGGGTCACACTGTCGCTCACGGTGTACACGCTGTCGATCATCACCACGCTGGTCGGTGTCACGATGGTGTCGCCGACCTGCTTGTCGTACAGGCGATCGGGCATCCAGTCATCGTCGGCGGTGTCGCTGGCCATGACGAGATCGGCGTAGCGTACGTGCGTGTAGAGGTCGTGCCCGGGCCAGTGTTTGGTGCTGGGCTCCGCGACGTTCCCGAAACGCGGGTTGATCTGCACGAGTGGATCCAGTTGGAACACACGCTCTCCCGGGTGTGTTGCGGTCCAATCGTGCGCGTGCCAGAGCTGGCGCCGTGTGTATTGTTCCAGCGGCTGCCAGTGATCGGGCTGGTCGGAAAGGAATAGGGTACCCGCCTTGTGATCGTCGCGCGCGATGAAGAGCGTTTCGCCCACGCGCACCGTGTCGCCGGTACGATAATCCTGCGGCACGGCCGCGAAGTAATCCATGCCGTAGTGCAGGTTCACCCCGTCCTTGCGCTTGCCGTGGTACTCCACGTAATGGTCGCCCATGCGCACCGTATCGCCCTTGAAGAGCAGGATATCCGAACTGTTGTTGAACTCCTCGTTGAGCAGGCGCAGGTCCATGCCCTTCGAATTTCGGCTCACCTCATCCTTGCGGCTGGTGCTGATGAGCGCACCCAGCAAGACGAGCGCGAAGCCCGTGTGCGCGACGGAAGGACCGGCGCTCTTCAAGCTGCCTTTGAGCACCTTGCCGATGTAAGCGGCGTTGGCCACTGCGGCGAACGACGTGGAGAAGAAAAGCGCGACCAGCGTCATGTCGCTCCAGGTGTACTTCAGCCAGAGCACGGCCGCGACCGTTGCCAGGCCGGCGATCACCACGGAGAGCAGCAGTTGCTGCCGGAATTTCTTCATGTCGCTGTCCTTCCAGCGCAGGTATTGCGTGAAGGCGACGAGGATGGTGACCACGAAGGCGAAGGGCACCTGCCATTTGTTGAAGTGCGCGATGGCCTGGACCGGTGGGGCCAGTTTGGCAGCGGCAAGACCGGTGATGAACGCGCTGCCGGTCTTTTCGCCCAGCCACGTGAACGCTTGACCGAAGGGTTCGAGCAGCAGGTTGAAGACCGGTATGCTCGTGGTGAAGGTGATCTGTATGGCGCTGAGCAAGAGGACCAATGAAGCGATGAACAACCAGAATTCACGCGACCACAGCGATTCCTCCGCATCGGCGTGTGCGAAGCCTTTGCGGTAGGCGACGATGATCATGCCGACGGAGATCGCCCCGAAAAGGAGGATCGCCTGCACTTGGATCTCCAACGAGATCCCGATCGCCAGCAGTGCCACACTGATCAGCGCATAAAAGCGGCGACCGCCCTTGTCGGGTAGCAACATCATCACACTGAGCCCGACGAAGAAGAGCAGGAACAACAGCAACCCCGGAAGCATGCCATCGCCGGTGAAGCTGTGTACGCTGGTATCGCCGAGCACACCGCTGCGCGTGAGGAAGGTGGAGTAGAGGACCAGGATGAAGGTGAGGATGGCGAGCAGGAACGCGCTGAAGAGCGATGTCTCCTTGCGCTTGTTCACCAGCAGGAGGTGGCCCGTGCCCACGAGCGTCAACCATGGAACGAGCGATGCGTTCTCCACCGGATCCCAGGCCCAGAAGCCGCCGAAGCTCAACGCCTCGTAGGCCCAAGCACCGCCCATGAGCACACCCGTGCCGAGGATCATCACGCCGAAGAAGGTCCAGGAAAGAGCCGGTGCCATCCAACCGCGCTTGTCGCCACGCCAGAGACCGGCGATAGCGTAGGCGAACGGCACCAATGTGCTCGCGAAACCAAGGAACAATGTGGGCGGATGGATCACCATCCAGTAGTTCTGCAACAAAGGGTTCAGGCCGCGGCCATCGGCGAATTGCGGGATGGCGGTGAGGTAACTCGCCATGCCGGTCCACGGCAGGCCAAGGTTCTCTGGCAATTCACGGATCAAAAGGAACGGGCTGCTGCCCACGCGCACATCGCCCACATACATCCCCAGCAGCATGGTGGCCAGGCAGACCTGCACCAGCGCCACGATCGTCATCACATGCGGCTCCCACTCCTTCGCGCGGTAGATGAGGATATTGCCGAGCACCATGTGCCAGAAGGTCCACAAGAGGAACGATCCCTCCTGGCCTTCCCAGAAGCAGCTCGCGATGTACCGCATGGGCATCTGGAGGTTGCTGTGCTTCCACACATAGTCGTACTCGAACCAGTGGTTGAAAAGCATCGTGAACAGCGTGACAACGATGCCCACCACCGCGACGCTGTGCATGCGGAAGGCGAGGCGACCCAGCGCCGTCCATTCCCCGTTCCTGCGCAATGCACCAAGGAAGAAGGCCAGCGTGGCCAGGGCCGAAGCGACCAACGAGACGATCGTGAGGACATGCCCCAACGTACCCGCCCAAAGGTGCTCGCCGATGTAGTTGATCGTTCCGCTGTCCATCTCCTGGTCCTGCTCTATTGATCCTGGTCGACCCAATGGGTCGACGTTACAACGACTGCGGAACGCGATCGACGACCTGACGTCATCCCGTGATCTTGTTCTCCTCGTTGTACTTGCTCGGGCATTTCATCAGCATGTCCCGCGCTTCGAACTCGCCGTTCGCGTTCGCCTTGCCGATGAGCACCACGCGCTCGCTACGTTCGAGGTCCTGCGGCTTGGCCTTGGCCAGGAGCACTTTGCACGAGCGGCCTTCCAGGTCCTTCATCGTGAAGGTGGTGAGGCTCGCGTTGAGGCTCGGTTCGTAGATGATCTCCTGCGAACGATCGAGCACACCCACCACGTGGTATTCCTTGCCGGGATGCTCCAGGGCTTGGTCCAGATCGGCGTAGGTGCTGCTATCGTAAAGCGAACCCACCAACATCCCGATGGCAACGGCGATGATGACGATGGCGATGATGTGACTGCGTTTCATGGTCGGTCTTATTTCTTCATGCGCTCCTCCATCCGCTTGATGCGCCGGTCCATGGTGAACATCCAGAAGCCGATGCCGACGATGATGACCGACACCACGATGAGCACCGTGTTCAGTTTGCCATTGCCGTAGAGCGTGTTCTCCAGCCAGCTCGGCGCGGCGTTCTGTGCGTGGGCGCTCATCGCGAGGAGCAGCAAAGAGAGGAAGGCGAGTGTTCTCATCGGTCCAGTTGATCGGCGAGGCGCGCGGCACGCACCCGCAGGTTGAACATCCATACGCCCAGCAGGATCCAGCCAAGCACAGCAGGGTAGAAGATCGCGCGCAGCCGGTTGTCCAGGTCCAGGTCATTGAAGCCGCTGTTGCCGCCGTTGCCGGGATGCAGGCTGTCCACCGCGTTGAGGCGCGGCACCACGAAGAGGAACAGCACCAGCAGCACGAACGCGAAGATGTTGTAGATCGCCGACAGCCGGGCGCGCTTGTATGCATCCTGCACTGAACCGCGCAGTACGAGGTAGGCGAGGTAGATCAATGCCGTAACGGCAGCGCCGTTCAGCTTCACATCGTTAGTCCAGAACGCGCCCCAGGTGCCCCGCGCCCAGGTGGCACCCGTAACAAGGCCCAGTGCGCAGAACACCAGCCCCACGCGTGCAGCCATCTCCGCGCTGCGGTCATGCTCCAATGAATTCGAAGAAAGTGTCATGATGCTGAACACCACCGAGATGCCCATGAGCGTGATCATCGCGAACCACATCGGCACGTGGAAGTGCAGGTTGCGGATGCTCTCGTAGAGGATGCTGCGGTTGGGGAAGGCGAAGAAGTGACCGCTCCGTGTATCACCCGGAACGCACGACGCACGCTCGGCTACATCACCGTTCCCGGTGCCCTCGGTCCAAAGTGCCTGTGGCATCCGCAACAAGCCATCCGTGCCGCTGAAGAGCGCCAATGTGCTCAAGTTCTCCTTCAGTCCGTTAGGTATGTCCAGTCCGGTGATGCGCAGATGGGTGTCGTCGATCGGCGTCACGGTCGAAGCGCACCACTTGCCCTGGCCGTTCTCGATCCACACCGCCAACGCACCCTTGTCCGTGAAGTGTGTGTTGTACCCCGTTACAGTGATCTCGGCAGGCCCCGGCGCGATCCGGTCCGGTGACACATGCACCAGCGCGGGCAGAAGTGGAACACGCAGTGCGGCAATGGATGCGAACAGGAGCAAACCCACCGCCAGAACCTTCCACCACCAGTGTTTCATCGGATTATAACGGACGTTGGGCCCATGCTTCGACTCCGTAGCCGCTTCGCGCCTTGCGGAGTATCGCTTCGCCAATGCTCAGCACGTGCCGGATCAATAGCGCTCGCCCTGAGCGGAGTCGAAGGGGGGAGCGCGTTCCGGCCTGCCATTGACTAATCGCGCCAAAGGTACGGGAACAGCAACCAGGCCAAGGTGACGGTGATCACGTCCAGCAGTACCAAACCACCGAAGTAGGTGCTGTTCACGCTCCAGGCCACACCGTCAAGCGCGAGTTTGCTGGCGCGCACCACCGCCAGCAGCATGGGCAGCACGATCGGGAAGCCAAGGATGGCCATCAGGCCAAGCCCGTTGCCAGCGCGCGCCGCGATGGCCGAGATGAGCGTGAGCACCGCCGCGAAGCCGATCCCTCCCAGCACCACGGCCAGCAGGAACTGGCCCACGTTGGCACCTTCCAAGGCTCCGCTGCCCAGGAAGAGCGCATAGAACAGGAGGCTGAGCAGGCTGAGCAGCACCATGGTGGCGGCGTTGTAAAGCGCCCGGGCCAGCACCACGCTGCGCGGATCGGCAAGCGTATAGAGGTAGAGGTGCCGCCCGGCATCCTCACGTTGGAACGAACGCGCCAGCGCATTGAAGGCCGCGAACAGCAGGATGATCCAGAACAACGCGTTCCACGTGGCCACGCTCAAGCCGCCTTTCACCGCCAGGTAGCACACGTACACCGCGCTGACCACGTACAACAGCATGCCACCCCATGCGGCGCGTTGCCGCAGGTCCAAAGCGACCTCCAATCGGAGCAAGTGCGCGATCTCCCCAGGTTTCACGCCGCGAAGGTAGAGGCGCCAGGATAGCAACTGCCCTTCGACTCCTCGGTCGCTCTGCGCCCTGCGGAGCACACCCTGCGGAGTTGCTCAGGGCAGGCAGGCGTAAACGAGAAGCGCGTTCGCGGTACCTACTTCTTCTCCTTCACCTGCACGGCATCCACAGCGAACACCATATAGATGTCGATGAATGGACGGAGCGCCTGGGGCATCTTCTGGTTCTCCGCAGCGGGGATCACCAACAGGACGAGGTCGTTCCAGCGGGCGGCCTGGTAGGCCTTGTATTTCTTGAAGTCGGCCAGGCGTGGGTAGCGCTTCTCGAAACTCGCGATGCCGTCGGGCCAGTTGCGTTCGGTACTGCGGAACACCACCGCATCGATCTCCGGCTTGCTCATGCCACGGCGTGCGAGCACCCCCAGGGCGGTGGTATCGCGACCCAGGTTGTAGGTGGCATAGATCTTCTCGGGATCCAGGATGCGCGCCATGTCCATGCGCTTGTAACTCGGTCCCATGCTCGGCGTGGGGCGCACGTCTATCTGCACCTTGGCGACACCGCCGGCGCGCACCACGAAGTAGATGTCCTCCGGGCTGCGCAATTCCTCGGGCATGTGGTGGTTGTCGTTGGAGGCCACCGAAACGATGCTCATGTTCTCCGAACCGTTGTTGTATTCGCAGATCAACACCGCGGCATAGTTGCGTACGGTCAGGTGGTTCCGGTGCATTGCGCTATCGGTCCGCAGGCCCACCGGCCAGTTCTTCGCGTCACTACCCTTCATCACCGCATCGATCGTTTCCTGCTGGAGGCCGGCCGCCTGCATGCCGGCGATCGCACCACGGTCCAGGCTCAGGTCGGGGTTGCGCAGGAACAGATCGGCGTCCGCCAGCTGCACCACCCGTTTTTGCGCGAACGAGGGGAGTGTAAGGACGAAAAAAAGGAGCGGGGATACGACGCGGATCATGGGCTTGGTGCCTTTCCTACGCGAAAGGCCGCTAAAGGTAGCATCAGCCCCGGACCGTCGATCGCGGTGCGATCGTGAACATTCCGGACCTTCGTACGTTCTTTCGCCCATGCGCACCACGAACGTCCTCCTGCTCCCGCTGTTCCTCCTGCTCTCTTGTTTCAATGCCGTGCAGGTGGCGCCCGGCCCCACTTCAGCCGACCGACCCCAAACACCACCCACCATGTCCTTCCATGACCTGAGCGCCACCGATATCCATGGCGAGCTCGTGAAGATGGATCGCTACAAGGGCCACAAAGTGATCGTGGTGAACACCGCCAGCGAATGCGGCTTCACCCCGCAGTACAAGCAACTCGAGGAGTTGTATGAGCTATACAAGGACAAGGGCCTGGTGATCCTCGGCTTCCCGTGCAACCAGTTCGGTGGGCAGGAGCCCGGTACCGAGGCAGAGATCGAGACCTTCTGCCAGAAGAACTACGGGGTCACCTTCCCGATGATGGCGAAGGTGGAGGTGAAAGGCGATGGTGTGGCCCCCATCTACAAGTGGCTCACCAGCAAGAGCGAGAACGGTGCGATGGACGCCACCGTGAAATGGAACTTCCACAAATTCCTCATCGATGAGGAAGGCCATCTGGTGAAGTCGGTGGGTTCCGCCGTGGAGCCGGGCGATGAGGCCATCGTGGGCTGGTTGGAGGGCAAATGATCCAGCCTGTCGACATCCTCTGCATCACTGCGCATCCCGATGATGTGGAGATCAGCATGGCCGGCACCGTGCTGCACCACCGCGCGTTGGGCCACAGTGTGGGCTTGGTCGAACTCACCGCCGGTGAACTGGGCACGCGCGGCACGCCGGAGATAAGAAAGCGCGAAGCCGAGGCGGCCATGCAGGTGCTGGGCGCCGCTTTCCGGTACCAACTCGGTTTGCCCGATGGGTTCTTCCGCATGGATGAAGCCAGCCTGCTGAAGGTCGTTGAAGTGGTGCGCCGCCACCGCCCCAGAGTGGTCATCACGAATGCGGTCCGCGACCGCCATCCCGATCACGGCCGTGGTGCTGCCCTTGTGGCCGAGGCGTGTTTCCTCAGCGGCTTGCGCCGCGTGGTCACCATGGACGACGGTGCTGCGCAGGAAGCCTGGCGCCCCACCACCGTGTTGCACACCATCCAGGACAATTGGATCGAACCCGATCTGATCATCGACATCACCGCTTACTGGCCGAAGAAGATGGAAGCACTGCGCTGCTTCGCGTCGCAGTTCCACGATCCCGCGAGCACCGAGCCCACAAGCCCCATCGCACGGGAGGATTTCATGCCCTACCTCGAAGGCCGCGCACGGCAGTTCGGGCGCTACCTCGGCACCACCTATGGCGAAGGCTTCACCAAGGCACGACCGGTGGGCGTGGCCGATGTGATGGGGTTAGGGTAGGGCATCGGGCATCGCAACGATCCGCCACATGAGAAAGCGCCTGCTGTTGGTCGTGCTCGTGGCGGCGGTGCTTGTTGCGGGTGGATACCTGCTCATCACACGCGGCGTTGTTGAGGTCGCGCATCATGTGCATGGCGATCCGCTGGATTCGCTGAACGGCGTGGTGGTCTATTGCAACGGCGGATTCTCCGGTAACAGTGGTCGCAGCATCGTCGATGGCTACAACATTGGGCTCAAGTATCAATGCGTCGAGTTCGTGAAGCGCTACTACTTCGAACGGTTCCAGCACCGCATGCCCAACTCGTACGGCAACGCGAAGGACTTCTTCGATACAACCATCGTTGATGGAACGCTGAACGCCGATCTCGCGCTGCTCCAATTCACCAACGGAAGCGCTTCCATGCCGGAGGTCGATGATCTGGTGGTGTTCGATGGCTGGCGCGGAAATCCGTTCGGCCATGTCGCCATCATCAGCCGGGTGGGGGATGGGGAAGTGGAGGTGATGCAGCAGAACACCGGCAGCACGCGCAATACCTTGGACCTTGATCGCGTCGGCGATCGTTGGCGCATCGGTAGCGATCGCGTGCTGGGGTGGCTGCGGAGGAAGTGAAGCCTGGCAGGGTCTTCCGCCGCACGGCGGAGACCCCGACGTACCCGCGGAACCGCAGCGGTCGCGAGGCGAAGACCCGGCGAAGGGTTGAAGGTTTGTGGGCCTCACAACACCAAAGTTGGGCCTCCGCTCCTGCGGATCTCTTGATCGGCATACCTGAACTATTACCAAAGGCTCTTTCGTTGGCACAGGCCCTGCTGCGGGTGCGCTCCACTACCGTGCATTGGGTAGGAAATAGCGGTATGCACCTGGATACCCCTTGAAATTACCATGGATCGGGTATTTCAGCGGCCGGTGGTGATGCCGTGGTTCGTGTGGTGATAAAGCCTTGGCCAAGGGTGTCACCTTAAAAACCCAAAACAACATGTCAACAGTAAGCAGCAAGGATCTGGCGGACCGCATGTCGAAGCGGCTGGCCAATTTCAAATTGAGCGATGCGGCGATCAAGGGCCTCGCCGATCGCGTGGTGATCGATGGCCTTTCCATCGGCAAGTTCAATCCATGCATCTACGGTATCTGCATCGATTACTTCACCGATAAGTGGCCGAAGCTCGATTTCAAGCACCACCATGGCATCACCAAGTGGGAGGTGTTCCCCTACGGGATCATCGATTGGGACCGCTTCCGTGTGCGGGTCGCTTTCCAGGTGGACGGTATCCAAGAGGGCATCAATGGCGGCGGCGGCTTCTGAACCCGCCCATGCAGCGAACGTGATGATGCGGTCGGGCTTCCTGCCCGACCGTATCATCCACCTGCACCCGACGCGGTTGTGCAACCTGGCCTGCCTCCACTGCTATTCGGAGTCGGGGTTGCGCGAAAAAGCCGCGCTCGATCCGGTGGTGCTGGGCGATGCGCTGGCCCTGCTCCGCGCCGAAGGGTACCAGGTGATCAGCCTCTCCGGTGGCGAACCCCTCGTGTACAAGCCGCTGCGCAATGTGGTGGAGCGTGCCAGGGACTTGGGCTATCGCATCACCATGGTCACCAACGGCCTGCTCGCCACCGCGCGCATGGATGCCACGCTGGAATTGCTTGATGGCATGGCCGTGAGTTTCGATGGACTTGCCACCACGCACGATCATATCCGGGGGCGCGTCGGCGCGTTCGCGCAGGCCAGTGCGGCGGTCGCGCGGCTTGCCGCGCAAGGGCGGCCCGTGGCGGCGGCCATCTCGCTCACGCGCGACGCCTTGCCCGAACTGCCCGAACTGGCCGACCACCTCGTAGCCCTTGGCGCAAGGGCCTTGCAGATAAGGCCGGTGGCCATGGCGGGCCGGGCGCGCACCATGGCGGGCTTCGCGAGCTACACGGCCACGGACCTCGCACGCCTGTATCTCGTAGCGCTGGCACTGCGTGAGGAACTCGCCGATCAGGCGAAGGTGCATTGCGATCTCGCGCCCGCCCAGGGCCTTTGGCAGCAGGGCGAGGCCTACACCGGGCTATTGGGGAGCTGTGATGTGCTACCCTACCACCACAGACCGCTGGCCGATCTGGTGAACCCGCTGGTGATCACCGACACGGGGGCGCTCAAGCCGATCGCCTACGACTTCCACGACCGGTTCACGATCGCGCACATCGATGGGCTGACGACCGATGGCATCATGCACTACAAGCAACACGGCCTTGCCGCGTACCAGGCATTGATCGGCAACGCGTTGGCTGGATTGCAACCGCGCACCGACCTGGTCGATTGGTTCGACCATTGCACGCGAACCAGCGAGCAGGTGGCGTTGGGTAGGGCGACCGCATGACCTTACAGCGCAACAGAACCTCCGCCGGGTCTCTCGTTTTCGAGGACCCTGCTCCCGCAACGCGCGCCATGCCCCTCACTTGATCGTCTCGCCGCCCATCTTCCCATAGACACTGTCCACCGGTTCCCAGAGTTCCAGCTTGTTGCTGTCGGGATCCATGGCGTGAACAAAGGCGCCGTACTCCACGCGTTCGATGCTGTCCGTGAACACCACGCCATCCGCGCGCATCCGCTTCATCAGCTCTTCGAGGTGTACCACCCGGTAGTTGATCATGAAGTCTTTGGGGCTCGGTGCGAAATACTTCGTGCGCGCGCCGAAGGGGCTCCATTGCAGGTAGCCGCGGCCGTCGGCGTCGGCATCGCCGAACTCGAACACGGCGCCGTACTCGTTCACCGGCATGCCCAGGTGCTTGTTGTACCAGGCGCGCAAGGCCGCGGGGTCCTTGCTTTTGAAGAAGACGCCGCCGATGCCCGTGGCGCGGGGCTCATCGGCAGGTGCGTCCGGCACCGAGATGCGGCCTGCGGTAAAGGCGGTGGCAGCCACCGCGCACAGTAGGAGGATCGATGTTCTCATGGTCGGGCGGGGTCGTTGGGAAAGGCCGGAGCGCTGCGCTTCAGCAGGGCCGCGCACAGCAAGCTAATGAACAGGCCCATGGGCAGGATCTCCAGGTACGTGAACCCGACCTTCACAACGGGGTTCTTGTAGAGCTCCTGGAAGTCGCGCATATCCTGCAGTTCGGCCTCCACTTGGGCAGGCGTGCGTGTGCTGCTTTCGAGCTCGGCCTTGGTATGCTCGTAGTACTGCTGCATATAGTCCTGGTCCGAGGTGGCGCTGAGCACCAGCCACGAGGCCACATACATCGTGGAGGCGATAAGCGTGATGCACAGCCCCATCACGAAAGCTTTGCCGAAGGTGATGGAGCCGCCCAGGTGCTTGTCGCGATGGGTCTTCACCGCGAAGAAGATGGTGGCCAGGGCGATCACCATGGTCGTGTACCCGACCCACATCCCGCTGTCGAAGTCGTGGTCCCCGCCGGACAGGGTCAGCCACATCATGGCACACACGATGATCCCGGCGATGAGGCCGTACGTGAGGACTATTCTTCTCATGGGTGTTGGTGTTCGTTAGTGGGGCCAAACCAACGCAATGCGGTGGGCTTGCGCATCATCCTTTGGTATGGATCACACGCGTCGGGCGCCGATCCATCCCTACGGATGACCGGTTTCAACCCAGGATGCCGACCGCCTTGGCCTTGTGTACCGCCTCCGTGCGCCTGCGCACCTGCAGCTTGCTGAACAAGCTCGACGAATGGGACTTCACCGTGGGCAGCGAGATGAAGAGCGCATCGGCGATCTCCTGGTTGGAATGCCCTTGGGCGATCAGGCGCAACACCTCCAACTCCCGCTCGCTGATGCCCAGCGATCGGATGGCCACCCCGTTCGGCGCGTGGGGCAGGCCAGCGGGCACCACGGGCTGCTCCGCCAAATGTTGCTTCTTACCGGCCAGGAGTTTGGTACCCACCCAGATGCCCAGCGCGGTGAACAGCACGGCTACCACCCCGACGTAGATCTCCATCGTTAGGTCGCGGATCCAATAGTGGTACTGCACATACTTCAATACCGATACCAGCGCCGCAAGCGCCAGCCCGTAAAGCACGATCGTGCTCCAGAACCCGCCCCTGCGTATGCCTGCTACCAGCTCCATGTCGGGACGAATTTCGGGAGATCGGGCGGGATGGGGTCTCAAGCCATCGCCTCAATGCTTCCGGCCTATCTTCATCGCTCTCTGTAAGCACCACTCTTTCACCATGTCGTCCAAGGTTCAGCAACTCATCGTGCAACAATGAGTTCATCGGGTGCACAGTGGGCGTTAGGTTTCATGCTCATTGCGATCCTTCCGGCCGCAGGCCAGGTCCCATTCGCATTGGACCCCACCTTCCGGGCCCATTTCGATAATTGGTACGTGAACTCGATCTTTCCGCAGCCCGATGGCAAAGTGATCATTGCGGGGCAGATCGGTTTTCCAGGTGCGGAACCATTGGAATATACCGGCATCGCCCGGCTCAACGCAGATGGCAGCTGGGATCCGACGTTCAGCTACAGCCAATTGGGTAATGGAATGATCACGCCTTGGAATGACCGCTTCTATATTGCTTCGAACTATGTAGTGCGCCGCGTGTTTTTGGATGGAACGAACGATTCAGGGTACCATCTCGGCACAGTTCAGATCCCTTACTTCACACCGCTTCAGGTCGGCGAGTACCATGTATATCCCGATGGTCGCATCCTTATGGGAGGGTCGCACCAAGTGAACTATCCCGATAGCAACTGGGTGGGCTTCTATAATCTGATCTGGTTCACAAACACGGGCTACCTGGACACCACCCGCGCACCGCACGGGGGCGATGGCGCCGTCAATTGGTTCGAACAATTGCCTGATGGAAAATTCATTTGTTCGGGCGCGATGAGCCAGTTCGATGGGCATGCCACCAGCAACATCTTCAGGGTGCATGCCGATGGTTCGCTGGATACCACGTTCTACACCGGCGCGAATTGGGGCGGTACCGCCGCCTTTCTGCCGCTTGCTGACGGGCGTTGTTATGCAGCCGGGCTTTTCAAGGAGGCCAGTGGCCCTGATACGCTACAGCTTGTTCGCTTCATGCCCGATGGGGGTCTGGACCCCTCCTTCAACAACCATTTGCGCTTTGGGATCACACCACCGCTGGTCAACCCTTGGGCGCTTGGGGCCCCGGGTTCCATTACGCAATTGGATGCGGGGCGATTGATCATCGCTGGAACCTTCCAGGATGTCGATGGCCTTGCGCGCGGCCACATCTGCTTGGTGGACACGAACGGCACCCTGCTCGATGACTACTTCGCATCAGGTGGTTGCGGTCCTCACTTCTATCAGGGATCAGCATATGCCGGGATCCAGGACATCATGTTCACCAACGACAGCATGTGCTACATCTGGGGTGAGTACCATGGTTACGACGATGGCACCACCGACGACCCGGACCAGCGCTTCGTAACGCGGCTCTATGGGCCGGATTTCGCCACGGGCGCGCCGGAGCGAGCCAGCGAACCGACCATCAACCTATGGCCCGTGCCCGCGACGGGCACCTTGCATGTGGGTCCCCTTGGCGATGTGCGCACCCTGGCAGTTACCGATCTCCAAGGCCGCGAGGTGCTGCGCGCCCCGACCATGGGCCGCGACGAAGCGGTGTTGTCCATCGGTGCGTTGGCACCGGGCAGCTACGTGCTGCGCGCCCTCGATCCCTCGACAGGCACAGGACGAGGGGGGCGTGTGCTTGGCCGCTTCGTGAAGGATTGAGCGCGACCTCGCTACCATGTGGTAGCCAGTGCTCACCGCCCCACCAACCGGTTCCACAAGGTGCGCAGGCGGTCAACATCCGCGGCGTTCGGCACGAAGTGGCGCAGGCGCGCACCGGTGAGGCGATGGAACACGACCACCTGGTAGAGGGTGCTGGTGCAGTAAGCGATGGAGGCTGTGATGGCCGCGCCGGGCAGGCCGTACTTGGGGATGAGCGAAAAACCGAGGGCCAACGTGGCCACCGCACCGAGGCCCGAACCGATGGCATTGTGCCACACCCGGCCGGTGCCGCTCAGGTAGTGGCTTAGGGCCTGCGAGGCGGCCATGGCCAACAAGCCGGGGGCAAGTAGCAGCACCAGCTTCGCGATGCCGGTCACTTCAGGCCCGAACACCAGCTGGTACAGCGCATCGGGCAGCAGCACCAGCACCACCGTGAAGAGCAATGCCACGGCAAGCGCCACCTTCAGCACGGCGAGCGTCAGGTCGCGCTGGCGTTCCATGCCTTCGGTATTGCTCATGCGCGCGTAAAGCACTAGGCCCAGGCTCTTCGGCACCAGCCAGGTGCTCTCGGCCAGTTGGCTCGTGACCGAATAGATGCCCACCGCTGGAATGCCGATGGAGCGTTTGATGAGGTAGTAGGCCAGCCGGTAGTTGAGCAATTGCATGCCGTTGGCGGCTTGTGCGATGGCGCCCTGCCGGAACAGATCGACGACGGGATGACCGGTGGGCGCGATGGCGCGGCGATCGGCTGTGTGGCGGATGCTGGCGATGGTGCTGAGCAATGCCGTGGCGCCGTGCGCGGCGTAGGCGGCAAGCACATAGTCCATCACATCGGCCGTATCGTGCCGCACCAGCACGGCGAAGACCAGGAGCAATGCTGCGGCCTGGAATACGAGGAGCGCGTTGTGCACGCCGATGCGTTCGCGCCCAAGCAGGATCGCGAGGTGTATGCCGATGATCGCTTGCAGAAAGGCGAGGGCCACCGTGTGGTCCGCAAGACCTTCGGGCACCAGTTGCCACCGATGCAGCACCAACCGCGCAACAGCCGCAGTGCCGAGCGCCCAGGCGTACGAGGGCCAGCGCAACGCGGCGGCGCCGTGGCGGGGAAGCAGGTAAACGATGCCGCCACCGCCCACCACATTGTTCAGCACAAGGATGAACGTGATGCCGAGCACCAACAAGCTGATCGTCCCAAGTCCGGTGGTGCCGAGCGCGCGGCCCGCCACCACCACCACCAGCAGGTTCATGGCCACGATGGCCACACGCGAAACGACCGTGCCGGCAACAGGACGGATCATTTGCGCTTGCTTGAGGAACCGCTTCGCTTTTTGCTGCGGCTCGTGGTCGCCTTATCCGCTGATACGATCGGGGAGCGTAAGCCATCCACCAGGGTGATGGGGCCCATGGCGCAGAGGGTGCGCAATCCGCGCCCGTAGGTGGTGCCACGGAAAGCTTCGATGCGCCGCACGGTCTCTTCCACGTAAAGGTCCGGGGTGAGTATGACGATGCGGTTCAGCACCACGGCTGACGTGTCGGGTCGCGAGGCGTCCAACGCCGGCCTCCACCACACACCATCGCGCTGGAAGGGCGTGCCGGCCGGGCGCGAAGAGGTTACGTCCATCTTCAGCGGGTTGAGCGCATGTGCGGTGTAGGGTCCCTGAAGATCGTTCGCATGGAAGGCGAGCAGGGCGATGTCAGGCAGGGCGGGATCGGTGGCGAAGAGCCACCATCGGCCCTCCACCTGGAAAAGCGTGGGTGCATGCAACGGCTCTGCGACCAGCGAAACCAGGTGATCAAGCCCATCATTGGTGGTATTCAAGCGGTAGAGGTCGGTGCCGGTGGTGTGTGTCACCACCACATGCACGGCACCCTCGTGCTCCACCACGTACGGATAGCCGGTGATGCCCGCACCTTCCAACATGGGTCGCGAACGCTTCAGGACATTGTCCGCTTTGGGGCGCAGGCGTGCGATGCTGCTTTGTCCAGTGGTTACCGAGTGCTTACGGTAGAGCACGTTCAGCTGTCCGTCCTCCGTCGTGTAGCCGAACGGTTCACTGCGCGTTCGGCCTGCCGAAGGCGGTGGCAGCCAACGCACGTTCATGCTCGCTCCTTCCTCCAGCAATGCGCTGATCGGCTGGTGCAGCACACCGATATTCCATTCCAGGGCCAGTTCGGGGCGTTGGCGGAACAACTTCCTGCGCCAGCCCCGCCAGACCGCAGCGGCGGATGCGAGCGCACTTTGCGGTGCGCTCTCCGGGGCCAGGGCGGCGGCGGAACCACGAGCGGCTTCTTCCCGACCAGCGATCACTTCCATGGCCACCTGGGCTGGCCAGAGCGCGCAGCGCATCAGCACCTCGTTGACCGGTGCGTCGATCGCTGTGTTGGCGAAGCGTCCTTCGCGCAGCACACGCACATCGCCTGTGGCATCGTAGCGGATCAGTTGCACGGCGGCATGTTCGGTGTCGCTGAACAGTTCCTCATCGATCGCATCGCCGGAAAGGGTGGGATGGAAGCTCCAGACACCCAGGCGCGGATGCCCGAGTTCGGCAGCCTCGGGACGGAAGGACGACAAGGCCAGCACAAGATCCAATTGAAGAGGGGCCAGCGTGGCGATCGCCTCGGGATCGAACGCACCGAGGCCGGGGGAAGCAGGCACGACGATCGTTCGCAGCGTACCGAACAGCGGCGCTGGGTCCTGCTCGAACAGCGCTGCGGGGTTCAGTGGTTTCGGAAGCCATTTGGTGACCTGCGCGAAGATCCCGGTGGCAACGGGCGTCTTTTGTTTCAAGGCGGCAGGTCGTGCGGCCCCATCCTCCAGGGCGATCCACACCAGGGGGTGCACACCGGCCACAGCGAACAAGCGCGTCACCGCCTCGGCCTGCCAGCGCGGGATGCGCTGTTGATCACACAACACGCCCACGCGCAACGTTCCTGTTTCAGCGCTTGACATGTCGCAGGGCGTTCTGGTATACACCACCGAAGAGCCGGGCGATGCGCTGGGGGCTGAACCGATCGCTCAGGTCGGCCCGGATGGCTGCGGCCTCGTAACGACCGATGCCGGTGGTCATGTCCAGCATGGCATCGCGCAAGGCGTCGGTATCCTTCGGTTCGATCAATATTCCGTTGGCTGGTGTGATGAACGCGATGGGTCCGCCGCAACGTGTGGCGATCACCGGTTTGCCTTGTGCCAGCGCCTCGCCGGTCACGACGCTGAAGGTTTCGACGTTGCTGTTCACGATCATGGCCGATGCTTCAGCCACATGGTCCAATACCGCGTTGTTGGGCATTCGTCCGAGGAAGCGGACCGCTTCGCTGACGCCCTCCGCACGGGAGAGGTCCTCCAACGCCCGCCGATCCGGTCCGTCGCCTACCACGGTGAGTTGGACACGTGCATCGCGCTGTCGCGCCTGTGCCAGCGCGCGTATCACACCGCTCACGTTCTTGGTCTTGTCGACCAGGTCGGCCACCACCAGGAAGTGTCCTGCTGGTCCGCGCGGCGGAAGCGGGCGTTCGAGCCCGGGTACCACGTTGGGCACCACGGTGTAGCTCGTGCACAGGCGGTGCTTCACCAAGGCATCGCCCAGCCATGCCGAAACGGCGGTGACCCCGGCCGAGCGCTTGAAGAGCAGGCGGCTCAACGCCTTGAAGAGCGGGCCCTTGCCTTCATAAGTGCCGTCGAGGTATTCGCTGCTCTGTTCGCTCACGATGTAGGGAATGCCATACCGCCGCTTCATCCGCCAGGCCACCATGGCCGGTCGCACCAGGATGTAAGCGTGGATGAGGTCCGGCAGGCCGCGTTCGCGCACGAGCCGCTCCCATCCGCGCATCGCGGCCCGCCAGTAGAGGCGCAAGTTCACCGCCTTGCGCCAGATCCGCAGGCCATGGGTGCTGGCTTTGTAGTAGCAGCGCAGTTCCCAGGCCCCATCACGTTCGGTCAGTTCCTCGGCATCCGCATCGGCCACCGGAGCGATGTATAGCACGCTCACCGGTATGTCCGCGGCCACCGCGAGGGCCTGCTTCCGCAGGAAGTCACCCAACTGGGGGTCGTTCCGCCCCGGATACCATTTGGGGAGGAAGAGTACATGAGGCCCTGTCCGGCCCTCCGCAGGGCGGAGAAGGGGGGCGGCGGAAGCGAGCGTCATGCTTGGCGCAAAGTACGCAGCACGACCCGCGCAGGACGGCAGCTGATCATGCTCGCCGTGCTCATCCTATATTTGCCGCCCGTTCGCTTCGGCGGACGGAAATGGTGGATGTAGCTCAGTTGGTTAGAGCGTCGGATTGTGATTCCGAAGGTCGCCGGTTCAAGCCCGGTCTTCCACCCGAGAACAAAGAGCCCCGCGAGGGGCTTTTTGCTTTGGGGCCGGCCTACTGCTCCTGTCGCTGATCCCTCGTGACCGCGCCGTGCTTGATGTTGCCGAGCACGGTGTCCGGGGTCCAGACCACATTATGGGTGAAGGGGTGTTTGCGCTCAGGACATCCGGCCAGCTGGCAGATCGCGCAGCTGGTGGGCACGCAGGGGTCCATGTGGATGAAGAGTTCCACGACCTGGTCGTGTGACCGGTTCACCAGCTGCTCGATCGCGGCGATCTCATGGTGCGCCTGCTCCAATGAGTAGTACCAGGGAAGCGTCACATGGCAATCGATGTGCAGCACCGCGCCGTACTTGATCATGCGGAAGTTGTGCACGTCCACCCACTGCGGCAGGCGGTGCTGTTCGAGCGTGGTGATCACACGTGCGGCTTGTTCGACGTCGGCCTCGTCCATGATGCCGGCCACCGACCGGCGGAAGACGCGCAACCCGACCACGATGATGTACAGCGCGAAGAGGATGGCGAAGAACTGGTCGAGCCAGAGCAGCCCGGTGAGGCGGATGAGCACCAATCCGCACACCATCGCCACCGTGCTCCACGCATCGCTCAACAGGTGCGCACCGCTGGCTTCCATGGTGATCGAATGCGCCTTCTTTCCGCGGTTGCGCAGGGTGAGGCCCATCACCAGGTTGAGCGCCCCGGCGACCGCCACCAGGGCGATGCCGGTATCCAGGTCGTGCAGGTGCTGATGCTCGAGAAGCGCCTGCACCGCGCGCCAGATGATCACCGCGCCAGCGAGGACCACCAACCCGCCCTCGATCCCGGCGGAGATGAACTCCACCTTGCCATGGCCGTAAGGATGTCCGCGATCCCGCGGCTTGGCTGCGAGCACCAGGCTGTAGAGCGCGAAGGCACCGGCCACCACGTTCACGATGCTCTCCAGCGCATCGCTGAGGATGGTGTTGCTGTGCGTGAGCCGCCAGGCGATGAATTTGACGGCCAGCAGCACCGTGCCGACAAGGAGCACGATGGCTTGCAAACGGATGTTGCTGCGCGGTGCTACCATGGAACAAGTTTAACCGCTCCGTATCCTTGCCCACGATATCCGTTGCATGTTCGCGCTCATGGCCATCGTTTTTGTGTTGGGCTACACGGCCATCGCACTTGAGCACCCGCTGAAGGTGAACAAGGCGGCGACCGCCATCCTCACCGGTGTGCTGGTGTGGACCATCCTGGTGGTCGGGCGTGACAGCATCCTGCCGGGGGCGGCGGGGACCACCGAGGCGATCGATCATGCGCTCCTGGAACACCTTGGGGGGATCGCGAGCATCCTGTTCTTCCTGATGGGCGCCATGACGGTGGTGGAACTGATCGATGCGCACGATGGCTTCCATATCATCACTTCGCGCATCACCGCCACGAAGAAGACCACACTGCTGTGGATCGTGAGCATCACCGCGTTCTTTCTCTCGGCAGTGCTGGACAACCTCACCACGGCGATCGTGATGTGCGCCTTGCTGCGCAAGTTGATCGATGACAAGCCAACGCTGTTGATCTTCACCGGGATGGTCGTCATCGCGGCCAATGCGGGTGGTGCGTGGTCGCCCATCGGCGATGTGACCACGATCATGTTGTGGATCGGTGGACGGGTCACCACGGGGAACATCATCCTCAAATTGCTTGTTCCAAGCCTCGTGTGCCTGCTGTTGCCGCTGCTCTGGATCGGCCGCTCCCTGAAGGGTAATGTGCAGCGACCGGATGTCGCCAAGGACCTGGTCGGGCCTGCATCGCGCCTGACCGCGTTCGAACGGAACCTGATCTTCGCCATCGGTGTGGCTGCCCTGCTCTTCGTGCCGGTGTTCAAGACATTCGCTCATCTGCCACCGTTCATGGGCATCATGCTGGGGCTTGGTGTGCTCTGGATCGTCACGGAGGTGGTCCATGTGCGCCACGGTGACAGCGAGCGCAGCGAACTGATGGTGAGCGCCGTGCTCCGGCGGATCGACATGTCGACGGTGCTCTTTTTCTTCGGGATCCTGGTTTCCGTGGCCGGATTGGAAGTAGCGGGCCACCTCACCCTGCTCGCGCACGGCCTTGATCGCATGTTGGGCGATGTGTACCTCATCAACAGCGCCATCGGCCTGCTCTCGTCCATCGTGGACAATGTGCCGCTCGTGGCTGCGGCCATGGGCATGTACCCCATGACCCAGTTCCCGCAGGATCACATCTTCTGGGAATTGCTCGCTCTTTGCGCGGGCACGGGTGGCAGCTTGCTCATCATCGGGTCCGCCGCCGGCGTCGCCGCCATGGGCATCGTCGACATCGATTTCATCTGGTACCTGCGGAAGATGACCTTCCCGGCCTTGCTCGGCTACCTCGGCGGCATCGCCACGTTCTGGCTGCTCTGGCACTGAGCCAGCTTACACGGTCTTGATCCCGTAGAGCTTGCACAACCAGCCGAGGTGGCCGCAGTGCGAGCCCTCGTGGCGGATGGCGTGCGTGATCACATCGCGCACCGTGGTGCCAAAGGAGGCGAAACCGGTGACGTTGGGTGCTTCCAACGCTTCGGCCGAAAGGGTGGCCACATGCGCGATGGCCTTCGCGTGTACCGCATTGAGCATCTCGAAGACCTCCGCGAAGGGAGGGCATTCCGCGGGAGGCAGCCCCGTGCTGCCCACGTTGAAGTGCTTCGCCCAACTGAACTTGTTGAACGGCCCGCCGGTGGCCATGAGCAACAAGCCGTTCTCCGTGGTGGTGAGGTGGGCGATCAGCCAGAACGCGGTGTTCAACTCCTTGCCTTCACACACGAACCGGCGATGAAGGTCCTGGTCCTTCAGTCGGTCGAAATAGGAGAGTGTGTACTGGCGGGTGCGGTCCATCACATGGGCGAGGACCTGTGCTTCGGTGGGCATGGTGCGGGTATGGGAAAGCCACCTTGTGGGTGGCTTTCGGTTGGCGGAGAGGGAGGGATTCGAACCCCCGGTACCCTTGCGAGTACTTCTGTTTTCGAGACAGACCCATTCGACCACTCTGGCACCTCTCCGAACGGGCGGCAAATATAGCCGAGTGCTCGACGTGGCTTCGTGCCGACCGGTGAAAGCGCGCCTGTGGGGCGCGGACTAATTTGGGGTCGAACTGAAACGGTCCCCGGTTGTTGTTCCAACAACTCAACCATCGCCCTATGCGACAACTCTTCCTATTCCCCTCCCTGGTCCTGGCCATCGCTTCACAGGCGCAGCCCTACGTGATCGGCGATCGCACCATCGACTTCTTCGACGCGACGCGGAACCGTACGATCACCACCGACCTCTACTATCCCGGTGTCGCAGCAGGTGGCGATGTGGCCGTCGCCACTGGGGAGTTCCCGGTGCTGGTGGTCGGCCATGGGTTCGTGATGGGCGTTGGTTCGTATGCCAACTTCTGGAACTACTTCGTGCCGAAAGGCTATATCGTCGCCCTGCCGACGACGGAAGGTGGCTTCGCCCCGGACCACGCGGCCTTCGGCGCCGATCTGGCCTATGTGGCCCAAGCCCTTCAGGCGGCGAACGTTGATGGCGCATCGCCCTTCTTCGGTCATGTCGCAGCGGCAAGTGCCCTCATGGGGCACAGCATGGGCGGTGGTGCCAGTGTCCTTGGTGCAGCGGGTAATGCGAGCATCCAGGCGGTGGTCAGTTTCGCCCCGGCGGAGACCGATCCCAGCGCCATCGCGGCTGCGGCCAATGTGCTTGTGCCCACGATGGTGTTCGCAGCGAGCGAGGACTGTGTGGCGCCGATCGCTGACCACCAAGGGCCGATCTATGATGCACTGACGGTACCCTGCCGGGCCTTCGTGAACATCCTCGGCGGCGGCCATTGCTACTTCGCCGAAAGCAACTTCAATTGCTCGTTCGGCGAATTGACCTGCGGACCGGACCTGACCATTTCACGCGAAGAACAACACAATGTGATGAACGACTTCGCGGGCCTCTGGCTGGACCATTACCTGAAGGGTGATCCGCAAGCCATAGTGGCCGTATTGGACAGTTTGGGGAGCAGCACGCGGGTGCAGACGGAATACAGTTGCCTTTCGACGTCCATCGCTGAACGAAGCGCGCTGGAATGGTCCCTGTCCCCGACGATCGCCAACGACCGGATCGTTCTGTCGGATGTTCCGGGCCGGGCTTTGGCGCGGGTCTGCGATGTGACAGGTCGCGTCGTGCTGTTGCCGCCCCTGGTGAGCGCTGGGTCGACCGTCGAGGTAAGCGGGTTGCCATCGGGTGTGTACCATTTGGTACTCGTGGTCAATGGTGCACCGAGTGTGCGGCCATTCGTGGTGGTGCACTAGCGCGAGCCGCTAACTTCGGCACGGGCTTCGTTCATGGCCCGATCATGCGCATCCTTTATTCCATTATCCTGGTCGTATCAACATTAGCGGGTGCGGCGCAGGAGCGCGTGCTCTTCCGCGTGCAGCGATCCGTGGTCTCGTTCATCAGCGATGCCCCGATGGAAGTGATCAAGGCGCAGAACGAGGCGACAGCTGGTGTGCTCGATCGGAACGCACGCGGTTTCGCGATCCGGGTCCCCACGGCGGCCTTCATTGGCTTCAATGGTCCGCTGCAGATGGAGCACTTCAACGAGACCTATCTGGACTCGAACACATGGCCCAACACGGTCTTCCAAGGGCGGATCATCGAGGCGGTGGATCTCGCGGTACCCGGCACCTATAAGGTGCGCGCCAAAGGAACGCTCACCGTGAAGGGACAACCGCGTGAGCGGATCATACCGTGCGATGTGATCGTCACGGCCGAGGGTATCCGTGTGACATCGGCCTTCGACGTCGTGCTTGACGAGCACGGTATCCATATCCCGGGCATCGTGCAACAGAAGATCGCCGCAGTGGTGCAGGTGAAGGTCGATCTGCTTTTCAAACCGGCACCATCGAACTGAGCATGAGGGCACTGTTGCTCACGCTCAGCATCGTCCTCGCTCAACTGGCGCTGGCACAATTCCCTTACACCCGGGTTCTCGAAGTGCGACCTGGGCAGCAGCGTCCCGCCATCGGCCAACTCGTTCAGGATTCGTTCGGGCTGATCTGGGTGGGAAGCGACCTGGGCCTGCTTCGGACCGACGGGGAGCACGTGGATGTCATGCTGCGAACGGAGAACAGCGGCGTTCAAGCGATGTGCGCTTCCGGACGCGGTGTCATCGCAGCATTGACGACGGGAGTGCTCGTCCGTTGCGATGCATTGGGCTGCGATACACTGTGGAAGGACACGCTGCTGCGCACGGACCCGGTGCGCGCCCTGGTGGAGGACAACGCAGGGCGGATCTGGATCGGGACGTATGGCAAGGGTGTGCTGGTGTTGGAGAACGGACGCTCCACGGCGATCAGTGACCTTCCCGATGCGCATGTCAATGATCTTTGCGTGACCGCGGATGGCCATGTTGCGGTGGCCACCGATCAGGGCCTGGCCTTCTGTTCGACCAGTGGTGTGTTGGAGGTTTTCGGTGAGACGCAGGGTGCACCGGACAACCTGGTGCTCGCGATCACTGCCACACCCGACGGAAGTGTTTGGGCAGGTACCGATCGCAGCGGCGCATTTCGTTGGAAGCCGGGTAAGGGCAGGGAGAGCCTGGAGATACTTGACCCGAAATGGGCGAGTGGCCCCATACGGAGCATTCAGGTGGTGGGGGACCTGGTGTGGTTGGGGACGCAGGATCACGGCGTAATCATGGTTGATCGTGGACCCTCCCGCGGCAGCTATGCCTCACAACGTCCGGTTGAGGGACGCCCGAGCGCCATCGACGATCTGTTGCTCGATCACGAAGGCGCCGTTTGGTGGTGCGATGGGACCGAACTCTTGCACCGCGCCGATCCTGCCATCCTCTTTGTTCCCGAGCACGAGGGATTGGATCTGCGCGTGATCACCGCGCTGTGCAGCGACGCACACGATCGCATCTGGTTCGCCACACCAAAGGGCCTCTTCAATCACGTCGCCGCCTTCGCCGAGGAACTCAAGGTCACACGTTCCTCCCTGGAGGTCGATCCGACCACGAAGATCGTGTCGTTGGCGGCTGCGGACGATGGCACCGTTTGGGCCGCCACCTTCGGTTCAGGGGTGTATGCCTTGTTCGCCAACGGCAAGGTGGCCCACTACACCACCGCCGATGGTCTTGGGAACAACAACGTACTCTCCGTTCGTGCTCGTGGTGATGCGGTCTGGTTCGCCACGCTCGAAGGCATCACGCGCTACCGGGATGGGATCTTCACCGCGCTATCCAGGGAGTCCGGCTTTGTCATCGATGTGCTACCGCATGAGAACGGGGTATTGATCGCGACCGATGGCCATGGCGTGATGCGCTGGGGGGGCGCGGGAGGCGGTGCGAAAGGCAAGGGCACCTTCTATTCGCTCGTGCACGATGCCAACGGCAAGGCCTGGGCCGCTGGTCCGGGGACCGGTTTCTGTCGCTTTGAGGAAGACTCCGCCCGGTGCTTGGCTGTGGGACTTCCACCGTTCGACGGTGAACTTTTCTCGCTGGGGAACAGCAACGGTCATCTGCTCGCGTTCGGCAGTACGGGTGTTTCATCCGTTGACCCGACCAGCGGTATGTGGACCGACCTGACCGCCCGCTTCGGGCTCGAGGGGATGAAGGCGCAGTTGAACGCGCTGTGCAACGATCGGGGCGGTGCGCTCTGGCTCGCCTGCAACAAGGGGCTTGTACGCATGCAGCCCACGGCCGCCCACTTCGACCCGCGGATCCCGGCCGTGATCATCGGTGCATTGGTGGACAACGCGTCCTATCGGGTGGATCAGGCGCTGCGCACATCGCACGACCGGAACGACATCACCATACAGTTCACCGGGTTGCACTATGCCGATCCGGGAGCGGTGCGTTTCGAGTACCGTTTGCGCGGGCTCGATGACCGTGTGATCCGGACGCGTGACCGGGAAGTGAGTTTTTCGGCGCTGCCTCCGGGCGACTACCGCTTCGAGATCCGTGCGTTCACCGGTGAAGCACCCGTTTCCGATGATTGGGCCGCGCTGGATATCACCGTGGATGCGCCATGGTGGCGCTGGCCCTGGGTAGTTGCCCTCGGCGCGGTGCTGGTCTTCGTCACCGTCTTCTGGCTCCTGCGCGGCCACGACCGCCGTCTGCGTTACCGCGAGCGGATGGAACAGGAACAGGTCCGGTTCCAACTGGAGGTCCTGCGCAGCCAGGTCGATCCCCATTTCCTGTTCAACAGCTTCAACGCCTTGGTGGAGCTGATCGAATCCGAACCGGCCAAAGCCGTGGAGCATGTGGAGCAATTGAGCGTCTTCTTCCGCAACATCCTGCTTGTACGCGATAAGGAGCGTATCACCCTGGAGGAGGAACTGGACCTGGTGGCGAACTACTTCGCCTTGGAACAGCGTCGCTTCGGTGAGGCGATCACCATCGAGGTCCACGTGGGCGGAAAGGAACGATCGCGCGGTATCATGCCCCTTACGCTGCAACTGCTCGTGGAGAACGCGATGAAGCACAACGTGATCGGGAAGGGCCAGCCGTTCTTGATCTCGATCACCGCCGGGCATGATACCGTGATCGTCCAGAACCCGCTGCGTCCGCGACTTTCACCGCCGCGTTCCACGGGATTCGGTCTGGAGAGTATCGTGAAACGCTACAAGGCGCTCACCACACGTCCCATCCTGGTGGAAAAGACCAGTGACACCTTCAGCGTCCGGATACCTTTGATCGATCCCTAGACCATGAATGTACTGATCATCGAGGATGAACCGGCCGCGGTTTCGCGGTTGCGTAAGATGCTGGTCGGCATCGATCCGGACATCCAGGTGGTGGCTGACATCCCGACGGTCTCCGGGGCGGTCGAGTGGTTCCGCGCCAACCCCGTTCCGGACCTTGCATTGTTCGATGTGCGCCTGGCGGATGGCGACAGTTTCGAAGTGTTCAAGCAGGTGGAGGTGGGCTGCCCGGTGGTGTTCACCACGGCATACGACGAGCATGCGCTACAGGCTTTCCGGGTGAACGCATTGGACTACCTGCTGAAGCCGATAAAGAAGGAGGACCTGGCCCAGGCGATCGAGCGCGCGAAGAAGGGTGGCGTGGTGCGTGATCATGCGCACCTCCCGGCAGCCAACGCGCAACCCGCGCGACCTTCCGCACCGATCAAGCGCTTCCTGATCCGCTACGGCGATCACTTCCGCGTGGTCGAACCGGACGGCATAGCGTACATCCATTCGTTGATGAAGAACACCTTCCTGCGCACACGCGAAGGCCGTGACCTGCCGCTGGAGGAAAGCCTGGACAAGCTCGAACTACAGCTGGATCCAGAGAAGTTCATCCGGCTCAACCGCCAGTTGATCGTGCAACTGGACAGCATCAAGGAACTGCTCGCCTACAGCAAGAGCCGGGTGAAGGTGGTGCTTGATCCACCATACGGCGATGATGCGATCGTAAGCAGCGAGCGTTCAGCTGAGTTCAAGCGCTGGCTCGCGGGCCGGTAGCCGCGGATACCGCTCCATCCAACCCGTTTCCTGTTCCATCACCGTGCGTTATGCGCACGGGTGGGCGCGCGCCAGCTTCGGGGTGTGACATCCTAGAACCCCGACGAAATGGACCAGTTGCTCACCCTCGACCCACAGGACCTTGAGTTGTTGCTCGACACGGAGCCCGAACGCCTCCTCGGGCGGATCATGGAACTGAACCATGCGCCACGCTACCACAACAGCCTCAATGCCATTGTGCTGCTGAGCGGTTTGGTGGAACTGCGGAGGACGAGCATGGGACATGCACGCGATGTCAAAACGCGCTAGGCTCGTGGGTCCTTCCCGCTCCATCCCCGGATCATCCCGGTTCGTCGGGATGGACCGTGCGAACGCCCTCCTGCGGAATTTGGTTTGTACCCGCCGATCGGCTCAGAACCCGAGCGATGGGAATGGAACACGACAGATGGGGACCAAGCACAAGTTGATGAAGGAGGGCGCAGGTGATGTGCTGGTCCCCAGCCTGGTGGCCCTGTTGGCGGCCCTGGCGCTGGTGCTGGGTCTTTCCAGCTGCAAGCACGAACCCCCGATCGCCCCGATCGATCCGCCGTTCGATCCGGGTACCGGTGGTGGCGGGGAGGAGGAGGTGGTGTGCGACACGAACATCGTCTTCTTCGAGCAGGAGATCCTGCCGCTGTTGATCAGCAACTGCGCGGTGCCCGGCTGCCACAACACCGCCACGGACGACAACGACGAGATCCAGATCACCGATTATTCCAGCCTGATGAACAGCGGCATCGTTCAGGACGGCGATCTTTGGGAGGCCATAAACGAGACCGACCCGGACGATATCATGCCGCAGCCGCCCCAGCCACCCCTCACCGACGACCAGATCGACCTGATCGGCCTTTGGATCCAACAGGGTGCGCAGAACAACAGTTGTGTGGGGTCGGTGTGCGACACGTCCAACGTTACTTACTCCGGTACCATCGTCCCGCTCATCCAACAGCGCTGTCAGGGTTGCCACAGCGGGGCCACACCCCAGGGTGGGCTCGACCTCACTTCGTGGGCGGTACTCAACAGTGTGGCCATGGACGGACGCCTTGCGCTCTCGATACAGCACGACCCCAGTGGGATCGCGATGCCGCCGAGCGGCTCGATGCTGCCGGATTGCCGGATCCAGCAATTCCTCATCTGGATCGAGGCCAGCGCACCGAACAATTGAAGCCGATGCGTTCCATCCTCCTGGTCTTGATGCTCGGCACACTGCTGTTCTCGAACGGCTGCTACTACGATAACGAGGAAGAACTCTACCCGAACTCGTTCTGCGATACCACGAACATCACCTACTCCGGCACCATTTTACCCATCGTCCAAGCGAAATGCGCGACACCGGGCTGCCACGTGCCGGGCGGCGACGGGGCGGGTGACTTCACGACGTACAGCGGTATTGTGGCGAAGATCGTGAACGATGGCCCCTTCCTTCCCTCGGTACGGTACAGCCCGGGAGCGATCGGCATGCCCACGAGCGGACCGTTGCCATCCTGTGAGTTGCAGCAACTGGAGTTGTGGGTCGCTGCTGGTTACCCGGAGAATTGAACACCATGCGAACAAGGACCATCATCGCCATCGTCGTTCTCGTTGCCGTCATTGGTGGCGGGCTCTATGGCTGGACGGAATACAACAGGCCGGTGCAAGGCGCCGAAGCGTTAGCCGCCAAGGAGACGATCGAGGCCGTCGATCTGCTGAAAGCGTTCCAGGAGAACGAGGGCGCCGCCACCGTCCGGTTCGTTGGGGCCACGGAGCAGGCCATCCAGGTGAACGGAACGATCCGCGCCATCGACCAGGGCGACAAGGGCAAGGTGAACGTGGTGCTTGAGACCGGCGATGCGTTGGCCGGGGTCGTGTGCGAATTCGCTTCGGAGGATGTGCCCGGGGATTGGAAAGCGGGGGACACCGTAAGCATCAAGGGCATCTGCACAGGCCTGCTCATGGATGTGCTGTTGCAGCGTTGTGCCGCTGTGGAATGATCCTTGCCTATACCGACAGAAGAAAAACAACCGACATGAACACCGTGAGAACGATCATCGCCGTCGCAGCCTTGCTGCCGCTCGCCACCATCGCCCAGGACCGCTATGCCACGCGCACCGGCCACATCACCTTCACCTCGGAAACCCCGGTGGAACTCATCGTAGGTGAAAACAACAAGGTGACCAGTGTGTTCGACGCCACCAGTGGGGCCATCCAGTTCGATGTCCTCATCAAGGCCTTTGAGTTCGAGAAGGCGCTGTTGCAGGAGCACTTCAACGAGAACTACATGGAGAGCAACACCTTTCCCAAGGCCTCCTTCAAGGGGAAGATGACCGGAGTGACGGCCGAGCAGTTGAAGACGGCCGGTACCTATGAGGTGCTGGTGGAAGGCGAACTCACGATCCACGGAGTTATGAAGCCGGTGAAGGCCAAGGGCACTCTGGTCGTGGACGCGGCGGGTGGCATCAAGGCGAGCAGTGACTTCACTGTGAAGCCCGAGGACCATGGCATCACGATCCCGAGTGTGGTGCGCAAGAGTATCGCCGAAGAGGTCCAGGTGAAGGTGCGCTTGGATTACACCAAGATGTAAGAACCCGACCGTATGCTGCGAACGACCCTCCTGGTACTATCCGTCCCGTTGCTTTCGGTGTCCGCGTTCGCGCAGGATGAGGACCTGTTGAAACTGTTGGGCGGGGAGGACACGGTCCCGGTATACACCACGGCGAGCTTCAAGACCACCCGTGTCATCAATGGGCACAGCGTGGAGAACACTGCGCACGGCGTGCTCGACTTCAAGATCGGCCACCGGTTCGGCACGTTGGAGGAGGGGGTGAGCAATTTTTTCGGCCTGGACCAGGCGACCATCCGGCTCGGTCTCGACTACGGCTTGACCGACCGGGTGATGATCGGCATCGGGCGGAGCAGTTACCAGAAGACCGTGGATGGTTTCGTGAAGTACAAGTTCCTGCGCCAGTGCCAGGAGGGCTGCGGCATGCCGGTCACCGCAGCGTTCGTCGCATCGTCAGCGGTGAACACCACCCAGCAGTCGGATTACTGGCCCGACGAGTCGAAGACCTATTACTTCAGCAACCGGATGAGCTATTCCTTCCAGTTGGTGGTGGGGCGGAAATTCACGGAGAGCCTCACCCTGCAACTCACCCCCGGCCTGGTACACCGGAACCTGGTGACGACCGTCGATGAGAAGAACGATGTGTACAATGTGGGGCTCTCGGGCCGCATCAAATTGAGCAAGCGCGTGTCCTTGAACGCCGAGTACTTCTACGTCCTTCCCGGCCAGTTGCTCGAGCCAACGGCGGCGGAATTAGCGGCCGACCCGAACGCCGGGTTCAAGAATTCGCTCTCCATCGGTTTCGATATCGAGACCGGCGGGCACGTTTTCCAGCTGCACTTCACCAATAGCACGGGTATGTTCGAACGTGCCTTCATCACCGAGACCACCAACAGTTGGTCGGAGGGGCAGATCCACTACGGGTTCAACATCTCAAGGGTGTTCACGCTGCACACCCCGAAGAAGCCCAAGCAGATCTGATCACGTTCACCCGTTCGGGGGACGGAGCACCAACATGGGGACGTGGGTGTGCATCACCAGCTTCGTGGCAGGGCTGTTCTGGAACAAGTGCTGGAACGATCCGCGCGGGCGGTGCGGAAGGGCCACCAGGTCGGCGTCGCTTTGATCCGCCAGATCGTTCAGCGCGTCATGCACGTTCTCCCCGCTCAAGTACTGGTGCGTATGCGGAATGCCGCCCAGCAGCAGGTCATAGGCCGTGGCGGTGGACCCGTGTTCGCTGTTGGTCTCCTCATCGGTCGTCCCCACGATCATCACCTCGGAGCGCGACCAGCGGGCGATGTCCAGCAGCACTTTGAGCATGGCTTTGTCCACCGGTCCTCCATCATCGGCGAGCACAATGCGTTTCGGGATGCGGTAGCGCGCCTGTTCCGGCACGGCCAGCACCGCCAGGTCCGTATGGCGGATCACCTCCACCGTATGGTTGCCCATCAGGGTCGCTTTCAGCCCACTGGAGCCCTGTGTTCCCATCACCACGAGGTCGGGCTCACCGGTTCGCGCGTCGCGGATCACTGCTGAAAGCGAGCCCGGCCCGCAGGCGCTCTCCAGCACAGGTTTCCGCCCGGGCAGAGCGGTCTTGATCCGCTCAGTGAAGGCCCCGGTCTGTTCCATGGCAACGGAAGCGGCCGTCTCCACGAGGAATGCCTCGGCCTCCACGTTCAGGGCAGGCGCGTAGCTGTGCACCGCGGTGAAGGTGTTGCCTTTGTCACCGAAGAGGCGAAGCGCGAAAAGGGATGCGTTCAGCGCGTTATCGCTGAAGTCGGTGGGAAGCAGGACGTGGGCCATGGTGAAGGGCGCGCCTTCAGGTGGCGCCTTAGTGTCCGTGTCCGTCGTCCTGGGCCGGCTTGGATCCGGCCGAATCGAAAATGAAGTAGCCTACGAACAGCAGCACAACCGTGGCCACGAAGGCGAGCAGCCCGGTGATGTTGTCAGCACGGCCGTTCTCCAGCACCACCTCGTCGGTGTCCAGGATTGCGTACTTGAAGGGGATCAGCAAGGCGATCAACCAGAGCGCGAGACCGATGAGCTTCTTCTTCATGCTGTGAGCGCCGTAGCCCGGCGAAGGCGTTGAGCTTCGTAGTGGATGTGGCGGCGAAAGTACATCCGCGTTGTGGATGGTGATGCGCGATCAGCTGCGGTCTTTCAACGCCACATAGTCGCGTTTCGTGGCGCCCGTGTAGATCTGGCGTGGCCGGCCGATGGGTTCCTTGTTCTCCACCATCTCCTTCCACTGCGCGATCCAACCCGGCAGGCGGCCAAGGGCGAACATCACCGTGAACATGCGCGTGGGGATGCCGATGGCGCGGTAGATGATCCCGCTGTAGAAGTCCACGTTGGGGTACAACTGGCGGCTGATGAAGTAGTCGTCCTTCAGGGCGATCTCCTCAAGGCGACGGGCGATGTCCAGGACGGGATCGTTCACGCCCATCTTCTTCAGCACATCATCGCAGCTCTTCTTGATGATCGTGGCACGCGGGTCGAAGTTCTTGTACACGCGGTGGCCGAACCCGAACAGGCGGAAGGGGTCGCTCTTGTCCTTGGCCTTGTCCACCCATTTCTGGATGTCGCCGCCGTCGTTGCGGATGGTCTCCAGCATTTCGATCACTTCCTGGTTGGCACCACCGTGCAGGGGCCCCCACAGGGCGGCGATACCCGCGCTCACGGCGCTGTACAGGTTGGCCTGGCTGCTGCCCACCATACGTACGGTGCTGGCGCTGCAGTTCTGCTCATGGTCCGCGTGCAGGATCAGCAACTTGTTCAAAGCATCGGCCACCACCGGATCGCCGACGTAGGCTTCGGTCGGCATGCCGAACATCATGTAGAGGAAGTTCTCGACGTACCCCAGCTTGTTGTTCGGGTACATGTAGGGATGCCCGAGGTTGTTCTTGTAGCTGATCGCCGCCAGCGTGGGCATCTTCGCGATCAAGCGGTGGATGGTGCGCTCCCGCTCCTTCATCGGGCGGTGTGGGTCCTGGCTGCGCGGGTAGAAGGTGCTCAACGAGTTGATCATCGCCGAGAGGATGCCCATGGGGTGGGCATTGCTCGGGAAGAACTCGAAGAAGTGCTTCATGTTCTCGTGTACCAGCGAGTGGTAACGGATGTTCCCCTCGAACTCGTCCAATTCCTTCCGGTTCGGCAGTTCGCCGTTCAGCAGCAGGTAGCTCACCTCCAGGAACGTGCTTTTCTCGGCGAGTTGCTCGATCGGGTAACCGCGGTAGTGCAGGATCCCCTGCTCACCATCGAGGAACGTAATGGCGCTTTTCGTGGCGCCGGTGTTCTTGTACCCGAAGTCCAGCGTGATGTAGCCGCTATCGTCGCGCAGTTTGCTGATATCGATGGCCTTCTCGCCCTCGCTGCCCGTTACGATCGGGAATTCATACGTCTTGCCATCCAGGATGATCTGCGCCTTTTCGCTCATCGCAACTACAGGAATAGAGGGTGTTTTTGTGGGAACGGTCGCTAAGGTAGCAAAGAAGGAAGCGCGCGATCCGGAAGTTCCAATTAGCGCGAAAGCCCCGCGTTGGCGGGGCTTTCAAAGCGATGTAAGAACGATCAAGGAGCCGACCAATGACCCTTGAAGCCGCTCATGAAGGTCTGGTAGTCCTGCGTCTTGTAGTGTCCTTCGCCGAAGTAAGCGAGGATGGGTTCCATCTGGACGGGCGTCAGGTAGCCTTGCACAGGAGCGAGCACGTTCAGGTCGCTGTCCATGTAGACCACCGTGGGGTATGCGATGCGCCCCTGCACGTTCGCGATGGCCATGGTCAGTTGGTGTGTGCCGTTGCGGCCCGCGACGTTCGCCGGGTTGAAATCGGGGTTCGTCAGCACCTGGCCTTTGAAGGTCACCGGGTCACCACCCTCTGCGTTGAAGTTCACCGGATAGAAATGCTTGTTCACGTAGTCGGCCAGGCGGGGGTCGCTGAAGGTCTTCGCCTCGAGCATCTTGCAGGGGCCGCACCAACTCGTGTGCACATCCACCAGGATCGGCTTGGGAGCCTTCTTCGCCAAGGTCTGGGCTTCCTCGATGGTCACCCACTTGATCCCCTTCTCAGGTGCTTTGGCAGGTGTTTGAGCGAACAGGAGCGATGGAACGATCGCGAGGGAGAAGAGGAAGGTGCGCATGGGGAACGGAGTCTTCTGGCGGTTCAGCAATGATCGTGCCGGGCGGTCAGTGGACACCCCGCATGAGTTTACGGACCAGGGGCGAGATGGCGATAAGCACGACACCGGCGACCAACGCGTAGATGGCCAGTTGCGAATAGCCCGCGGTGTACGCATGCAGCTTCATCAACGGAGTGGCTTCCGGATCGGCCGAGGACATCCCCGCGCCGAGCAGGCCGGCCACATATTGGCCGTAAGCGCTGGCCAGGAACCACATGCCCATCATCAGGCCCTGGATGGGGACCGGTGAAAGCTTCGTCATCAGCGAAAGCCCGATCGGGGAAAGGCACAGTTCACCAAATGTGATGACGAAGTAGGCCAGCGTGAAGAGTTCCAGCGAGGTGATCCCATCGGCATCGGCGAAGAAGATGCAGGCGTAGAAAACGAAGAACGCCAATGCGAGCAGGAGGAACCCCAGGCCGAACTTCACCACCGAGTTGGGTTCCATCTTCCGCGCGCTCAGCCACACCCACAGTAGTCCCAGCGGAGCGCTGAAGATGATCACGAACAGGGAGTTCGCAGAGTTGTTCACGACGTTCGGGTCGATCGCGAGCCCGAAGAAGTCCGCTTTCAGGTTGTTGAGGGCGAAGAGGCTCAACGAGCCACCGCTCTGCTCGAAGAAGGCCCAGAAGAGGATGGAGAAGAGGATGAAGACCAGGGCGGCCAGCAGACGTTTGTTCTCCTGGACATTGAACTTGCGCATCTCCCAGCCGAGGTAGACCAGGGTCACCGGACCGATGATATACATGAACAGGTCCGTGTACTCGGTCTTGGTCACCATGATCAGGATCAACGGGATCGCGATCAAGGAACCGACGTACGTGGCGATCTCATAGAAACGCCTGCGCGACTTCGGCATGTCGGGATGCAGCGGCGAGAGCCCGATCGGGCCGAAGGAGGCCCTTCTCCAGGCGAAGTTGATCAGGCTGATGATCATCACGATCCCCACCAGGGCGAAGGCGAGCCGCCAGGAATAGGCTTTGCCCACCCACACCATCAGCATGCCGCCCAGCAGTGCGCCGAGGTTGATGCCCGCATAGAACAGCCCGAAGCCGGCATCACGCCGATGATCACCTTCATGGTAGAGTTGGCCTACCATGGTGGAGATGTTCGGCTTGAAGAAACCCGTGCCGATGATGGAGAAGGAGATGCCGATGTAGAAGAGTTCCGTCGGCGCGGACGCGATGATGAAGCCACCGGCGATCATCAGGAGCGCGCCCCAGAACAGCGACTTCTGGAAGCCGAGGATCTTGTCCGCGAACACGCCACCGATGAAGGTGAACGCGTACACGAAGGCCTGGATGGCCCCGTATTGCAGGTTCGCTGCCTTGTCGTCCAGCCCCAAGTTGCTCACCATGAACACAGTGAGCATGCCCCGCATACCGTAGAAACAGAACCGTTCCCACATCTCGGTACCGAAGAGGTACCAGAGCTGCTTCGGGTACTTGCCCTTGAAGTCGCGGATCTCGGCGAGGGTCTGCATGGCGATGTGGCTTACGGATGGTTAGGGGTTCGACCTTGTCACATCAATAGTGCCCGGTCTTCTCCTTCAGCACAGCGGCGATACGCTTCACCGCGATGAAGAGCAGGAACGCGCAGATCATGGCCCCGGTGCAGTTGATGTAGAACACCAGGCTCTTGTTGGCGCTGTCACTGCCCATATGGCCGAGAACACCGGCGAGTTTGTTCCCGATCGATGTGCTGAGGAACCAGCCGCCCATCATCACTGCGGTGAGGCGTGCAGGGCTCAACTTGCTCACCAGCGAGAGGCCCATCGGGCTCAGGCAGAGTTCGCCGAAGGTGATCACGGCATAGGTGCCGACCAGCCACATGGCGCTCACCTTGTGTTCGGCGTTGCCGCTGGCGCTCACCGCGGCGATCATCACCAAGGTGCTGAGCCCGGTGATGAGGAGGCCAAAGGCGATCTTGGCGGGAGTGCTGGGCTCCTTGCCGCGGCTTCCGAGGAACGAGAAGATGCCGATGACCAGCGGCGTGAGCAGCACAACGAAGAACGGGTTCAACGATTGGAACAACTCGGTGCTGATCAATTTGGCGGGCTCCTTTTCCGTCGGCCACTTCTCGCGCGGCAAGGTCTCCAGGTATTTGTTGTAGGTCAACTTCTTCACCAGGCCCTGCGCCTGCACCTGTTCCGCCAGCATCTTGCCCTCGGCCCGTGTGGCGATAGGCATCGTTGCTGCGAACACGGCACCGGTGTCCGCCGCGAGGGAGTCGGTCTTCATCACCGAGGCCTGACCGAGCACAGCAGCGATCGAATCGGCTTTCGCGCGGTGGAGGCCTTCGAAACGTACACTGTAGGTGTCGCCATCCTTTGTCGCCTTGGTGGCTACTTCGGCCGGGATGTCATCCACCTCCTGCAACATGCCCGTGGCCCGGGCGAAGCCCACGGCGTTCTCGGGGATCGGGCGCCACGTATTGCGCTCGGCCCAGTTGGTGAGCACATTGCCGTTCTGGTGGAAGATGGCCCAGAACACGATCACAACGACATAGATGTAAAGCAGCGAGCCCAATGGTTTCTTGTCCTCGTTGCTGCTCTTCAGGTAAGTGCTCAGGTAGAACCAGAGGACCGGTATGCAGGCGAACAGGAAGGTATCGTTGCTCGTGCTGCCGAAGATGTTCTCCATACCGAGGATACGGCCGGCGAAGAAGCCCAGGATCGCGAAGGCGATGGCGGGTATGAAGATGGTCCCTACGATGCGGCTCATCGGCATGTCCTCCTTCTGCGCGGCCTTCATCTGGTCCGCTTCGGCCAGGCCCTTGCTACCGCTGATGAAAATGCCGACCCCGAGGAGCATGCCGACACCCGCCGCAGCGAAGGCATAGCCCCAACCGTATTCATTGCGCAACCACGCAGCAACGAAGTTGCAGACGAAGGCACCGATGTTGATGCCCATGTAGAAGATGTTGTAGCCCTTGTCCTTCAGGCGGGCGTACTCCGGCTTGTTGTAGAGGTTGCCGAGAAGGGTACTGATGTTCGGCTTGAAGAGGCCGTTCCCAATGATGATCAGGAACAGGGCGATGGCGAAAGCCGTAGGACCGGGCATCGCCAGGGTGAGATAGCCCGAGGCCATGAGCAGCCCACCGGCGATGATGGTCTTGCGGTACCCAAAGATGCGATCGGCCAGCAACCCGCCGATGAACGGGGTGAGATAGACCAGCGCGATGTACGTCCCGTAGATGTCGTTCGCCTGTCCATCACCGAAGCCCAGGCCACCCTTCAGACCGTCGGTCATGTACAGGTAAAGGATGCCCAGCATCAAGTAGAAGCCGAAGCGTTCCCACATCTCGGTGAAGAAGAGCAGGTAGAGGCCTCTGGGATGCTTCGTGTTCGCAGGTGCGGTCGCGGTGGAGCTCATCGCAAGGGTTTTCGGTAAGGGGTTGGACGACGGAGGCGCGCCAAGATAGAAAAGTGGCCTAGCGGAATGAACAATAGCCAACACTCAATGAAGAATGATGAAGTGAGGGGTTGGGGACCCTACCCACTTGGTCATTCATCATTCTCCATTTGATAGTCTCAGAGATTCTCCACCAGCCAGTTGGTCATCATCTCGAACAGGTGCATGCGCGTGGTGCCGCCGTAGATCCCGTGGTTCTTGTCCGGATAGGTGAACTGTTCGAAGGGCTTGTTCGCTTTCACCAGGGCCAGCACCATTTCGGCGCTGTTCTGGAAGTGCACATTATCGTCGGCCAGGCCATGGATCAAGAGGTACTTGCCCTTGAGTTCGGCCACGTGGCTCACGGGGCTGTTGTCGTCGTAGCCGCTGCCGTTGTCCTTGGGAAGGCCCATGTAGCGCTCGGTGTAGATGGTATCGTAGTAGCGCCAGTTGGTCACGGGTGCCACGGCGATGGCGGCCTTGAACACGTCGGCGCCCTTGGTGATGCAGAGGCTGCTCATGTACGCGCCATAGCTCCAGCCCTGGATGCCGATGCGTGTGCCATCCACATAGGGCTGCTTCGCGAGCCACTTCGCTGCGGAGATCTGGTCCTCGGTCTCGTACTTGCCCAACTGGCCATAGGTGATGTGCCGGAAGTCGCGTCCACGGTGGCCGGTGCCGCGCGGATCGACGCACACAACGACGTAGCCTTTCTGCGCCAGCAAGCTGTGCCACATGTGGTCGCGTCCGTCCCACCGGTCCAGCACTTCGTTGCTGTTGGGGCCGCTATACTGCGTCATGAACACGGGGTACTGCTGGCGGCTTTGGAAGCCGGGCGGCTTCATCATCCAGCCATGCAGTTCAACCCCGCCCTCGGTCTTGAACGTGAAGAACTCCTTCGGAACGATGCCATAGTCCGCCGCGGCGCGCTTCAGGCGGTCGTTGTTCTTCAACTCCTTCACCAACTTCCCGTTGCCATCGTGCAGCGTCACCACCGGCGGGGTGTTCTGCGTGCTGCGCGTATTGATGAAGTAGCGGAAGCCCGTGCTGAACTCCGCATCGCTGTATCCACCGACGGGGGAGAGCTGGATCATCCCCTTGCCGTTCAATCCCACGGCCCAGATCTCCTGGCTTTCCGGTGCGACCTTCGACGCGCTGAAGATCACGCGCTTGCCCTTCTCGTCGATGCCCTTCACCGCGACCACATCCCAGGTACCACTGGTGAGCGCGCGCACCGTGCCCATCGTTTTTGCGGATTCCGTCCATGGGGGGATCGGGCACCAGTAGATGTGGTTCCATCCGTCGCGCTCGCTGGTAAGGACAAAGCCGCTCCCGTCCGCCTGGAAGAACAGGTCATCCGTCACCTCCACATACGTCTTGCTCGTTTCGCGGTAGATCTCCGTGGCGGTGAGCTTCGCCATGGCCCCATCAGGAGGTAATTGCACGGTCGCGATCACCTTCTCGTTCTGCAGGCGGTTCATGCGCATGAACCAGAGCACGTTGTCGTTGGCGGTCCAGCCGAAGCGGGGCAGGTATACTTCACCGTCCGTACCCAGTGGCACTGCGGTGGTCGTCTTCGTCGCGATGGTGTATACGTGCAGCGAGACCGTGCTGTTCGCTTCGCCAGCCTTGGGGTATTTGAAGCGGTATTCGCTGGGGTAGAGGTTCTCCTCGTACTTGATCACATCGAATTCGCGCACGTCGCTCTCGTCACTGCGGAGGTACAACAACTTGGTCCCGTTCGGGCTCCACTGGTAGCCCTGCACCAGGGCGAATTCCTCTTCATACACCCAATCGGTCGCACCGTTGAGCACCTTGTTCCACAGGCCATCCGTGGTCACCTGCGTCTCGGCCATGGTGGCCAGGTCCACCACGTAGAGGTTGTTGTCGCGCACGAAGGCCGCGCGGCTGCCGTCGGGACTGAAGGTGGCCAGGCGCTGCTTCGGCTTGGTCACATCGCTGAGCGGGGCGAGTTTCTTGCTGGCACGGTCGAACACATAGTTGTAGGCGAAATAGCTGTAGCGGTAGATCGGGTCGCTGCCGGTCTCGATCATCATCTTCTTCTCATCACCGCTGAAGCTGTACCCGTCCATTTCCAACGGGGTCTTGCTGCCGGGTGCCACCAGCGCACCGCCGCGCACGAGCGTGGCCACTTTCTCCCCGGTCCGGTACGCGTACTGGTTGATCACCGCCTCATCCGCCTCGGCTTCCAATGTGGTGTAATGCAGGCCGTCCTTCATGCTGGCCAGTCCACCCACGCTTTCGGCGCTGAAGGTGGGAGTGTACCAGATCTCGCGGTTGGTGAGCTGTTTCTGGGCGCTCGAACCAAGGCTAAGCACAAGGGCCACACCGGTGGCCAGCAGGGAAGTACGCATCGGGTAGAGAGGGGTTAGCAACAAGGGTCGGCCAAGATAGCCAAGGTGCCACCCGCTCAAGGTCCGGGCCAGCGGCAAGGTCAACGGTTCGTCACGCTTCCTGTGCCATTGCTCTTCGCGGGCAGGTACTTGTCGATGGGCGTTGGGACGAAGTAAAGAAGGGGCGTAAGCAGGTAGCAGTAGAATCCCCATACCGGCTCGATGAAGCTGAGCAGGATGGCGACGATGTAGAGTGTGGGCGCCAGGGCGAAGAGCACGTTGATCACCCGGCGCAACTCGGCGGGCACCTCGCGCTCGCGCAAGTCGGGGAGGCTGGTGCCATAGCTCCAGATCCAGTAGAGGAAGGCGATGGCGAAGATCAGGTTGGCACCGTAGAGCAGGATCACCAGTTGCACGTTGGGGTAACGACCCAACATCGCCGCGCTGAAGGGCACCAGGCAGATGAAGCCGTAGAAGAGCATGTTCAACCAGATCAACTTGCGGTTCACCGCGCCGATGAAGATGTGCTCCATGCGGTGCGCGAACCACATGATGCCGAGGATCGCGAAACTCAACCCGAACGAGAAGAAGCTCGGTGCCAGGTGCTTCATGTAGTCCCAGACTTGCGCGTTGGTCACCTCGCCTTCCCATTCCGGGATCCTGAGCTCGAGCACCAGGAGCGTCATGACGATGGCGAACACCCCGTCGCCCAGGGTCTCGAGACGGCCACTGCCCACGCGGATCTTCTCCTCCGGGCCGGTGAATTTGAGCTTCAGCATGATCGGCAGTGCGGCGAGCGACCATCGGCGGCCGCGAGCGTGAAGTTGTGAAAACGCGCCGGACCGCGTGCGCCGAATACCTTCCGTCGCATCGAACCAACGGCTGTTCATCGCGTTACCTTGGGACCATGCTCGGCGTACGCTTCGCGAAACACATCCCGCCCAAGGACGAGCGCACCGACTTCGAGAAGTTGCTGCCGCTTTTCCTCGAGTTGCTGACGCACACCAGCGGCGATGTGGAGGAGGCGCTCAACTGGATGGACGAACTGAACAAGGAGCACGGCTTCTTCAACGACGACTACACACGAAAGGACTTCGAGGACGATCTGCGCAAGCACGGTATCATCGGTGATCTTCCGCGTAAGGGCGGCAAGGCACCGCTCACCGGCAAGGCGGAACAGTTGCTGCGCCAGCGTGCGTTGGACCAGGTCTTCGGCAAGTTGAAGAAGAGCGATCAGGGCAACCACGGCTTGCGCAGGGTGGGAGAGGGGGATGAACAGACCAGCGACAGACGCACTTTCCGCTATGGCGACCGGATCGAGCAGATCGCCATGAGCGATAGCATCCGCAATGCCCAGCAACACGGATTGGATGACCTGCGCCTGAGCGAGGACGATCTCGAGGTGATCGAAACGGAGCACCAAAGCGCCTGCGCCACTGTGTTGATGCTGGACATCAGCCACAGCATGATCCTCTATGGCGAGGACCGCATCACACCGGCGAAGAAGGTGGCGATGGCACTCGCCGAACTCGTCGCGTGCCGCTACCCGAAGGACACCTTGGATATCGTCGTCTTCGGCAACGATGCCTGGCAGGTGAGCTTGAAGGACCTGCCCTACCTGCAAGTGGGGCCGTTCCACACGAACACCGTCGCCGGTCTTGAACTCGCCATGGACATCCTGCGTCGTCGCAAATTGCGCAACCGCCGCATCGTGATGATCACCGATGGCAAGCCGAGTTGCATCAAGCGCGATGGCGAGTACTACATGAACAGCGTTGGCCTTGACGACTACATCGTGGCGCGCACACTGGACGCCGCTGTGCGGGCGCGCAAGGCGAAGATCCCGATCACCACGTTCATGATCGCGCGTGATCCCTACCTGCAGCGCTTCATCGAGAAGTTCACGGAAGCCAACCAGGGTCGAGCTTTCTACACCGGCCTTCAAGGCCTTGCGGACATGGTTTTCCGCGACCACGCCAGCACGCGGGCCAAGTGAACGCTCCGGCAGGGCTGCTGCCGTAAGCGCCAGGGATCCGCTATTCTTGCGTAAACAACCGAACATGATGATACGCTACACTTCCAGTCTATCCCTGGTCCTCCTCGCGTCCGTGGGCATGGCACAGCCCACGCTGTCCAGCGGGAATTCCTCCTTCGTCCCGGGTGAGAGTTATTTGTTGCACCAGTGTGATTACTTCACTCCACCGGCCAACGGGGTGGCCAACGCGACATGGGATCATTCCGACCTCGTCAGCACTGCCAGTGTTACGGACCAATGGGTGACGCCCGTCGGTGGGGCACCGGTAGGAACAACGGTCTCGGAATCGGCGGGTGGTGGTGCTTATGCCCACTACAAGGCCACGGCGGCCGCGTTCGAACAGGTGGGCCTCACCGCCCCACAGGCCACGCTCAACTGCACGAACGGGGTTACCGTGTTCGCTTATCCGTTCACCTTCGGAACGGTGGTGAACGACACCTATGCCTGCACCGGTGTTTCCGCTGGTGAATCGTTCACCCGCACCGGCACCGTGGATCTGGAGGGCGCTTCGTGGGGAACGCTTATCCTGCCATACGGCACGTTTACCAATGTGCTCATGGTGGACGTGGAACAACACCACGAGGATGTGTTCGCCAGCGATCCGGATTTCCCGTTCTACTACAATGCGTTCACCCAGTTGTTCATCAAGCCGGGCGTGAAGGAGCCATTGCTGGCGAACTATGAGAACTACCAGGTGCCGGGCCAGCTGCTGTATTACGCCAGGATGTTGGATGAAGATGAGGTGGGCGTTGCCGAAGCCATGCGCCACGACATCGGTGTGGACCTGATGCCCAACCCGGCCACGGAACGTGTGGAGGTGGTGTTCGGTGTTGCCGCAGGAAGCAGCCTGGCGCTGGAGGTGATCGACCTCACGGGCAAAGTGGTGCTCGGTCAGCGACGGCCGGCATTGGTGTCGGGTATCCAGCGCGAAGTGATCGATATCTCAAGCCTCGCGTCCGGAGCCTATACCGTGCGCATTACCGATGCGAACGGTAGCATGGGCGCCAAGCGACTCATCGTGCAGTAACCCTTCCGGAATTTAGGCGAACGGCATCCTCTGGGGTGCCGTTCGCATTTTCGACCGTGTGCATGCCGAACTTCGTACCGCCCGCGGGTGTTTTCCACGATGCCGCGACCAACGTCAACGCAGTAGAGCTTCTGAAGGCGCACCCAAACCCATCCAGCTTAATGATGTCCCGACCAACGACGATAGGAGAATTGCAGAAGAGCGGCTGGAAGAGCCGGACCGTGAAGGAGGAACTGCGGGCCAACCTCATTGCCCGCATCCGCGCGAAGAAGCCGCTCTTCGAAGGCATTCACGGTTATGAGCACACGGTGATCCCTGCGCTGGAACGTGCGATCCTCGCGGGGCATAGCATCAACCTGCTCGGGCTGCGCGGACAGGCGAAGACCCGCATGGCGCGCGCCCTCGTTCAATTGCTCGACGAATGGATGCCGATCGTGGAAGGCAGCGAGATCAACGACGATCCGTTCGCACCAATCTCGCGCTACGCCAAGGAACTGATCGCGAAGCACGGCGACGACACACCGATCACCTGGCTGCACCGGGACCAGCGCTACAGCGAGAAGCTGGCCACGCCGGACACCACCGTGGCCGACCTCATTGGCGACAGCGATCCCATCAAGGCCGCCAACCTGAAGCTCGACTACAGCGATGAGCGCGTGATCCACTTCGGCCTCATCCCGCGGAGCCATAGGGGCATCTTCGTCATCAATGAACTACCCGATCTGCAGCCGCGCATCCAGGTCGCGCTGTTCAACATCCTGCAGGAAGGCGATGTGCAGATCCGTGGCTTCAAGCTACGCCTCCCGCTGGACATCCAGTTCGTCTTCACCGCCAACCCGGAGGATTACACCAACCGTGGCGCGATCATCACACCGCTGAAGGACCGGATCCAGTCGCAGATCCTCACCCACTATCCCGGCAACATCGAGTTGGGCATGAAGATCACTGCGCAAGAGGTGCGCAGCCCGGAGGAGCAGGCGAAGCGTGTGCGTGTGCCTGAGCTGTTACGGGTGCTGGTCGAACGGATCGCCATGGAAGCGCGTGCGAGCGAGTTCGTCGATCCGAAGAGCGGGGTGAGTGCGCGGCTCACCATCAGTGCGCTGGAGAGTGTGATCAGTGCGGCTGAACGAAGGGCGTTGCGCAGCGGTGATGAACGGACCGTAGCCCGTATCACGGACCTCTTCGCCGTCGTGCCGGCCATCACCGGCAAGATCGAACTGGTCTACGAGGGTGAGCAGGAGGGACCGGAAAAAGTGGCGCACCACTTGATGAGCGTCGCGATCCGCAATGTCTTCAAGGAGCTGTTCCCCGATCCGGAGAAAACGCGTCGACAGCCCAAGGCCGCCGGCGCGCAGCGCCCCGGCAAGCCCGATCCCTATGCGGAGATCATCACCTGGTTCGATGCCCATGAGCTGGACGTGTTGCTCGAAGCAAACGATGCCG
Organism: Flavobacteriales bacterium; assembly: GCA_039933875.1. Taxonomy (GTDB): domain Bacteria; phylum Bacteroidota; class Bacteroidia; order Flavobacteriales_F; family PHOS-HE28; genus PHOS-HE28. The sequence goes on along the minus strand of JBDTNF010000250.1, from coordinate 7,726 downwards.
ACTACCGCAAGGCGCTCAACGCCCTGCCCTCACTGAAGGACTTGGTGACGCGTTCACACCCATACCTCCAGCCCGAAGAGGTGCCGCTGTGGATGGAGTTCGTGTTGCACGGTCTATCGGAGCATAGCCGCATCGGTCGCAACAATTTGGTGGAAGGCGTTCGCTTCGGCGACGTGCTGGGCTCGGTGATGAGCGGCGGAGGCGAAGAGGAGTAGGAGGGCTATTGCTTCATGAAGCGTGCAACGCCGCCCGTCGTTCGGATCACGTATGGCCCTGGCCGCAACGACGAGACATCGATGGTGCCGTTCGTCGTGCTTGTTTCCAGTGCGGTTCTTCCGACGGCATCGCTGATCCGAACAAGTGAGGGCCTGCCGGTACCAAGCCGGTAATGCGGAGAACATCGTTCGCCGGGTTCGGATAAAGCGAGAGCCGGGCCCCGGGCTCCGGGTCGTTAAGGCCGTTGATCGCATCGCCCATCCGCAAGCGAACAGCCACTGCGTTCCCATTGGAGTATACCTGAAAGTCCCCAGGGTGGTACATGAGGCTCGCGATCGGGTCCTCGTCGTTGCTCACATCGTCCTTGATCGACACCGGGTGCGCACCGCCAAGGCTGAAGAGTTCGATCGCCACGAAGTATCCGCCGGGCGGGAGTTCTTCCCCCGACCCCAAGGCGATCTGGACGGTGCCGTTGGTCACATCGGAAGGAGTTATCGCGCTGGGTGTCGTCTCAAGCAGCGGGTTGTACACATCCCCGTTCAAGACGTCCGTTGTATCGAGCACCATGAAGTGTACCTCGGCACCGGCTTGCGTTCCGGGGGCAAGCAACGCTTCGAAGCCTTCCACTTCGGTCCCGGTCTTCAGATCAACGTAGCTCATCAGGATCAAGCCATCTTCCGCATCGGGGAAGGTTGAAGTGCCGATCCAAGCCACCGACGATGCCCCGGCGGGTATCACGCCGATCCCATCCAGGGCGCAGGTGTTGTTAGTGATGCTGAAGTAGCGCACCTGGACGTTGTTCGCGAGGTTCGACTCGGAACCACTCTCGGCGGATGAAAGCGTGAGTGTGGCGGTGTACAGCCCCTCCGCGAGTAGCGGGATGGGAACAGGTTCGAGCAGTATGTCGCTCTCGCCCGGATCCAGGTTGGCCGCAGTGAGCAAGGTGTTCACTGGGCTGGGTCCCGCTATTTCGACCATGAGAGTGATGCTGGTGTGCGAGATCGTTCCGGGATTATCGATGGTCGCTCTGATCTGGAGCGCGCTGCCGACTTGTAACGATGGAGCACTGCCGAAGGAGCGGGTGCGGGTTGAGTTGGATATGCCGGCTTCGGTCAGGCGAAGGTCCGCTTGACAGAAGGCGCCCATGGTGATGATCAGTGGAAGTGCGGTGATAAGGCGTTCCATCGCTTTCGGGTTCAGTCCACTAAAACTACGTGCGCCAGTGATCGGTCGAAGCGTGGACCGGGGAACGGTCACTTCTCCACGAAATCCATGTCCTTGCTGAAGGTCTCAGGGGTGCGAAGGACCGCCCAGAAGGCGCCACCGATGCAGATCAAGCCGACGACCAATGCACTGCCGACGCTCCCGATGGGACCAACGAGGAACTTGAACGCACTGGTGATGGGCCACACACTGCCCCGTACGAAGTTGGGCGCGGTAACGGCCACTGTGTTGCGGATGTTGGTCCCGAACTGCTCACTGGCCATGGTGGCGAAGATCACCCAGTAGCCCGTGCCGATGCCGAGCAGCAGGCACATCCAGTTGTAGGTCTGGATCGTCGCGCCGCGCAGGCCGAAGAGGAAGATCAGCGTGAGCACCAGGTTCATGCCGAGGTAGAGGAGGACTACTTTGCGTCGGCTGCGTTGCCATTGGCTGATGAGCCCGCTGAGCAGGTCGCCGATGCTCAGGCCGATGTACGCCCACATGATCGCCGTGCCGTTGATCCGCTTCAGGCCATCAGCATCGAGCGATGAGGTGTCGATCCCCAACTCGGGAACGAAGACATCCTGCGAAAGACTGACGAGCACACCGATAACGAACCAGATGGGTACGCCGATGAGGATGCAGCTGAGGTAGCGCAGCAACCGCGTCCGGTCGGCGAAGATCAGGCGGAGGTCACCGCGCTTCACATCGGTGTCCTGTGTGCGCTTGAAAAGGCCGCTCTCGAAGGCGCCCACGCGCAACGCGAGCAGGAGCATGCCCATGCCACCACCGACGACGTAGGCCACCTGCCAGTTCATCAGGTGATGTCCGGTCACGTTCTCGATCCAGGCCGAGATCGCTGCGCCATGGCCACCAACGAGCGACGCGAACACAGCGCCCAGAGCACCCACGGTCACTACGATCATCGTCCCGTAGCCGCGTTTTTCCCGGGGCATCGTCTCGGCGATCAATGTGATGCCCGCACCCAATTCACCGGCCAGGCCCACACCCGCGATGAAACGCACGATGCCATAGCTGGTCAGGTCGAAGGTGAACGCATTGGCGATATTGGCCAGCGAGTAGAGCAGGATGCTGCCGAACAGCACGGTGATGCGACCTTTCTTGTCGCCCCAAACGCCCCAGAGGATGCCGCCCGTGAGCATGCCGAGCATCTGCACGTTGAACAGGTTGATGCCGACATCCTTGATGCGCACGTTGCCGGCGCCGAGGATGAACTCCAGGCTCTCTCGCTTCACCACGTTGAAGAGCACGAGGTCGTAGATGTCCACGAAGTAGCCGAGTGCGGCCACCGTGATCAGCAGCGCAGTGCGACGGTCGGGGAAGATCGCGGACATGGCCGCTAAGATGGTGAGGGAAGTCGGACTTCGTTGATCGATGCTGGTTCGGGAAGTTCAGCTCGGCAATGCCCGACAGCGACCACGATCAACGGTCACTGCGTCACCGGCACATACATCTTGTTGATCCGCCGCAGCGGGCCCGGGCAATGTGTGCCGTGGCAGTTGGCGCAGCTCAGCACCAGTGCGTTGTAGGCGTATGTGCGATCCTTTTTCGCGGCGCTGTACAAAGCGGCCACCTTCTGTTGGTAGTCCTTGCCGAAGGTGGGAAAGGTGATCGGGTCGATGTGCATGTCCGCCGTGGGTGTGGCCGTGAAGAGGGTCTTGATCTCCTCGGGATAGGGTGGCAGGTTCTTGTCGCCCCGAGCCAGACCTGCCTTGACACTGTCGGCATGCGCGGCCATGTGCCGCATCAGTAGCGCCAGTTCGCTGGGTGGGGTCACGTCCTGTTCGCTCAGTTCCACCTTCGGTTGGGGCACAGGCTCCGCGCGTTTGGCGAAGCAGCCGACCGTCGCAACGATGATGAGCAGGACAGGTAGTTGTTTGCTGAAGCGCATGGACCAAAAGTACAGAGCTCAAGGCGCAGGGGCAGGAGCAGGCGCAATACGACTTGCCTACTGCCTACTGCAAACTGCCGACTTTCTCCTCCTGCCAACGGCCCCTTGAGCCAAATGCCACAATGTCCGCCACCCACCGCAGGACCGATTATTGAGCAACTTGGTCCGGTGACCGATACACTTCCAGTTCCTCCAGCAGCGCCACACCCCCGCGCGCGCATGGCCACGGCGGCGGTGTTGCCCTTCGTGGCGGTGGTGCTGATGTGGTCGGTGTTCCTGCTGGATCACGGCCTCGACCTTGGGCTGGCGCGCTTCGGTATCCTGCCGCGCGAATGGAGCGGCCTGCTGGGTGTGCTGGCCTCGCCCTTCCTGCACGGCGACTTCGACCATGTGTTCAACAACTCGGTGCCGGTGCTGCTGCTGGGCTGGTGCCTCATGTACTTCTACCCGCGCATCGCTGGACGCGTCGTGCTGGTCTCCTGGCTTGTGGGCGGTTTCATGGTCTGGCTCAGCGCGCGCGGCAACTACCACATCGGTGCGAGTGGTGTGGTTTACAGCCTGGCAGCCTTTCTCTTCGTCAGCGGCATGCTGCGGAAGCAACGCACCCTGATGGCCCTCTCGTTGCTGGTCACCTTCCTCTACGGTGGGCTGGTGTGGGGTGTGCTTCCCATCGTGATGCGCATCAGTTGGGAGAGCCACTTGTGGGGCGGCATCGTCGGCGTGGCGCTGGCTTGGGTCTACCGCGATGTGACACCCGCTGTGCAGGATGCGCGCCCCAAGTTCCTGGATGAAGAAGAGGAGGAGGAACCGGATGCACCACCAGCACTACCGGTCATCTACGACAACGACCCCGGCGACGAGGTTAACGATGCCGAACTAGCTTGGAAACGCGAACTGGCACGGCGAGCTAGTGGGAGCACCAGCACGACTTGGGATCCGCAGCGTTAGAGAACTCGTTCGGAAAGAAGTTCTAGATCAAGGTCCAAAGCCAGTTCGGACCTTGATCTAGAGCGAAGTTCTTGCGTGAACACAGAAACAGCTTTGAGAAGAGCGTCTCTATCGATCGTCGATGTGGATTCGAATTCTTGATGTGGGGAGTAAATTCGGAATTGATCGTTCATCTGATAGAAACCGATCAATGGTTTCTCTTCCGATTCCATTGAAGTGTATAGGAAGTCGCGCTCTTGTTCCCTCCTCCAACGCAAGGCTTGAGCAGCGAACTCAACAAGAGGGAAATCCGGTTCTTGGTAGAACACCCTGTCCCTGATCCGTACAGAGAAATCAGCGCCTATGTTCAAGAGCAATTGCCAGTATTCACTCGAATCCTCAACCTCGGAATGAAGTTGGCCAAACACGAACTCGATTTGTTTCGGTGCACTGGGCATGTAAGCACCAAGTCGGGCGAACAGTCGCGCGGAGAGTCAAGTCACTCCCCCCCGCTGCCGCGAGTCTGCCACTCGTGGTCATGCCTTTCGAGTTCGTTGCGCACCAGCCCTGCGGCTTGCCGCCACCCGACGCACCACTGAACGCCCTGTCTTCAGCTTCGCCGGTCCCGGATATTTCTTGCCATCCCAATGCACCCGGAAATCACCGGCGTATAGCGTCTCGAACGGGAATCCCATTTCGTGATCACCCCAAACGAGATCCTGCTTGTCGGCGATGCGGAATTTCTTGAACCGCGTGATGTCCAGGAATTCACGCACCATCGGATTCTCCGTTGGGTCGCTCAGCACTGGATGGAAGTCCATGTCGATCACGCGGCCGTCCGTGAACTCCAGGCGGATCACATAGTCGGCCATGTGGGTCGCTTTGCGGATACGGATGTGGTCAGGGGTGCTCATTTGATGCGGCGGGTGATGCGCTCCGGGGTGATGTGCTTCCGCTCCACAAAGTAAGCGAACCACTTGCGTTCGATATCGGCGAACTTGTTGCGCACGAAGCGTTCAGCTTCTGCCCTTTCCTGTGCACCTAGCGCCCTCTTTCCCCGCTTGGACCTCCAATTCAACGTGGTGAGTTTTCCGCCTTGCACGATCAGCTCGACGATGCTCTCGCTGCTTCCGTACTGCACATGCAGGTGCATGGGTTCATGCTCGTGCGTCCAGAACAGGAAGACCAGACCGAAGTATTCGTACAGCTTGGGCATCGCAAAGTGAAGCTATGACAACGACCCAGGCGATGAAGTGAACGATGCCTAACTCGCATGGAAACGCGAACTGGCGCGGCGTGCGAACGACAACAGGAGCACGACCTGGGATCCGCAGCAATAGCTGCTTATTCCGCCTTCAGCGCCGCCAGCTCAGCCCCACCACCCATCAGCTTCAGCAGGTCGCTGTCCATCTTGAAGCTATCCACCTGACCAAGCAATTTGGTGATGGAGCTCTCGGTGGGCTGAACACCCTCGCAGAACATCTTGGTGGAACCGACACCGGTGAAGCTCAAATTGGTGCCATCCATCTTGTAACCGCCCATCAGCCGGTTGCAGCCACCAAAGCCTGAGAGTTGATCACCGGCCAGTTGCAGCCAGGGCTGTTGTGTGCCATCGGGCAGTTTCAACGCCTGGCCGGCCACCGTTTGGAAAACCCACTTCTTGTCGAGCAGCGAGGTCATTTCGCCAGCGTCGTTATTGCATTTGTTCGCGCTCAAGGTGACGAAGAGCAGTAGGGCGAGGGCAGCGCTTTTCATGGTCGAAGTCGGTTTTCGTTCCCGAAGTAACCAAGAACCTCGCCGAATGCCAAGAGAAGTTCAGTGGTTTTCATTCTTCGGCGTCGGTTGGCAGGGCATACCAGTTTCGGACCTGTGATCTTGAATTGCTTCTTAAGGGACTCGCCGTCGGGCCATGCGCTTGTAGTCCTCCCCCTCACAAAGCCTCAGGGTCCGGTCTACCGCTTCTGTCCCTTACTTGGGTACCGCAACGAAGACCCTAAACAAAGAAGAAGCCCCCGGCTTTCCGAGGGCTTCTGGTCACACGGTCCTTGTTGGTTTGTTCATGCGGCTTTCTCCGCTGGTTGGTCTTTCTGCCCGTGCTGATCAATGATGATCCGCGCGTCGAAGTAGTGCTTGTGGAACTCCTTTTGGCTGAAGGCGAACTGCTGCATCAATCGATCAAGTCGGTTGTTCAGCAACTTCGTCGTATCGCGGATCAGCGCGCCGATCTCCGCTGTGGCACCTTTCCGCGCTGTGATCATGTTGCGCGGCTGCGCGATCAGGGCCACATACGTATCGATGCGGGCCTTCAGATCGGTGATGTCTGCAGCGGTGATCCCGTACGCCACCAGCGCGGCGGCGTTCGCAGTGGCGGCATCATGCACACCCATGCAACGCTGCGCCACCACGCTATCGCGGTATCTGCGCAGTTCGCTAGGAGTGAGGTCCATCGCTTCCGCCAGACCGTTATCACCGTTCACCGTCGCCAAGGCCATCACACCACCAGCAACGCTCAGCGTCTTGGCGATCATGCTGTCCTCGGCTGCGGCCTTGTCCTTCGCGTGACCTTTGATGTCGGCCACCTGTTTGTTCACCGCGAGTTCCAGCGCCGTCAAATTCGCCTTGAACTCCGTGTGTGCTTGCACCATGGCTGGAACGACGCTCCAGATCCCGGTGTTGTTGTCGAGGACCAGCATCGCTGCATAGGCCATCGACATCCTGTTCTCTTGTACTTGGTTCATTGTCTTGTGTGTTTTGTTTGGTCCGTGTAACCCAGGGGTTCAACGAGATCCATTTGGCCGGGTGACAGTGCCACGCGAACGGCTCATCACCGACATTAACCTTTCCGTTCGCCGGAAACCTTAGCCAGTTCTGGGTTTCGATCAATTTACTGCGGTCGTGCGGCAGTGGCGCACGGTTATTCCAACTGTTCAGCGCGTGACGAAGACCACGGCACTTTGCATGGTCCCGGACCGCTACGGAGCGCAAGCTGTGCACGGAGGACGCCGGAGGAAAGGACCAACACCGAACACAGGGTGCATTGAACACGCAACATCCTTGATCGGGATCGACGCTCACGCATGGTATGAGCGTGCATCGTTCGCGAACGCTTCGACGGCGTACGAACGTTTCCACCAGAGAAGTGCACGGAGCATCAGTGGGATGGTGCCGAACACGATCCAACTTTCGCCCAACCAGAAATCCCGCGGATTGCCTTGGGCTGGAAGGATGAGCACACGCGAGTAGAACCCGAATAGTATGATGTGGCAGGCGTGTAGTAACACGCTTGGCCACACGCTGTCGGCGACCAGTCGGAACCAGAACCGGGCAGGCGGCGAGGGCGGCCGCTTGGGGACAACGACCACGAAGAACCAACGGACCACCTAAACCTTCACTGCTTTCAGCACCAGGTCCGGTTCATGGATGGTGAGTGACAGGACCTTGTCCGCCACGACCTCGAACGTGATCTCG
>JBDTNF010000249.1:0-35597 GCA_039933875.1 Flavobacteriales bacterium | reverse complement strand
GTGCCGCCCAGTTGCGCGAACAGCGAAGTCCCTGCGCCAGCATCGCAGATCGTCAGCGCGCCATCGGTGCCCGCGTGCGCAGCAACATTCTCCGTAACCGTAACAGTCGCCGATGCGTTCGCGCAAGGCGCAACGCCAGTGATCGTGTAGTTGTAGACACCGGCCGTCATCGTCGGTGGGTCGTAGTTGCCGCCGACAATACCACTGGGGCCGCTCCAAACACCACCGGCTTGCGGTGTGCCGCCGAGTTGTGCGAACAAGGAAGCCGCTGCTCCGTTCTCACATACGGTCAATGTTCCATTCGTTCCTGCGTTGGCGGCTGTGTTCTCCGTTACCGTCACGGTCGTGCTGGCGTTCACACAGGGAGCACTGCCGATGATCGTGTAGGTGTAGACACCCGCGTTCATCGTTGCCGGATCATAGTTGCCACCAGCGACCGGACTCGGACCGCTCCATGCACCACCGGCTTGTGGAGTGCCACCGAGTTGCGTGAAGAGAGAATTTGTTGCTCCGTTGTCGCAGACCGTCAACGTTCCATTGGCGCCGGCGTTGGCAGCGGCGTTCTCCGCCACTGTTACCGTCGCCGATGCGTTCGCGCAAGGCGCAACGCCAGTGATCGTGTAGGTGTAGACACCGGCCGTCATCGTCGGTGGGTCGTAGTTGCCGCCGACAATACCACTGGGGCCGCTCCAAACACCACCGGCTTGCGGTGTGCCGCCGAGTTGTGCGAACAAGGAAGCCGCCGCTCCGTTCCCACATACGGTGAATGTTCCATTCGTTCCTGCGTCTGCGGCTGTGTTCTCCGTTACCGTTACGGTCGCGCTGGCGTTCACGCACGGAACAAGGCCGGTGACCGTGTAGGTGTAGACACCCGCGTTCATCATTGCCGGATCATAGTTGCCACCAGCGACCGGACTCGGACCGCTCCATGTACCTCCCACTTGCGGGGAGCCGCCGAGTTGCGCGAAAAGCGATACGGGCGCGCTGGAACTGCACACGCTCAATGTGCCGTTCGCACCCGCGTTCGGTGCCTGGTTCTCGGTCACGGTGACAGTAGCCGTCGCATTCGCGCAAGGAGCGATACCGGTCACCGTGTAGGTGTAAACTCCGGCTACCATCGTCGACGCATCGTAGTTGCCACCAACCACGGCGCTCGGCCCGGTCCACGCACCACCGGCTTGCGGCGTGCCACCCAACTGCGGGAAAAGCGCTGTCGCTGGCGTATTGCCGCACACCGTGAGTGTCCCGTTGGTTCCTGCGTTGGCCGTCGGGTTCTCCGTAACGGTCACGGTGGCCGCCGCATTGGAACACGGCGCCGTACCGGTCAGCGTGTAGGTATAGACACCGGGGTTCATGGTGGCCGGGTTGTAGTTGCCACCGACGACGGGACTCGGACCGATCCATGCACCGCCGGCCTGGGGCACCCCTCCAAGCTGGGCGAACAAATCCGCGCTCGCGCTGTTGGCGCAAACGGCAAGCGTGCCGTTGGTGCCCGCGTTCGGTGGAGCGCTCTCTGTAACGGTCACCGTTGCGGTCGCACCGAGACAAGGGGCGACACCGGCCACAGTGTAGGTGTAGGCACCGGGTGTCATCGTCGCCGGGTTGTAGTTGCCACCAACCACCGGACTTGGACCGCTCCAGCTGCCGCCAGCGTCAGGCGTTCCACCCAAACTGTTGAACAGGGCCACTGAAGCTCCATTGGAACAGATCGACAACGTTCCATTGGAACCGGCATCGACACCGGCCATCATGTTGATCGTGACAATGGCCGACTCGTTCAGGCAACCATTGCCAACAGTGTAGGTGTACGCACCATAGAGATCGGTGGCGGGCAGGAAGGTCCCGGAATGCGCAGCTCCGGAGGGATCCGTCCAAAGGCCACCGGCGTCCGGCGTGCCACCCAACTGGTTGAACAGATCGATCGACGCAGCACCCGCGCAACTGGACAATGTGGTGCCCGTACCTGGATCGGGGGGCGTGACCGGTAATGGCACCACGGTGATGAACACGGCCGTGGAGGCCACGTTGGGGATGGGGCAGGCATCATCGGTGACGGTGAGCACGACACTGGCCGGCGAAAGCGCCAGATCCGGTGTCCAGCAGAGTGTCGCGGTCGCAGGGTTGGTCCCGACGATGGTGAGCGTGGCACCCGGCAATTGCGCAACGCCCTGCCCCGTCACCGTAAGCACTTCGATCGCATCGGGGTCGGTGAACACGATGTCCACGCAGAAGGGAACACCATCGCAGACCTCGATCTCCGTCGGGCTGATGATGACCCCGGAAGTCGCATTGGTGAGCCCATCGGTCACTGGTGGTGGATCGGCGCAGTTGATCACCACGAACAGGAAGTCGCGCATAACCGTACCGATCACGTTCCCGCTGATGTCGTACGTGGTCACCTGAATGACCACCACGTAGTTGCCGGTAGCGGTCGCGGTGAAGTTCAACTGGCCCGAGTTCGGGTCGATGGTGATGCCTTGGATGGGCAGCGCTCCGGTAAAGGCCGGGAAGTAGTTCACATTGGTCGGCACAGGCGCGGCGTAACGGGCGCCGATCAGTGCATACACCAGGCTGTTGCCATCGGCATCGGTGACAGCCGGATTGTAGGCGACCGGTTGGTTCACGCACACATAAGGGATCGTACTGTCCCCGAATTCCGGCGAATGATCGCACGACCCGTTGAGATTGTTCATGGTCGCCTCCAGGTACATCCCGGGGGTCAATTGCACGTTCTGCGTGGTGTTCCTGCAGCAGATGAACCACCCGATCGTCCATGAGCTACAGGGTGACAGGAACACCGTGGTCTGGAACTGGTAATGGAACATGCCCGGAAGCGCTCCGCCGTTGCAGCTGCTGTTCGGCAATTGGGCCGGACACAGTTGTGAGACCTCCTCGGATGCCACCAAGGGGATGTTGGCGAGCGTGAAGTTGACGCCGCACGTGTTGGCGAACGAGAGGCTCTGGGCCGTAAGCGCCGCTCCGGCACAGTCCAGGTAGAGATCGAGCGTGACGAGGTAGTTGTTGCCTCCGAGACAGTCGTAGGTGATGCTACCTCCGGAGTAGTGATCGGCCTTCGCGCGAGGCACCACCGCGCACGCCAGTGCGAGCACAGCGATCAGCCGTGTTGAGCACCTGTGGATAAGATGGCGCGACCGCACTGGTGGGTGGTCCTTGAAAAGCAACGGAACGACAAGCAAGCAAATGTAGTCGAACTCGTTCCGGTTCAGTGGTTTAGCATGTGTCGACGAGCGCGACTTTTCAACGGCCTGCGGAGGGAGGCTGTTCCTCACGTTCATTTAACCTTGGGCGAACATTCCCAAGGTGGTATACTCTGCTACTTTTGCACCCCCCGGGAACCAACCCGCGCAGAGCACCCTTTCCATCGCCAACAGCCCCGATACGCACCCAAATTCCAGACCCATGCGTCGTACTCTACTCCTGCTTTCAGTTACCGCAGCGCCCCTGTTCCTCGCCGCACAATGCAGCGATATTTTCTTCTCGGAATACTGCGAAGGCAGTTCCCAGAACAAGGCCCTGGAACTCTACAATCCGACCCAGAGCACTATCGACCTGAGCCAGTACGTGATCAAGCGCTATTCCAACGGCTCGTTCACCGCTTCTGAGAGTTTGACCCTGAGCGGCAGCATTCCCGCCAGTCATACCATTGTCGTGACGAACGGCCAGTTGGATTCCGCCGGCGGCTTCGGCTTCTGCGACACCGTGCTGTACAACCTCGGCCAACTGCACTGCACCGGCGTGTACCCCACCCCGATGTACTACAATGGCGACGACGCGATCACCCTGGAACTCCTCAATGGAACGATCGTGGATCTCATTGGCGAAGTAGGTGTCGATCCCGGTGGTGCCTGGACGGATGATGCGACGGCCAACTACACCGATGGCAACGGTGGTTCCTGGTGGACCGCGAACCACACCTTGGTGCGCAAGCACACGGTGGAGCAGGGCGTCACCGCGAACCCTTCGCCGTTCAATGTGACCCTCGAATGGGATTCGCTGCCCAACAACACGTGGACCGGGCTGGGCGAGCACCAGTGCGATTGCCCCACCGTGGATGGCATCAGTGAATTCAAGACGCAGAGCATGGTGTTCGCACCGAACCCGATGGCGAACGGCCGCGTGATGATCAAGGCCACCGACCTGATCACTGCGGTGTATGTGTTCGACGCCCAAGGACGTGCTGTGTTCAGCACGGTACCGGCCTATAAGAACGGGACCTTCATCCTGGAACTCCCGGATGCCGTACCCGGACTCTACATGGTGCAAGTGGCCCTGGATGGTGGGGCGCGCTTGAGCCGTGAGCTTCTGGTGAACTAAACACCCGCAACATGCTCCTGCATTCGGGTCGTCACGCGCTGCTGTCGGCCGTTGGCCTTTTGCTGCCTGCGTTCTTGTTCGCTCAGAAGGGCGTGATCGAGGGCACGCTACGGGACGACGCGACCGGTGAGACGCTCATCGGTGCCACCGTGAAGATCGCCGACAGTTTGGCGACGGCCACCGACATCGACGGCCACTATCACCTGGAGGCACCCTATGGCACATACACGCTGAAGGTGACCTATGTGGGCTTTGAGGAGCAGAGCAAGCCACTGGTGGTGGATGCACCCCGCGTAGTACTCGACATGAAGCTGAAGAGCATCACCCTCAGCGAAGTGCAGGTGGTGGCGGACGTGGCCGTGAATCGCCGGACCCCGGTGGCCTTCTCCACCATCGAACCCCGCAAGATCACCGAGGAGCTCGCTTCGCGCGACATCCCCATGCTGCTGAACAGCACGCCGGGCGTGTACGCGACCACCAATGGTGGTGGCGATGGCGATGCGCGGATCACGCTCCGCGGATTCAGCCAGAGCAATGTGGCGGTGATGCTCGATGGCGTGCCGGTGAACGACATGGAGAACGGCGCCGTCTATTGGAGCAACTGGTTCGGATTGGATGCCACCACGCGCAGCATCCAGGTGCAACGGGGGCTGGGTGCGAGCAAGATCGCCATCCCTTCCGTGGGTGGCACGATCAACATCCTCACCAAGGGCATCGAGCAGAAAGGGGGGCTGATCATCAAGCAGGAAGCCGCGGACCACAACTACCTGCGCACCACACTCAGCCTGAACAGCGGCCGGATGAAAGGTGACTGGGGCATTACCGTGGCGGGTTCCTACAAGAAAGGTGATGGCTGGGTGGACCAGACCTGGACCGAGGGCTGGTTCTATTTCGCCAAGATCGAGAAACGCCTGGGCAAGCACACGTTGAGCTTGAGCGGATTCGGCGCGCCCCAGCAACATGGGCAGCGAGCCTACAAACTCCACATCGGCACCTACAGTGCGGATTTCGCTCGGGACCAGGGGATCGACGTGACCGACGCCGATGACTACGGCCGCCAGTACAACCAGCATTGGGGCACCTTGGAGCGCTTCGATTACGCGGCGGACGGCACCCGCTCCAACGTGGAGGGTGAAACCCTCAACGAACGGAAGAACTACTATCACAAACCCCAGTTCTCCCTGCGCGACCTCTGGCAGGTGAACGACAGGTTGTACGTCAGCAATGTCGCCTACCTGAGCATCGGGAACGGCGGTGGAACCCGGCTCACGAACAGTACACCGCCGCAGACGGCCGATGGACAGGTCGACTTCCAGCACATCTACAACGAGAACTCGGGCTACGCGGGCCTCTCCACTCCCTCCCCGTTCGACGACAATCTCTCGCACAAGTCCTCGAACATCATTCGCAGCCTGGTGAACAACCACTTCTGGTACGGCCTGCTCACAACGGCCACCTACAAGATCAATGAGAACCTGGACCTTTCAGGTGGGTTGGACCTCCGCAGCTATCGCGGCGAGCACTACGGCGAGGTGTACGACCTGCTGGGCGGCAACTATTACATGAACACCAGTGGCCGCGATGAGAACGCGGCGAGCGATACCGTACGCATCGGGGACAAGATGAGCTACCACAACTCCGACCTGGTGCAGTGGGGTGGCGCGTTCTTCCAGTTGGAACACCACACACCGGCCCTCAGCTGGTTCGTGAGCGGTACCATAGCCACCACAGGCTACCAGCGCACCGACTATTTCCGCAAGCGGGATCTGGAGATCGATGGACACTTCTTCTCCGAAGCCGTTGGCTATGGCGACGTCTTCTACTGGAACGGCAGTTCCTCGTTCACGGCCCTGAGGGGCGCCACGGTCACCTCCAATGGCGACACCACCTTCGTGAACAACGTGGGTACACAGCCTGATGGCTACATCGTCGGCGCTTCACCATACACCCACGAATACAGCGGAGCAACGGACGCCCGGACGTCGAAGAAATGGATACCGGGGTTCAATGTGAAGGGTGGTGGCAACTACAACCTGAACGAGTGGAACAACGTGTTCGTGAACGTGGGCTTCATGAGCAATGCGCCCCGGTTCGACTATGTCTTCGACTTCACGAACAAGCTGTTCGCCAACATCGAGAACGAACAGGTGATGGCCGTGGAGACCGGCTATTCCTTCCGCCAGCATGCGGTGGCCTTCAACGTGAACACTTACTATACCTACTGGAAGAACAAACCGGTGGATCTGGCCACCACCGTGCGGTTCGGTGATGAGCAACGCAAGGTGAACATCAACGGAATGAACGCGCGCCACATGGGCGTGGAAATGGACCTGGCTTGGAACATCACCGCCAAGTGGACCCTGGAAGGGCTCGCTTCGCTGGCCGATTGGACCTGGCAATCGAAGGTGGAGAACCTGGTGCTGCGCGATGAGGACGGCCGCCCCGCCCTGGATCCCGGCACCGGCCAACCCGTTTACATCAATTTCGATGCGCGCGGCGTGCATGTGGGCAATGCCGCGCAGACCCAGGTGGGTGCCATGGTGCGTTTCGAGCCCATCAAGCATCTCTACTTCAAGGTTCGCGGCACCTACTTCGCCCGGCAGTACGCTGATTTCGATCCCTTCTCCCTCACCGGAGTTGACGCGCAGCGGGAATCGTGGATGGCGCCGAACTACCTGCTTACCGAGGCACACGCCGGTTATGGCTTCAACTTGAAGAAGACCGAGGTCCTCATCACCGCCAGTGTGCTCAACGCGCTGGACACCTACTACATCGCCGACGCACGCAACAACGACGGCAACGTCACCCCCGCTTCGTACAACTTCGACGCCACCTCGGCCAGTGTCTTCTTCGGCGAAGGACGCCGCTGGAACGTTGGTGTAAAACTCACTTTCTGATCAACCAACCGGTCCTGCCGGTCAGGACAACCGCACATGAAAAAACTCATCCCCCTCCTTTCCCTGCTCCTGCCCATGCTGGTGCATGGCCAGGCCGACATCGCCGAGGCCCGCACGTTCGCTGATGGCCAGACCGTCACTGTAACAGGTGTCGTCACCAACGGCAGCGAGTTCGGTCCCATCCGGTACATGCAGGATGCCACCGGTGGCATTTCCGCCTATCCCGGTACAGGCTCAGTGCCCTTCGCACCCGTGCCCGGTGACAACATCACGATCACCGGAACGATGGCCCGCTACAACGGACTCACCGAACTGAACCCCATCACCGCCTTTACCATCAACAGTTCGGGCAACCCCCTGCCTGCGCCCCAGGTGATCACCCCGGCCCAAATGGATGAGAACGTGGAGTGCGAGCTGGTGCAGATCGACGATGCGACCTTCGCCGCCGGTGGTTCCCAGTTCACGAGTACCACCTGGGATATCACCGCGAGCAGTGAGAGCGGTATCGTATTCTTCAACGGGGCGAGTCCGTTCATTGGCACCACGGTTCCTTCGGGCGTGGTGAACATCACCGGGATCGCCTCCCAGTACACCTTCACCGTGGGCGGCTACCAATTGCTGCCGCGCACCGCGGCGGACATCGTGCTCACTTCAGCCGTCAATGTCACCGGCCCGGTGCTGCAACAGAACATCACCACCACGAGCTTCGACCTCAGCTGGACCACGGACAACGCCGGCAGTTCGTTCGTGAATTATGGCCTCACACCCGCCATGGGTACCATTGTGGGCGACGTTACGTCCACCACGGCGCACACGGTGCCGCTCCCCGGCCTTGCCCCCGCCACGATCTACTATGCGGAGGTTTTTTCCGTGCTGGGCGCTGATACGGCTTCGACCACCGTGCATGTCTACAGCACAGCCTCCCTGTCGTCAGGCATCATGCGCGCGTATTTCAACCAGAGCGTGGACAACACCGTGGCCACCCACCAGAACGCCGTGGGCCTCTTCGGTGCCGTGAACGATACCATCGCCGCGTACATCGCCCGCGCGAACACCACCATCGATGTGGCCATGTACAATGAATCAGATGCGGTGATCGTGACCGCCTTGAACACCGCGGTGGCCAATGGCGTGCAGGTGCGCTACATCACCGAGGGCGGCAACACCAACACCGGCCTCTCCAGCCTGGATGCCAGTGTGCCCGTATTGGAGCGCATGAACAGCACCGGCAGCGGCATGCACAACAAGTTCATGATCATCGACGCGGATGATGTGGACAATGCCTGGGTGATGAGCGGCTCCCTGAACTGGACCACCGACAACCTCTTCGATGACCAGAACAACCTGGTGTTCATCCAGGACCAGTCCCTGGCCCGCGCGTACCGCCTGGAGTTCGAGGAAATGTGGGGCGGCAACGGCCCACAGCCCAACGTGGCCAACAGCCGGTTCGGACCGGACAAGACGGACAATACCCCGCACGAGTTCATCATCGGTGGCGACCGTATCGAGTCCTACTTCTCCCCCAGCGACCATACCAACTCGCACATCGTGGAGGCCATCAGCCACACCGATCGCACCATCCACTTCGCCCTGCTGGTGATCACGGACAACAACATCTCCAATGCGCTGATCGCCGCGAACAACACCTTCGGCGTGAGCGCCGCAGGGCTCGTGGAGCAGGTGAACGGAACGGGTTCGGACTACGACCTGCTGGTGACCAACGGCCTGGAGATGTACTCCTACGCGAACATTCCCGGACTGCTGCACCACAAGTACGGCATCATCGACGAGGGCTTCCCCCAATTCGATCCGCTGGTGATCACCGGTTCGCACAACTGGAGTTCATCCGCCGACTCGGACAATGATGAGAACACGCTCTTCATCCACAACGATACCATCGCGAACCTTTTCTGGCAGGAGTGGCACGCGCGCGGGACCGTCGGCATCGCGGAGAACGCCGGCATCATCTCGGCGCTCTCGGTCTATCCTGTTCCCGCGAACGACCAACTGCACATCCGCTACGCCCTTGCTGAAGGGGGCGTGACGACCACCACCGTGCTGGACGCAACTGGCCGCGTGGTGTTCACCCAGCGCTCGAGCGCTGCCCCCGGTGCGAACAGCGACAACATCGACACGAGCTTCCTGCCTGAGGGCTTCTATATGCTCACGCTGGAGAGCCACGGCGCACGCCAGCAAGCGGCGTTCGTGAAGGCGAAGTAGCTAGGGGGACCATTGAAACGAAAAAGGACGGGCGCTGCCCGTCCTTTTTCGTTGGCGGCTGTTCCCGATCACTCGGGCACGACCAGTCGGGCCACGGTGACACCCTTTCCATCCCGAACCGTGGCGACCACCAGCCCGTGAACGCCGCTGGGTAGGGCTACGCCCGTTCCTTCATTGGCCAAGGTGATCCCTTGTACAAGCAGCGAACGGCCGCTGACATCATTCACTTGCAGGTTCGCCTCGCCGCGGCCGCCCGCGAGCCAAAGCATGCGCTCGCGTAACGTGATGGCAAGTGCCGGCAGCGGGGCGATAGCTGGTACGCCCACTCCGGAACCGGGCGCAAGGCTCAGGGTGATGGGCAGATGGTCGCTCATGAAGTAGAGGGAGCGCAGGATGCTGAACGGCGTTTGCGTCGCGTCGCATGCCGTGATGCTCTGGTTGTAGCACGTGCCACTGTTGCCGAGCGGCTTGTAGCTGCCAGGTACCAGGTGCATCGGCCCGGTGCCATCCATCAGCCCGTTGCTCAACAGCAGGATATCGAAGCGGTCGTCCATGCCTCCGCCGGAGCCATCGCTGTAGATCGTGTTTATCCGTGTGCTCTGGGTGTGCACCCAGGAGTTTGTCGCCCCGCTCCATGCCAGGCCACCGAGGTTCAGCGGGTCTTGCATGTGCACCGATCCCTGTGGGGTCAACAAGGTGGTGAATGCGGGTTCCGCACCCGTGTACAGGTTCATGTCACCGCCGATGATCACCATGCGGCCCGGCGGCAAGGTGGACAGGTGTTCGAGCAATATCGCGGCTTCGGCAGCTCGTTCGGCCTCGTAGCCTGTGCTCGATTTCAAATGCACGCCGACCACCGTGATGAACGTCGTATCGCCTTGCAATGAACCGGCATCGTGCAGGTAGAGCGTGTACACGTTCAGGTCGCGCACAGTGGTGAGCACGATGTGCTGCTCCTGCAAGCCCAGCTTGTTGTGATCATAGTAGAGCATCTGTGCGATCTTGACCGGTTCCCCGGGATCGCTCTGCTGCGATACGAATTCCGCCATGCTGAAGCGATCGGTGCCGTTCACGTTCAGCGCATCGTCCAACACGCTCTGCGCACCTTCGGCGGTCCTCATCTCTTCGGTGATCAGGATATCAACGGGATGCCACGAGAGGATGTGGGCCAGCGTATCCGCGCGCCCCTCCGGCACGGGATCAGGGAAGTGCAACAGGTTGTACGCCATTACGCGCAGGGTATCCTGCGCGTGTGCGGCCGGAAGAACGAGCACGATCAGGGAGAACGTAAGGCCGCGCATGGTGGAATGGCTCATTGGAACACCTCGTTCAATACAGTGGCTAGGCGTATGCCACCCTTGGCCAACTGTTGCTGCACCAAGGGCCAGTTCTTGTAGAGGTAATTGTAACCGATGTCGTCCCCGCTCTTGACTGCATAGACCTGTGCGCGGTACGCGACGGCTTCCTGCGCCCAATCCGCCGGTGTGCCGCGCTGCCAATCGGTGCGCTGTGCTTCACCGATATGGTCGAGGCTCAGGGCCAGCTCGGTGTAGCTCAGGCCCACCTGCTCGATCATCTCGCTGTCCCACACGCGGTGCAGGTTCGTGCCCTTCTTGAACCACTGCACCTGGAAGTCGTTTCCGCCCTTGTCATCGCCACGGCCCACATGCAGGGGCTGGTGCAGGTCGCCCACCAGGTGGATAAGGAAGCGCAGGTAGATGCGCTTGCGGTCCACCGGCACGGTATCGCTGCGCAGCAGGGTGGTCATGCGCCCGATGGCTTCCACTACGTCGCCTTTCGCATTCTTCGGGCTGGTCGCGTACGCCAGGCTGTCCGGGATGGTGACCCAATGCCAGTCGTGCGTGTTGTCGTAGGCATCGTCGGAGCGCACCTCATCCATCCAGGTGGAAGCGATGGCCAGGCTTTCGGTGCCGAGTATCCGAGTGATCGCCTTGCGTGCTTTCTTGGAGAGATGGTGATCGGCGATCTCCCCGATCGCACGGTGGCCGGTGGGGCCCCAAGCCAATGAAGTGAGCGGGGCGCAGAGAAGGAGGAGAAGGAAGGAGCGGATGGATGGCATGACGCGCAAGCTATGATGCCTGCGCAAAAGATGTTCCTCAGGTTCTGCGGCCAGCGCCCTAAGTTTGTCCCATGCTCAACCTCCGTATCCTCCTTGCATCCCTGTTCCTCTGCGCTGGCAGCGCGCTGCTCGCCCAGGAACCCACCCCGGTGACGTGCACGGATGATATCAAAACCGTGACCACACAGGTGGGCAAAGAAGTGGTGTTCTGCGGAACGCCCAGCACTGTAAAGGCGGTGACCAAGGACGATGGGAGCAACCGCCTGTACATGGACTTCGGTGGTGCCTATCCGGAAAATACCTTCTCGGTCACCATTTCGGGCAAGGTGTCCGGTGCCGAGCACGAGAAGTTGAAGGAGCGCTTCGAAGGCAAGGAAGTGATGGTGAAGGGCACTGTGGAAGTCTATAAGGACAAACCCCAGATCAACGTACAGCGGATGGAGGACATCCGGGTGAAGTAACCAACGCAACAGACATCAACCGCGCCCCGGCGCTTGAACCATGAGAACAACCATACTCCTTCTATCACTCGTCGCATTGGCCACGGCCGCGAACGCCCAGGTATTCACCAGCGGTTTCGAGAACTGGAACGATACGTTGCCGACCGATTGGTTCGGTGTCAAAAGCAACATCTCCTCGGACAGCATTGAGCAGGTGACGACGAATGTTCACGCTGGCACCTACGCGGTGCGGGTGATCAACGCACCGAGCGCCACGAAGCGGTTCACCACACAGCCGCTCCATGTGGACAGTGCACAAGCATACGATGTCACCTATTGGGTACGCGGCCAGGGCGATATCCGCGCATCCCTGTTCGATGGCCGCTCCGAGAATTTCGGCTATTCGCCCAACACATCGTATGTCGTTGTGAACGGTGATACCTGGACGCAACAAACGAGCACCCTTATCTGCGACCATACCAACGACGCGGCTGAGTTCATCCTCTATGTGCGCAATACGACCGGCCCGGATCGCATCGTCGTGGACGACGTGAACATCATCCTTGGCATCAATACAGGCATGGGTGAGTTCGCGAACAACGGTATCTCGGTATTCCCCAACCCGGCGAACACGTTGCTGACACTGAACATCCCCGGCGTCACCGGCCGCACGCAGTACACCTTCACCGATGCCACGGGGCGTGCTGTGCTCAGCGCCAATGTGACCGCCGAACGCAACACCATCGATGTGAGCGCGCTGCCAGTTGGCGTCTATGCGCTTACCCTGCGCAATGGAAGCTCCGTTCGGAGCACACGCATTGCGGTGCAGCGCTGATCGGGAGAACTGAATGGAACGCCCCGCGTTGGCCAGGCCAACGCGGGGCGTTCTGTTATCCGGACTTGCCTGCCATGTGTACCTTTCGATACGGCCGACGGCCGCAGTGCCATGCGAGCGACCTCTCTCTGCTTTACCCTTTTCGTTGGCATGGCGGGGAATGCCCAGTTGAGCATTCCGGAGATCCAGTACACAATGGCGGCCGATGGCAGTTCACCTTTGAACAACCAGGCCGTGAACACGGGTGGCCTAGTGACGGGGGTGGACCCGACCGGCTACTTCATCCAGAACGGTCTCGGTCCATGGACAGGCATCCATGTCCTCGATGGTGCGAACACCGTTGCGCTCGGTGATAGTGTGACGCTGCTGGGGGTCGTCTCGGAGGTGAACAACAGAACCGAGATCGGGAACGTGACCGAATTCGTGAACGTGGGCCCCTTTGCCGCACCGGTGCCGGTTATTGTCACACCGGGTACGGTCACCGTTGAACAGTGGGAAGGCGTGCTGGTGAAGGTGCTGGATATCGGGGCGACTACCCTGCCCACCGCACCGTTCTGGGAATGGTCGGCCGCGAGCTGGCAGGGGCAGGTGATCGTGGATGATCTGATGTACCTCTACACCCCGGTGGTTGGGAACTACTATTCGGTCACGGGCATCCTGGACCAGTACCAGGCCGACTACAAGCTGTACCCCCGCCAACTCCCGGATATCGAGGTCGGCATCGGCATGGGTGAGTTGGCTGGCAGTAGCGTTTCCGTTTTCCCGAACCCGGCGAACACATCGGTGACGCTGAACACTGGTTTAAGCGGCCGCACGGAATACACGCTGACCGATGCCACCGGCCGTATGGTGCTTGGCAACCTGAACACCCCCGAGTGCAGCACCATCGATGTGAGCGCGATACCAGCTGGTGTCTATACGCTTACCCTGCGCAATGGCTCCTCTGTTCGGAGCACGCTCATTGCTGTGCAGCGCTGACCGTTAACCCTTCGCAGGAACGCCCCGTTCGCCATCCGGTGTGCGGGGCGTTCAGCATTTCCCCGATGCTACTTGGTGTTGAATGTGGCCCCTGGCCGGATCACGTCCTCAACTCCAGTAAGGAGTGGCCGAACTTCGGGAAACTTACACGAGCACCCAGCATCTGATCCACTTCGGATATTTGTACCGTCATGCTGTTGATCCGAACACATCTTCCCGCATATGCCATGGCGCTCGCCGCCGTGTTAGCCGCAGTCGTTGTGCGCATGCTTCTCGATCCCGTGCTGGGCGATCATCTGCCGTTCTACCTGTTCTACTTCGCCGTCATCGTCGCCTCCATTCGTGGTGGGATCGGCCCCGGCCTCACCGCCTTGTTCATCGGCTTCATGGCCGCTGCGTACTTCTTCGCCACGCCACGCTTTTCGCTCATGGTCGATGGCAGCGAGCACATGTTCAGCGCGTTCCGCTTTGTTTCCCTGGGTGTGTTGTTGGTGGTGGGTGGCAGTTGGGCGAGGTCTGTCAGGGCCAACTGGAAGCACGAAGCATTGTCCCGGCAGCACAAGGAAGCTGAAGTTCTGAAGGCAAGGCAGGAGGCTTGGAGCACACTGGCCAGCATCGGCGACGGAGTGATCACCGCCGACAATGCAGGGCGCGTCACCTTCATGAACGCGGTCGCCGAGCAGTTGAGCGGATGGGAACTGCCCCACGCCACGGGCCGCTACATCCCCGAGGTGTTCAGGATCGTGCACGAGGCATCGGGTGATCCCGTGCCCGACCCGATGCTGCGCGCCCTGCGCGAACAACGGATAGTGACACTGCCGGACCGCACCATGCTACTCGCCCGCAACGGCGTTGAACGGCCCATCAACGACAGCGCATCGCCCATTCGCGACCCGCTCGGCAACATCATCGGTTCGGTACTCGTTTTCCGCGAGAACACCACCCCCGTGGTAACACCTTCGGGTTTCGTGATCGGTGAAGTGGAGTTGTATCCCGCACCGGGAACGCACGAAGAGTTGGCGAAGGACGAGAGCCAGCGTCTTGAGCGCGCTTGTCGCGCCTGGCTGGCAGCGAACTGGCAGCAGGATACCGAGGCCGTCCGCATCGTCGCTCTGAATGGTCGGCATGTGTTCATCCAACAGGACTCCGTGGAACAACTGCCGTCCGGGATCCCCGGCGTGCACTTCCGCGTGGCCTACGAGCGATAACGCCGCGACCGACGTTCCAAAGGGGCAGGACTGCGACAACACCCCGCGATCGCGATCACCGGATCCGCGGTGGCTCCTCGCCCACTTGGTCGCCAGCCGATCACGCCCGCGGCGTTGCGTTGATCCGTGCATGGAAGCTAGAGGGCATCTCAAAATTATCCTTCGGGCTGCGCGTGGGTCTTTCGCGGCCATACTTCGTTGCTCAACCCTCACATAGCCACCGGCTATGCTCTGGTCTCGCGCCTCGTCTGACCACGAAATACTCCTCGCTCGCTTTCCAAAAACAATTCTGAGATGCCCTCCAGACCCTCCAGCGCCCTGGCCACACGGGAACGTGACAGGACGGGGGTCCCGGCATGCCGCCATCACCTCCGCCAGGGATCCGCAGGCGATGTGCTTCAATAGCCGTCGGCGCTATCATCGCCACGCGGGTCGGCACCACCTTCCAACCGACCGTCGGGCAGCACGCGGATCGCGTCCACGCGCCCGATCGGCGCCCGCGATCGCAGGCGGTGGCCCATCCGCGCCAGTTCGGCGCTGTCCCCGGCGCTGAAAGCACCTGCTTCCATAAAGAGCAGATCGGGAAGCCACTGATGGTGGAAGCGCGGCGCGCTCACCGCCTCCTGTATGCCCATGCCATGATCGACAACGTCCAGGAAAACCTGGAATACCGACGTGGGAATGGTGGAACCACCGGGCGTGCCCAACACCATGAACAATTCGCCACCGCGCACCACGATCGTGGGTGCCATGGATGAGAGCATGCGCCTGCCTGGTGCGATGGCGTTCGCCTCGCCACCCACGAGACCATACGCGTTGGGTATCCCTGGAGCGGTGCTGAAGTCGTCCATCTCGTTGTTCAACACGAAGCCTGCGCCGCCCACGACCACGTGCGAACCATAGGAACCGTTGAGCGTGGTGGTACACGCCACCGCATCGCCGTGCGCATCGACAATGGAGAAGTGGGTGGTCTCCTCGTGCTCCGCTGGCGTTCCGGAGGTCACCGCGCTGCTCCGTGTCGCATGTGCAGGATCGAAGTCCTTCATGCGCTCAAGGATGTACCGATGGTCCAGCAGGCCGTTCACGGGAACAGGCACGTGGTCTGGATCGCCCAGGTGTTCGGCGCGATCGGCATAGGCCCTTCGTTCCGCTTCCACCATGCGGTGCACGATGGGTGCGCTCGCCCGGCCCGCTGAACGCACATCCACGGGCTCCATGGCCGCGAGCAACTGCAACAACAGGATACCACCACTGCTCGGCGGTCCCATGCTATAGACGTCCAGATCGCGATAGCGTCCGTGTACCGGCGCGCGCCACACGGGACGGTAGGTGGCAAGATCCGCCTTGCTCAACAAACCGTGTCCGCGTTGCATTTCAGCGATGATCAGGTCGGCCGTCGTCCCGGTATAGAACTCCGCCGATCCACCATCACGCAGCCTGATCAGTGTGGCGGCAAGTTCCGGGAGCCGCAGTGTGTCACCTGCGTTCCAGAGCGCATGGGCGGTGAAGGCGCTGCTGCGTGTGCAATGCGTGCGCAACCCCGGCAGCGCCTCGTTCAATTCATCCGCCTCCCGTTGCGTGAGCGCGAAACCGTTCGTGGCCAGATCGATGGCAGGCTGAATCAAGCGCCGCATGGGCAGGTTGCCCAGGCTGTCGTGTGCCGCTTGAAGGCCGGCAACGGTGCCTGGTACACCCACCGCTTTGTGCCCGAGCAGGCTCAAGCCGGGCACTACCTGCCCCGCGCGATCCAGGTACATGTCCCGTGTTGCCGCCGCCGGGGCTATCTCGCGGAAGTCCAACGAACGCACGCGGCCATCAGCGGAGCGCATCACCATGAAACCACCGCCGCCGATATTGCCCGCCCAAGGCAGCACAACGGCCAATGCGTAATGCACGGCAATGGCGGCGTCCACCGCGTTGCCTCCATCGCGCAACACCGCCAGGCCCACCTTGGTGGCCAGCGGGTGTGCTGTGACCACCATGGCATGCGTGGCAGTTGTGCCGGATCCGGCACCCCGTGGTGTAGGCTTGGGGTCGCAGGCCGCCAGGCCCCCGATCACGAGTGGAATGATCGCGCGGATGGATCTCTTCAACAGGCGCATGGCGCTGTCAAGTTCGGCATTGTCCGTCGCAACCGCACCAGCGGGAAGCAGAATGAACGATGATGGGTACATTGTCCGCATGACCTACCACGAGCCCTTGCATTTCCAAGGCAATGCGCGAGCGTTCACCTTGGGTGTCGAGTTGGAACTCCAGGTATTGGACGCTGCAACGCTGCGACTCACGCCACAGGCACCGTTGCTGCTGGAGCGCCTGGCCGATCCGCGCCTGGCGAAAGAGATGTACCAGAGCACCATCGAACTCATCACCGGCGTGTGCGGCGATGCGAAAGAGGCATGCACCGACCTCGGGCGCACCTTCAGCCGGCTCACCACGCTGGCCCATGGTCTCGGTCTTCGTTTCGCGGGCACCGGCACCAATCCGGTGGCCAACTACAACGATCGCGTGCTGAGCCCGGTGCCCCGTTACCACGAACTGCTCGACAGGAACCAGTGGCTCATCCGGCGCATGGCCGTGTACGGCCTGCACATCCACATCGGCATGATCTCCGGCGATGCGTGCATCCGGTTCATGAACCAGTTCCTGCACGTGGTACCCCACCTCATCGCACTGGCCGCCAGTTCGCCCTTCTGGCACGGTTTGGATACCGGCTTGGTCGCAAGCCGCCCCACCGTCTATGAGGCGCACCCCACGGCGGGCATACCACCGCCCGTGCATGACTGGTACCAATTCCAAAAGCTCCATTCGGCCCTGTTGCGCACGGGGTCCATCCAAAGCATGAAGGACATCTGGTGGGACATACGGCCCAGCCCCGGTTTCGGCACGCTGGAACTGCGCATGTGCGATGGACCGGCCTCGCTCGCGGAAGTGGGAGCCATCGTGGCCTTCGCACATGCGCAGGCGCACTTGTTCCAGGAGGAGCAGGACCGCTTCAACGGCACCTCGGCCCGGCCCCCCAAGCGCTGGATAGCCCGCGAGAACAAGTGGCGTGCCTTGCGCTACGGCCTCGATGCCCAGCTCATCGATCACCGCACTCTGGAACAGCGATCGTTGCGGGCGGATATCCTTGAGCGGCTCGAGCACATGGCTCCGTTCTTCAAGGCGCACGGCTATGATGAACAGATGGCCTGCCTGCGCACTATTTGCGCGCGTGGCAACAGCAGCCAACGGCAACGGAAGGCGCATGAACAGCGTGGCAGCCTGGACGATGTGCTGGCCCATAACGCGCGTGAGTGCGAGGCACGGGAACCGATCTGGGTGTGAGTGGCGCGGTGTGCTACCTTGCACACAGGAATGCCCTCCCGATCAGGGGGCATCCGGTGAAAGTAGAAGGGGCACCCACGCGGTGCCCCTTTCGCATGCGTTGCCGAAGGCGCCTCACACATCCACCAACGCATGTGCTACCAAACCTTCTCCACATCTTCGCGGCATGTCCCTCGTTCGGCGTTCGTTACTTGAGAAATACCTGAGACAGCAGGATAGCACGCACATAGCCAAAGACTACGAAGCCTTCAAGACGCATTTCCACGACCTGGCAATGCAGGTCTGTATGGAGAAGATGATGGACCTGCTGAAGCAGGTGACGACAGTGAGTGTGGGGACGATGGAGGTGGTGCGGGGGATGGAGAAAGAAACACGATAAGGAACATGGCAAAGTCAAGATCACTACAGATAGCGGAGAAGACGGTCTATGCCACCTTCAAGATCTTGAAAGAGGCAGGAGGTGAACTTCGCGGCAAGGATGTGTTGGCGCGCATCGAAGCCACCGTTCCTTTCGATGCGGAAGAATCGCATCGATATGAGAAGACCGGTTACACGCGCTGGAAAAGCATCCTGCACTTCTATACCATCGACTGCATGAAGGCCGGGTTCATGCGCAAGAACAAAGGCCTATGGATCCTTACCGATGAAGGCGCAAAGGCAATGAACCTCGGTCCGGAGAAACTATTGGAAGCTGCGACGAAGAGTTACCGGGCATGGGATGCAGGGCGCAAGAAGGACCAGACCATTTCGGAGGAAGAAATTGGAAATCTTGAAGCAGTCGTGGCAGGTGATACAGGGCAAGCGCAAAAGGCACGCTTGGACCAATACGAGGAGGAAGCCTCTAACGGCATTCGGGACTACGTACTTGCCAAAAATCCTTACGAATTCCAGGACTTAGTGGCCGCATTGCTTACGGCCATGGGTTACCACATATCCGAGATCGCAGAACGCGGACCGGACGGCGGCATAGACATCATTGCATACACGGACCCTTTGGGCACCAAGTTGCCCCGCATCATCGTGCAAGTGAAGCACCGACCTGATAGCGCGATCCCATCCGATCAAATCCAGAAGTTAGCGGGGACGCTCAAGCGCAACACGGACGTAGGCATATTCGTCACATCGGGGAGCTTTTCCAAACCTGCGCGTAAGGAAGCACGGGAATCCCGCGAGCATATTGAACTGATCGACTTCGAACGATTGGTCGATCTATGGCAACAGCATTATTCCAAACTGCCGGATGAGCAGAAGAACCTGCTGCCGTTGCATCCCATCTACTTCCTTGGAAGCAATGAGTAAGCGGAGAAGTTCAACACCTACCGCTTAGCGCGTCCTGAACGTGTAAGGCACCATAGATGCGGCGTGGGAAAAAACCTCTTGGCGTAACGCTCCTCGGCGTGTTCCTCATCGCGTCCACGGGCATCCTCGTGACCACCACCACCACCCTGTTGCACCCTGGAACCGTGGTGGACCGCATCTGGGACTTCAAACGCAGCGAGTACGAACAGCTCTTGCGCTACGCACCGTGGTCGGGCATCGGCTTCCTGGCGCTCGGCGTGCTGATGGCCTTCGCGGCCTACGGCTGGTTCAAAGCGCGGCGGTGGGCATGGTGGCTGGTGCAAGGCATCTTCGTGGCCAATGCCCTCGGTGATGTGGGGCGCATCTTCACCGGCGATGTGTTGGGTGGGCTGGTGGGCGTGGTGATCGTGGCGCTCCTGATCGTGTATGTGCGGAGCACGGGCGTACGGGGCCTGTTCATGGGAGTGAGCGATGCGTAGATGCCTGCCGCACCCGCTCCAGACATCACGATGCGCGTGTGCGCGGCAGGCCGGGAGATCATCCCGCTGCCGCGAGTCTGCGACTCGTGGCGGTTCCGCGGTAGCGCTTGTTGAACGAAGCTGCGCGCCGATCTCCGATCGGCTGACGTGATCCAAAGGAAGCAGAGGCCATTGAACGAAGCTAACCTCGATCGCCCTTCAGCTTGGGCGAGGGTTCCTCACTTCGCCTCCCGCACCAGGATCAGGAACACCGGGAAGTGATCACTGTAGCCGTCCTGGTAGGTATCGCCGACGAAGGTGCGTGAGGGTTGACCTGCGAAGGGACCCTCCTTCTGTTTCAGGAAGGGCTCGTCGAAGATGCGCACGCCATAGTACTTGTAATGCCCGCCCGCGCCGCTGACCAGGGCCGGCGAGACGATGATCTGGTCGAACAGGTTCCAGGCGTCGTGCCACGCAAGCGTACCCATGCCTTTCCCGAAGGGCTCCGCCATGGGATCGAAGAGCGTTGCAGTGGAGCCGTTAGCGGGATCGATCACGGCCTTGGTCATGTCGCCGGAAGCGCGCAGGTAGCGTGTGATGCTCACGTTCACGGGATCATCGTTCAGGTCGCCCATGTATATGATGCGCGCGTTCGCGTTGCGCATGAGCAGCGAATCGATGATGTGGCGGCCCAGTTCCGCCGCGGCCTTGCGGTTCGGTTCCGAGCTCTTCTCGCCACCGCGTCGTGAAGGCCAATGTGCGACGATGAAGTGTACCGTGTCCCCATCGAGCACACCGCTCACCAGCAATTGGTCGCGCGTGCGGTACGCCGTGTCGGCCATGTGCAGGCGGTAGGACTTGTGGCCGGTCTCCTTGAACAACATCGGATCGTAAACAAGCGCACAGTCCACGCCACGACGATCGGGGCCTTCCTCCTGCACCACGCGGTAGCCGCGATCCTTCAGGGCGCTGGTATGCACAAGGTCCTCCACCACGCCGCGCGTCTCGATCTCGGCCAGGCCGAACACCGCGAGGCCCTGCGGATAGAGGTCCTTGCCCATCGAAGCAATGACGCCGCCCATTTTGTCCAGCTTGCGCCAGTAGCGTTCGGAGCCCCATTGCTTCGGGCTATCCGGCAGGAACTCGGAATCATCGGTGTTCGGCGAATCGATCGTGTCGTAGAGGTTCTCCACGTTGTAGAATCCGACGAGCGCGGAGACATATTCCTTCCTGGGCTCTTGGGCCTGCAGCGAAGCACTGATGAACAGCGCGCACAAGCAGGCGAGTGGGCGGATCGATCGCATGTGTTCCCGGAGCAATACGGCGGCCAAAATAGCCCCTCCTTTCATGGGTACCGGACCAGTGGGTTGTGATAGCATGAACACCTTGTGAATAGCAGGGTGGCGCATGGCCAACCCCGTGCCATCCTGCGTGCGGCGAGCGGATGCCGTTCCTTTGCCCCATGCTCCACGTCCGTCGTGCGTTCCCGGTTGTGTGCGCCCTGTCCCTGTTCCCAGCGACCGCATCGTTCGCGCAGACCCCCATCGCTGAAGCGCGCGACCTCGCGGTGGGCACCTCGGTGACCGTGAACGGTATTGTGACCAGTGGGAACGAGTTGGGATCGGTGCGCTACGTGCAGGACGGAACGGCTGGCATTGCTGTGTATCCAGGCACCGGCTCGGTGATCGGCTTCAGCCCCGCGCGCGGATCGGACCTGACCGTCACCGGCACGCTCACGCTTTACAACGGCTTGCTGGAGATCGATCCGGTAACGGCGTTCACGGTGAACAGTGCGGGCAATGCGTTGCCTGCCGCGCAACTGATCACGGCGTCGCAACTGGATGAAAGTCGGGAGAGCGAACTGGTGCGCATCAATGGCTGCGTGTTCGCGGATGCTGGCGGCACCTTCACCAGTGGTTCCTGGGACTTCACGAGCAACGGCCAGTCGGCGATCATCTACCTGAAATCCGGCCATCCGCTGATCGGTTCGGGCATTCCAGCGGGGAGCGTGGACATTGTGGGCATCACGTCGCAGTACTCCACGGATCAACCGCCTGTGGGTGGCTACCAACTATTGCCACGCGGCGCGGCCGACCTGATCGCATCGAGCACCATCTCCCTCAGCGGTGCGGTGCAACAGAGCAACATCCTTCCCGACGGCTTCACCCTGGATTGGCCCACGAACCTCGGCGGCGATTCGCACGTGAGCTTCGGCACCACACCCACCCTCGGTGCGCAAACCGCAGTAGCAGGTAACACCCTTGCCCACAGCGTTCCGCTCACCGGCTTGCAACCCGCGACGTTCTACTATGCCCAATGTTGGAGCGTGCTCGGCACGGATACCGCGCGCAGCACCATCGGGCTGTACTCCACTGCCTCCTCCGTGCCGGGTTCGATCACGGTCTACTTCAACCAAACGGTGGACAACAGTGTGGCGACCGGTGCACTGGCCATCGACCTCGGCGGGGCCATCGATGATACGTTGAGCGCTTACATCGATCGCGCGCAGAGCACCATCGCTTACGCCGTGTACAACACGACCACCAACAGCATCGTGACCGCGTTGAACGATGCGTACGATCGCGGTGTGCAGGTGCGGGTGATCGCCGAAGGCAGCAACTCCAATACGGCCCTGGCCAATTTGATCGCAGCGATACCACGGCTCTACCGCACCGATGGGCTCGGTAGTGGCATGCACGACAAATTCCTGGCGATCGATGCCGATGTCCCGGATGCCGCTCACCTGATCACCGGTTCCACGAACAGCACCAACCAAGGCTTCTTCGAGGATGCCAACAACCTGGTGATCGTCCGCGACCAGGCCCTCACGCGGGCGTACCGCGAAGAGTTCAACGAGATGTGGGGCTCCAGCGGGGCAACGCCGAACGTGGGCAACAGCCGTTTCGGCGCTGACAAGACGGACAATACGCCACACCTCTTCAACGTGAACGGCTCGCTCATCGAGAGTTCGTTCTCGCCGAGCGACGGCACCACCGCACGCATCGCGCACGCTATCCACACCGCGGACGAGCACATCGAGTTCGCGCTCTTCGCCTTCACCTCCAGCTTGCTCGCCGATGCGTTGATCGATGAACAAGCCCAGGGCCGCCCCGTGCGTGGCGTGCTGGATACCGACCAGCTGGACGCCTGGCTGATGCAATACCTGGTGGACGGCAACATCGACGTGCATACCGATGGCGACGTCGACGGCTTGCTGCACCACAAATACGCGATCGTCGACCGCGATGTGCCCGGTGGTGACCCGCTCGTGATCACCGGATCGCACAACTGGAGCTACACGGCCGAGACGATCAACGACGAGAACATCCTGATCATCCACAACGCGGAGGTGGCGAACCTCTACTACCAGGAATGGAACGCCCGCTGGGGCCTCGCCGTGGGAGCACGTGAACTGACGAACGATCCGGGAACATTGATCGTCGCGCCCAACCCGGTGAACGATGTGTTGCACCTGCTGATGAACGTGGCAAGTGGAGAACCCACGACGCTGATGGTGCTCGACGCTGCCGGTCGCACGGTGATCGCGGAGCGCAGCTCAACGAAAAGGCAACTGGACACCTCTGCCCTCGCGGAAGGAAGTTATACGCTCGTGCTGCGCACGGATGCGCGGACCACATGCGCGCACTTCATCATCGCCCGCTGATCTCAGGGAACAAGAGTGGGTGCCGCTCGTTGTAGATCCGCAAAAAGCGGAACAAGGCCTCGTCGCTGTTGCGCTGCTTCTTCGGGAATGCCCGGAATTCCTCCAGCAATACCGCGTCATGCTGGAAGGCCTGGTCCATGCCCGATGCATTGAAGGGCAGGAACGCGCCGGTCTCCATGTCGACCAGTTGCTGGGTCATCGCGGTGCGTGTCACGCCGCCGCCGTACGGGTCCATGTACGGGTCCCAGTCCCGGTAACTCTTCTCGAAGACCAGGTGCGCCAGACTGCCCATCAGGCCGATCCGGAAGAACCCATCTCCTGCGGCCACATAGATCACATCGTTCTGGCAGAAGCCCCACAACTTCGTCGTGTTCAAGGTCTGTCGCTCACCGCTGTCCGGTTGCCAGTAGAGGTTGCTCAACACGGAGCGGATATCATTCACGGGCAGACCCTGCTTTTCGCGCAACCGTTCGATGGGCACCGACGGTGTGTTCGTCCGGAACGCCTGGAAGTCCATGTACAACCCATCGCGCAGGTCCATGCCGCCGTGGTAAAGCACCCAGACCGTATCGGACTGCGCGTTCACCTTGCACACGAAAAAGGTGACGGACAGCAGGAGTATGGAACGCATGTTCCTCATGCTACAGCACGGATCAGTGCCACCACTTCATCAGGTGCTTGCGCGTGCACCCAGTGGCCGGCGAAGGACACGGTCTCCACCCGGCTGTTCGGGAATTGCTCCTTGATCGCGGGGAGATCCTCCCGCACGATGTAATCGCTCTGGCCACCGCGGATGAACGTCGTGGGTACACGCACCGTCCCCGGCCCGATGGAGGCGAGGATCGCCGTGAGATCGCGTTCGAGCAACGCGATGTTCATGCGCCAGGCCAGCTGGTCCTCTGTCTTCCAATAGAGGTTCTTCAGGAGGAACTGCACCACGCCCGGTTCCTTCACATGCCCTGCCAGATGCGCTTCCACCTCCTTGCGGGTGCGCCCCGGCGAGAGGTCGGCTGTGCGCAATGCCTCGACGATATGCGCCTGGTTGTTCTCGTGTTCACGCGGGCTGATGTCGATCACGACGAGGTGTTTCAACAGTTCAGGCCAGCGCTGTGCGATGGACATCGCCGCTTTGCCGCCCATGGAATGACCGACCAGTACCACGCCCTTCAACCCGAGTTTGATGATGAGTGCGTGCACATCCTCCGCCATCAACGGGTACGACGTCCGCTGCGTATGCGGCGAACGACCATGATCGCGCAGGTCAACGAGGTAGACATCGAAGGCTGGGGTCCCCGCTTCGGAAGGCTCCGCCAGTTCCTTCGCGACGCTGCCCAGGTTGTCCGACGAACCGAACAGGCCGTGCAGGATCACGATCGGCGTGGCCCCCTGCGGACCAAGGCGACGGTAGTACAGTTCAACGGTGCTCATCGCAATTCGCGCAGGTAGAGCTGCACGGTGTTCTCCAAGCCGAAACGCAGCGCGTCGCAGATCAGCGCGTGGCCGATGGACACCTCTTTCAGGTCGGGAATGTGTTGCTTCAGCCAGCGCAGGTTGTTCAGGTCCAGATCATGGCCCGCGTTCAATTTCAAGCCGAACTCCCGTGCACGCGCCGCTGCTTGAACGTAGGGTGCCACTGCAGCTTCCCTGTGGGTTGGATACTCATCGGCATAGGGCTCGGTGTAGAGCTCGATAAGCTCGGTGCCAGTATCGTAAGCATGCGCGATCAGTTCCGGATCGGTCCCGAGGAACAGCGACGTGTGCGTGTAGGAAGGGAATCGCGCGATAACCTTCTTTAAAAAGGCTTTGTGCGTTTTTGTGTCCCAACCCGCATTGCTTGTAAGCACACCGGGAGGGTCGGGCACCAGGGTCACCTGCTCGGGTTTCATTTCCAGAACGAACTGTATGAAATCCTCTGAAGGATAGCCCTCGATGTTGAACTTGCTGTGGAGCAACGGTCTCAACGCCAGCACATCCGCCCGACGGATGTGCCGTTCATCGGGTCGCGGATGAACGGTGATCCCCTGCGCACCGAAACGTTCGATGTCCAGCGCCCAGCGCACCACGTCGGGGTTGTTACCACCCCGCGCGTTGCGCAGGGTGGCGAGCTTGTTGATATTGACACTGAGACGCGTCACACCTTGATCCGTTACTTTGTCCGCCACAAGAGGGGCGCACAAAAGTAGGCGCCGCCCGCAGCCCAAGGACTCCAGCGATGCACGCCATCGACCTCATCACACCGGACATACCGCCGCTGCGCCCGCAGGACGACGTGGGCCGCGCGTTGGACTGGATGGAGGAGTTCAAGGTGGGCCACCTTCCCGTGGTGAACGAACAGCGGCTGGTGGGGATCGTGAAGGACCAGGACCTGGTGGACCGCAGCGATCCGCGCGCGCCGATCAGCGCGGTCATGGAACAGGTGGAGGTGCCCTTCGCACGTGGAGGCCAGCACATCTACGAAGTGATGAAGCTCTTCAGCGAGCGCGGCCTCACCGTGGTGCCGGTGCTCGACGAGATGGGCCGCTACCTCGGTGCGATCACCGAACACGAGGCGTTGAAGCGGCTGGCGGAAGTGACCAATATCCACGAGATCGGCAGCATCGTGGTGCTGGAGATGAACCAGGTGGATTACAGCCTGCACGAGATCGCGCGCCTGGTGGAGGGGAACGACGGCAAGGTGCTCAGCGTCTACAGTCATACCCTGCCCGGCAGCACCCGCATCGAGGTCACGCTGAAGATCAACAGGGAGGACATCAGTGATATCCTGCGCAGCTTCGAGCGCTACGAATACTTCGTCAAGTCCACCTACCAGGGTTCCCGCCTGCACGATGACCTGCGCGGCCGCTACGAGGAGCTGATGCGGTTCATCAACCCGTGAACCCAGGGTACGCGACCGGCATGTCCCCGACATCGCCTTCCTTCCAGCGCCGCCTTCTTCCACTTCTCTTCCTGATCGGCTGCGTGCAACTCCGCGCCCAGGACACCACCACCACATCAGGTCCGCCGGTGCGCATCATGGGCATCACCATCACCGGCAACGCGAAGACACGCGATCGCATCATCCTGCGCGAACTGCTTGTGCACGAGGGCGATTCGCTCGGCACGACGACGCTCTACGACAAACTCGAGCGCAGCCGGCAGAACCTGATGAACACCGCGCTCTTCAACACGGTGTCCGTGCAACCCCTGTACCTCAGCCCCGGCGCCGCCATGGTGGAGGTGACCGTGAACGAACGCTGGTACCTCTGGCCTGCCGTGATCTTCGACCTGGCCGATCCCAACTTCAACACCTGGTGGCTCACCAAGGACTTCAGCCGCGTGAACTACGGGCTCTACCTCTTCAAGTACAATTTCCGCGGGCAGAACGAGACGGTCTATGTGAAGGCACAGTTCGGGTACACACGCCAGTTCGCGTTGCGTTACAAGGTGCCCTACATCGATCGCAAGCAGCGGCTGGGACTGAGCATCGGTGGCAGCTTCTTCCAGCAGGCGGAGATCACCGCCGCCACCGTCGATGACAAGCGTGTCCTGATCAAAAACCCCGATGGCAGCAACCGCGACGAATGGAAGGCCGATGCGGAACTGAGCCTGCGTCGCACCCACGACGTGCGGCATTTCTGGCGACTGGGCTACACGCAGGCCGAAGTGCAGGACACGATCACGAACGTCGCGCTGGACTATTTCGACGGCCGGGCCACCACTTCGCGTTTCCTGAGCCTGGGCTACGCGCTGATCTGGGACCAACGTGACGTTCGCATCTATCCGCGCGCTGGCCACTACGCCGAAGTGCGCATTGATCGGCTGGGTCTGGGTGTGTTGGGGGAGAACGAACCGGACGTCACCACGCTATATGGCACGGTGAAGGAATGGTGGAAGGTGAGCGAGAAGGTGACGCTGCAGGTGTCGCTGCGCGGCAAGGGTACGTTCGGCACACCATCCTACTATGTGCAGGAAGGTCTCGGTTACACCCACAGCGTGCGCGGCTACGAGTACTACATCATCGATGGCGAGCACTTCGCATTGGGCAAAAGCAACGTCATCCTGCAATTGATCAAGCCGCATACCTACCGCCTGGAAGGGATGCCGCTGGAAGCCTTCCGCACCTTCTACTTCGCATTGTACCTGGACCTCTTCGTGGACGCGGGGCGTGTGTGGGACAGCCGCTATGCGGAACAGAACTTCCTGGCCAACCAATGGATGAGCGGGACCGGCGTGGGACTTGACCTGGTGACCAGCTATGATCAGGTGGTCCGTGGCGAGTACACCTTCAACGCCCTGGGCGAGCACGGTTTCTTCCTACATTTCACTCAACCCTTCTGAACGAATGCGTGTAGGCGTCAATGGCCGCGAAATGGAACGCGGCACCGCACCGGTGGTGACCCATGTGCTGCAACGGATGCGGCATCACGGCCTGGCTCCGCTTTTGACAACCACCCTGGCCAAGTGGCTGGCCTCCTGCGGCGAGTTGGCGGACTATCCATTGCTGATCGAAGGCGACCTCGGTGCACAGGAGTTGGACCTGTGCATCGGTTTGGGGGGCGATGGGACGCTGCTCGATACCGTGGCCCTTGTGGGTCGCAGCCGCATACCGGTGCTGGGCATCAACCTTGGCCGGCTGGGCTTCCTCGCCAATGTGCGCCTCGAAGAACTCGACGAGGCGTTGCTCGCGCTGAAAGAAGGCCGCTACGCCTTGCAGGACCGTTCGCTGATCGAAGTGACGGACCATGCCGAGGTGCTCGGCGACCGCAACTTCGCCCTCAACGAGGTGAGCATCCACAAGCGCGACAGCTCGAACATGATCGCCGTGCATGTACACCTGGGGGCCGATTACCTCAACACTTATTGGGCCGATGGCCTCATCATCGCCACGCCCACCGGTTCAACAGCCTATTCGCTCAGTTGCGGCGGGCCCGTGCTCTACCCTACCGCCGATGCGCTGGTGATCAACCCCATTTCGCCGCATAACCTCAACGTGCGTCCTTTTGTGATACCCGACCACTTCACCATCCGCCTGCAACTCGACGCCCGGGCGGACATGTGCCTGCTGAACCTCGATGCGCGCAGCGCCTCCATCGGCGGCCAGAGCTCAGTGACGTTGCGCCGCGCACCGTTCACCGTGAAGATGGTGCAACTCGAAGGCAACGACTTCCTAAGTACCCTGCGCGCGAAACTGAACTGGGGCCTGGATGTGCGGTCGACCTGGCCGGTGGAGGGATGATTTGACAGCGTTGCGTCAGTATGATCAAATCCATCAAACACTGACGACCATGCGGAAGCCGCTGCTCATGGCCGTCATGGTTGGGGCGTGGGGCGAACCCACAGTTGGTCAACCACTCTTCGAAGAGATAGGGGGTGGAGTTGGGATGATGGGGATCTCAACACTCACGCACGACAATGCCGCGGACGTACTTCTACTTGGAGGTTGGTTCGCACAAGCCAACGATCAATCAGTTAGTCCCGGAATTCTGCAGTGGACACCCTCGGGCTTTGAGTCTATTGGTTGCGGCATTGCCTGGGATTGTAGCACCCCATTGTCAATACTCGGAGTTCCGCCTTCCCGTTCAATCGTTCGTTGGGGAGGTGACATATACATGAGTGGCGAATTCTCCTTTGTCCGCGAAGGGGTGGAGTACAACTACATCATGCGTTGGGATGGAACCGATTGGCACCCATTGGGCGATGGCATGGATGGACCGGTGCACACTCTGCGCGTATTTGATGACGGTTTGTATGCAGCCGGGTGGTTCAGCTTTGCCGATACTGTGTCCGCCAACGGTTTAGCTCGATGGGACGGCACGCAATGGCACTCAGTGAATGACCTTCCACCGTTCTACATTGGGGGTGGACCGAATTTGATCCAAGATGTTATCGAATTCCAAGGTGAGATCTATGTAGGCGGCAACCTGCCCCTAGTAGATGATCTGGCCAAGTGGAACGGTGCTGAATGGGTCGAGGTGGGTGGCGGCTTCGTCAGTGCCTTCAGTCGGATCAATCACATGGAAGTCCATGGGGACAGGCTCTATATCGGAGGGGCGTTCGCGCAATGTCCACCGCTTGGCAACGATGCTGATCCCGGCAATGGGATAGTGGCATGGGACGGCCAGGTTTGGGATGATCTTGCGGGGGGCACATGCGGCAGTGATAACGGAGCCATTGGCGATTTCCATTGGTGGGGTGATACGCTCTTTGCCGTCGGTCTTTTTAACCGCATTGGCGGAGTTGAGGGTGATCGCATCGCCAAATGGCATGATGGACGTTGGTGTACACTGAACCCGCCAGAGTACTGGGGTGGCAATCTGCTCGCCATTCAGGACTTTCGCGACAGCTTGTACATAGGTGGCAGTTTCTTCACGGCCGGAGCAGATTCCATGTCCAGCTTCGTCCGATGGATCGGTGGCAGCTACACCTATGAGTGCGGGATACCCCAAGCGATCTTGGATGGCGCCGCTTCACCAGCTTTGGTCGCGTTCCCCAACCCAGCCACTTCGCTCATCACTTTACAGGGCCTCCCGCCCACCGCCACGACTATTGCGTTGCTTGATCTGCTGGGCCGCCGCGTACTACAAGTAAGCGCACGGCCAACTGGACTGAACATCGCGCCGTTGCCCAGTGGCAGCTATGTGGTGCAGGTGTTGGATGCGCACGCTGTGCCTGTGGCAATTGGTAGATTCATGAAGCTCTGACCGACGATCAAGGTCCGTCCACTCCCATTAGCTCCCCTTCGGTTTTCACGATCCTTAACGTCCACAGACCCAGCGCCTTCTTGTCCCTTGCGGCCGATCGATAACTTCGGCCCCGCGCACCAACGGCATACCATGCCCAAGGCCACCGCGTTACGAAGCCGATGCAACGCCTGCTGTTGTTCCTCTTGAGCCTGTTGTTGTGGCCCAGCCTGCGCGCGCAGGTCAATGAGGTCGGCGGCACCATCGGCGCCAGCTACTACATCGGGGACTTGAACACCCACCACTACCCGCGCGACACCAAATTGGCCGGGGGCATCGTGTTCCGCCACAACTTCAACGACCGCTACGCCATGCGGCTGCAAGGCCTCTACGGCACCCTGCAGGCCTACGACAGCGATTCGGAGGATACGCTGCAGCTGGTCCGCAACCTGCATTTCCGCTCGAAGCTGACCGAGATCTCGCTGCTGCTGGAGATCAACTTCTTCAAGTACCGGCTGCGCGGGAAGGAAGGCCGCAAGTGGACGCCTTTCGTATTCGGCGGACTGGGCTACTTCCACGCCAACCCCAAGGCCCATTACGACGATACCTGGTACGAACTGGCTCCCTTGGGCACCGAAGGCCAGGGCACCAGCGTGGGGGGCAAGACCTACGCGGTGGACCAGATGTGCATCCCTTTCGGGGCGGGGATCAAGATCAACGCGGGCCGTGTCGACTTCCAGTTCGAATGGGGCCTGCGCCGCACCTGGACCGACTACATCGACGATGTGCATGGCACTTACGTGGACAACGACCTGCTCGCCTTCGAGAACGGGCCACTGGCGGCACAGCTGGCCGACCCCAGCGGGTTGAGCGACGTGGTGAACGGCCCCACCAGTGCGGGCCAGGCAAGGGGCGACGTGAACACGACCGACTGGTACCAGTACACCGGGCTTTCCATCACCTACATCATCAGCCGCTTCTCCGACTGCGACGAGCAGTACAACTGGATGAAGCGCAAGCACTGAACCGGCCCTTTTTGGTCACCTTTGCGCTCCTTTTGGAAAAGCCCTCGAAACCCACGGAAGACCTGCGGTCGCACATCGATGCGGAACGCGTGCCCGCGCACGTGGCCATCATCATGGACGGCAACGGCCGTTGGGCGAAACAGCATGGCGAGCACCGCATCGTCGGGCATGCCAACGGGGTGCGCTCCGTGCGCGAGGCGCTCACCGCCGCCACGGACATCGGGGTGAAGTACCTCACCCTCTACGCCTTCAGCACCGAGAACTGGAACCGCCCGCAAGCGGAGGTGGATGCGCTGATGGACCTGCTGGTGAAGACCGTGGTGAACGAGCTGAACGAACTGCACGAGAACGAGGTGCGCCTGAACGCGATCGGCGATCTGGACAGCCTGCCTGCGGAATGCCGGAAGACGTTGAAGGAGGGCATCGCGCGAACAGCGGGCAACACGCGCATCACGCTCACTTTGGCGCTGAGCTATAGCGCGCGGTGGGAGTTGACGAACATGGCCCGTGCCCTGGCCACGGCTGCGAAGGCGGGCGACCTGGACCCCACCACGATCGACGAGCAGTTGGTGGCCGACCACCTCAGCACGCGCGGCATCCCCGATCCGGAGTTGCTCATCCGCACCAGCGGCGAACAGCGCATCAGCAACTTCCTGTTGTGGCAGATCGCCTACGCCGAGCTCTGGTTCACGCCGGTGCTCTGGCCCGACTTCCGCAAGGAACACCTGTTCCAGGCCGTGCTCGATTTCCAGAACCGCGAGCGCCGGTTCGGCCTCATCAGTGAACAGGTCACCCCGGGCTGATATGCGCTTCCTCCTCCTCCTTGCGCTCGTTGCGGCTGGCTTCGCGCCAGCGCTGGCCCAGACGCAGACCCCGACGATGGATTACGCCATCCCGGAGAAGTACGAGATCGGCGGCATCACCGTGAGCGGCACGAAGACCGTGGACCCGAACGCGGTGCAGCTCTTCGCCGGCCTGCGCGTGGGCGAGACCATCGAGATCCCCGGCGAGCGCATTTCCAAGGCCATCCGCAACCTGTGGGACCAGAAGCTCTTCAGCGATGTGCGCATCGACGCCGCCGAGGTCCGCGGCCACACCATCTTCCTCAACATCGTGGTCCAGGAGAAGCCCCGGCTCTCGCGCTTCAAGTTCAACAACGTGAGCAAGGGCGACGCGGACAAGCTGCAGGACGAGATCGAACTGACGCGCGGCCAGCAGGTGAACGATGCCATTCTCGCCAACACACGGCGGGCGATCCGTGATTTCTACATGGCCAAGGGCTACCTCAAGGCCGATGTGGTGATCAAGCAGGAGACCGACACCGTGCGCAGCGCCATGGAGAACGGTGTGATCCTTTACCTCAACGTGGAGCGCGGCCCGCGCGTGCGGATCAAGGACGTGGTGTTCATCGGGAACCAGGCCGTGAGCGGCGATCGCCTGCGCCGCGCCATGAAGAAGACCCGCCAGAAGCGCTGGTATAACATCTTCGGCAGCAGCAAATTCCTCGCGGAGGAGTTCAAGAAGGACCGCAACGCCGTGCTGGACGTTTACAACAACGCCGGCTACCGCAACGCGAGCATCACGCACGACACGATGTACTTCGTGAGCGAGAGCAAGGTGCGCGTGGAGGTGACCGTGGACGAGGGCCAGCTCTTCCATTTCCGCCACATCACCTTCAGCGGCAACACCAAACACACCACCGCCGAGCTCGAAGCCATCCTCAACATCCAGCCGGGCGATGTGTACAGCAAAAAAACGCTGGACGGCCGCCTGTACATGAACGCGAACGGCCGCGACATCAGTTCGCTCTACATGGACGATGGCTACCTCGCCTTCTACCCCGATCCGGTGGAGATGGTGACCGAGGGCGACAGCATCGACCTGGAGATCCGCATCCGCGAAGGCAAGCAGTACCGCATCCGCAATGTGATCATCAAGGGCAACAGCAAGACCAACGAGCACGTGATACGGCGTGAGATCCGCACCAAGCCCGGCCAGCTGTTCGATCGCAGCGCGGTGATCCGCACCCAGCGCGAACTGTCGCAGCTCGGCTACTTCGATCCCGAAAAGCTCGGTGTGAACCCGATCCAGGACCCGCGCACCGGCACCGTGGACCTGGAGTACACCGTGGAGGAGAAACCGAGCGACCGATTGGAGCTGAGCGGCGGCTGGGGAGCAGGACGCCTGGTGCTTTCCGTGGGCCTCTCGTTCACCAACTTCTCCCTGCGCAACATCCGCAACAAGAGCGCATGGCAACCGTTGCCCTCGGGCGATGGACAGACGCTGAGCATCCGCGCGCAGACCAACGGCCGCTACTTCCAGAGCTACAGCCTCAGCTTCGTGGAGCCCTGGCTCGGTGGCCGCAAGGCGAACGCGCTCAGCTTCTCGCTCTACACGTCGATCCAGACCAATGGCTATAACCGTGAGAGCCCGCTGCGCCAGTCGCTGATCATCACCGGTGCTTCGGTCGGGCTGGGCAAGCGCCTCGCATGGCCCGATGACTATTTCATCCTGCGGCAGACCGTCGCGTACCAGTTGTACGACCTGCGCAACTACAGCTCGGGCCAGGTGATCTTCGCCTACACCAATGGCAAGAGCAACGTGCTCAGCTACCAGGTGCAGTTCTCACGCAACTCGGTGGACCAGCCGTTCTTCGCGCGCTCCGGCTCTGACATCAGCCTCACGCTGAAGGCCACGCCGCCCTACTCCCTGCTGCAACCGGCCAAGGATTGGGAATCGCTGCCGCCGGAGGAACTGTACAAATGGGTGGAGTTCCACAAGTGGAAGTTCACCATGCAGTGGTTCAACAAGCTCACCAACAGCAAGAGTGGCCACAACCTGGTCTTGATGTTGCGCTCTGGTTGGGGCTTCCTCGGCCATTACAACGATGCCATCGGCGATTCGCCGTTCGAGCGTTTCTACCTGGGTGGCGCGGCCCTCACCGGCTTCCAGCTGGATGGTCGCGAGATCGTGGGCCTGCGTGGCTATGACGACTTCTCCCTCTCGCCGCCCACCGGTAATTTCATCATCTCGAAGTACACCGCCGAACTCCGTTTCCCGGTCTCGCTCAATCCACAGGCGACCATTTATGCGCTCGGTTTCCTGCAGGCGGGCAACACCTGGCGCAATTGGGACCGCTATGATCCGTTCAAGCTCTACCGCTCCGCCGGGGTGGGCCTGCGGTTGTTCCTGCCCATGTTCGGGCCCATGGGTCTCGACTACGGCTGGCGACTGGACGATGTACCCACCTCCCCCTTCATGGCCAAGAGTCAGTTCCACTTCACGATCGGCATAGATCTTGGCGAGCTCTGAACGGGATCAATTACTTTCGACAGCTTCCGCATGAACCGCACGATCCCCTACGCCTTCGCCCTGCTCACGCTGCTGACGATGGCAACGTCCGCCGATGCGCAACGCATCGCGTTCGTGAACACGAAGTACATCCTGGAGCAGATGCCGGAATACGAGAGTGCCCAGAAGGAACTGGACCGGCTCTCGGGCCAGTGGCAGGATGAGATCGACGAGCGGCACCAGCAGATCAAGCGCATGCGCGATGCCTACAACGCGGAGGCGATCCTGCTCACCGAGGAGATGAAGCGCTCGCGCATGGAGGAGATCGACCGCCGCGAGATCGAGGCACGCGACCTGCAGAAGAAACGCTTCGGCCCCAACGGCGACCTCTTCAAGAAGCGCGTGGAACTGATCCAGCCGATCCAGGACCGCGTGTACACGGCGGTGAAGGAAGTGGCGGGCACGAGCTATGTGGCCGTGTTCGACATCGGCGGGCAGAGCAGCAACCTGCTCTTCGCCAGTGAGAAGTACGACAAGAGCGACAGCGTGCTGCGCAAGCTCGGCATCCGCCCCAAACGCGAAGGCACTGGCGGCGGCGATGAGGAATTCGGCGAACCACCACCGGAGGATCCGAAAGGGAACCCGAACGGTGGTGGTACCACAGATCCACCCAAGGATGGCGCCGGAGGTGCCACCGACCCGAAACAACCCCGATGAACATCAATTCCATGAAGACTCTCGTTATCGCACTGGGCCTCGCCCTCGTTTCCCTCGCTCCGGCCAACGCCCAGGCCCAGAAGCCTGTCAAGCTCGGACACATCGACCGCCAGAAGTTGATGCTGACCCTGCCCGAGCGCAAGGATGCCGAAGCCAAGATGCAGGCC
>JBDTNF010000248.1:0-21129 GCA_039933875.1 Flavobacteriales bacterium | reverse complement strand
CGTCGTTCGGATAGCCGGCTGGGTAGTTAGGGTACTCGAAGTTGAGGTAGCGGCCGGTCCAGCCCGAGCTCAGCAGCACGTTGGCATCCGCACCGGTCTCGTAGATGTCCGTAGCGCGGAAGTGCGAGAAGTTCGGCTCGGGATAGCTCACACCTTGTACGATCGCGAGCTTGCCCGATTCCCACAGTTCGTGCATGCCACCCATCGACGGGTGCAGCCCTGTGGCGCCCAAACCGGTCAGCGGGAGCACTTCAGTTTCGGGGATCAAGACTTGCGGGCGGAACGTGGAGAGCAGGCTGTACTGGTCCAGCGGGATCACGGTGTTCAGGCCATCGTTGCCACCGAGGAGTTGCACGATCACCAGCACGCGGTCCTCCGCGGCCCGGTTCTGCAGGGCGGCGAGCAGCGGGTTGCTGAAACCACGCACGGCGAACCCACCCAGGGTGGCCACCGATGTGCTGCGGAAGAATCTTCTTCTGTCCATGATGGGGTGGTTCAGTGCATTTGGGTTTCAGCGGCACCGCACATGTCCAGGAACAACGTGAGCAGCATGAACGGAACGAGCTGCGCGGTCATGTCCGTGGTGTTGGGGTCGAGCACGTAGATCTCGTAGGCGTCGCTCCAGTAGAAGTCGTTCTGCTGGCCGAGCAGCAGGTAGTTCGTCTTCAGCTGGTCGCGCACACCCTGCGAAACGGGGATCGCGAAGAGGAGCTCGGCGGCTTCGGCGACCAGTACGTTGGGGTCGTAGGGATCGGTGAACTGTGCCACCACGGCGAGCAGGTCGATCTTGAAGGTGAGGTTCTGGCTCTCAGGCTGGTATAAGCTGCCGTCCGTGACGAAACCGTTGTACAGGATGCCCTGCATGCTGAAGTTCCGCGCCGGGTAAGTGGCGGTGTCCATCCAGATGCTGTCGTACAAAGGGTATTGGTAATAGGCGGGCCAGCCCGCGACGTTCGGCGGATTGACGAGTTCCTGACCGCAATAGGAGATGAGATAATAGACACCCGCCCAGACGTTGTATTGCGCTTCGAACTGCGCAGGTGTGGGGAAGGGCATGCCGAGTTGGCGCAGCGCACCCACCACCAGGTCGGCCGGGCTCTTGATCATGCACCCGCGGATCGTGTCGCTGAAGAAGTGGTCGCTGGTGAGCAGGGCGCGCACAACGGTACGCATCTGGTCCGGTGCGCTGGCATTGTCGCGGAAGAGTTCGGCGAGCGGCTCGATGACGTTGGTTTCGACAGTGGCATCGATCTCGCCGTGCGTGAAGAAGCGGTAGAGCTCCCGGCAGATGAATTTGGAAACCT
The DNA here is from genome assembly GCA_039933875.1 of Flavobacteriales bacterium. Classification (GTDB taxonomy): domain Bacteria; phylum Bacteroidota; class Bacteroidia; order Flavobacteriales_F; family PHOS-HE28; genus PHOS-HE28. The sequence continues at coordinate 19,825 of JBDTNF010000248.1, read as the reverse complement.
CCTCCTTCGCGCAGATCATGTCCAGCAATGCGTTCAACTCGGTGGCACCGGCGTCAGGGCCCGACTGACCGGTGATCACGGTGTTGTTGAAGAACGCACTGAACAGCTTGTCGTTGGTATCGTGCTGGGGTGGGCGGAAGATCACCTGGGGCAGGATGATGGTGCCCAGGATATCCTCCTGCACGGTCCACCCGGTGAGTACACGGGCAGCCGTCTGCACATCCGCTTCGGTGTAGCCCGAACCTTCGCCCAGTGTGAACAACTCCATCAGCTCCCGCGCGAAATTCTCGTCCGGCGCGTTGACCGTGTTCAGGAAGCCGTTGAGGTAGATGAGCATCGCACCGCTCGTGCTCACGTCGTAGATCAGTTCGCGGAAATTCCCCATGCATTTGTTCCGCAACAATTGGTCGTAATCGTACGAGACGCGCGGGTTGAACACCTGGAAGACCTGGTTCGGCATGTGGTTGAACCAGAAGAGCGTCAGCTTCTCACGCAGGTTGCGCTGCTGCTCGGCCATGAGGCCGGTGCGCCAGAAAACGAAGCTGGCCACGCGCTGCGACGATTGTTCGGTGTCGTCGATGGTGCGCACGGTATCGATCCACGTGCTGCCGAAGGGCACATCGGGGTCAACCAACGAGGGGTCGGGCGTGGTGCCGTTCAGCCCCCAATAGGCCTTGATGGGTGGCGTGGTGTCGTTGGTGAACGTGAGCAGTTCATCGGCCACCTGGTCCAGCGACTGGCCCGCGAAGTGGACGAGGTCCGCCGGGGCGGCGCCGTAGAGCGACCGCCGCAGCAGGTGCTTCAGCTCAGGCGTGCCGAAGGGACCTGTGTAAGGAGTGAGTGCCATGCGGTAACCGGGTTGTGTGTTCCGACCTAACGAAGGAACAAAGGTTCGATCGTGTTTAAAGGATGTCCAGCGGCATTTGACCAACAGTGGAGGTTGGATCGTCCAAGGTGGGGTGGATACCCCTGAATTGCCCCTTCTGTCGATAAGGCTTCAGGGGCAGGCTTCCCATCTTTCTCATTCGCCGGTGCGGTCCGGTGGGTCGTGGCTGCGATCTTCGCATGACCAGGACCAACCGATATCGCTACATGCAACTTGTCTCCTTCAACGTCAATGGCATCCGCGCCAGCGTCAAGAAAGGCCTCATCGATTCACTGCGTTCGATCAACGCCGACATCTTCTGCTTCCAGGAAACGAAGGCCACACCCGAGCAGGTGGCCGAGGCCCTGAAGGAGATGACGGGCTATCACCTGCACGCTTACAGTGCGGAGAAGCCGGGCTACAGCGGCACAGCGATCTTGAGCCGCCAGAAACCGCTTCGCGTGGAGACCGGGATACCCGGCGGTGATCCGCACAACAAGGAGGGACGGGTGATCACGGCCACCTTCAACGACTTCATTGTGGTGAACACATACGTGCCCAACAGCGGGCAGGACCTCAAGCGCCTGGACTACCGGGGCACCTGGGACCAGGCACTGCGGGACTACCTCGTGCATCTGGCCAAGAGCGGGTTGCCGGTCATCTTCACCGGGGACCTGAACGTAGCGCACCAACCGATCGACATCGCGCGGCCCAAGGCGAACTACAACAAGACAGCTGGTTACATGCAGTCGGAGATCGATGGCATCACGGCTTTGCTGGGAACCGGATACGTCGACACGTTCAGGCTGCTTTACCCGGAAGTAGTGAAGTACAGTTGGTGGAGCCAGCGTTTCGGTGCGCGGCAGAACAACGTGGGCTGGCGCATCGACTACGTGTTGGTGAGCAAGGGCTTCGAGCCGAAAGTGAAGGATGCCTTCATCCTGAACGAGATCATGGGGTCCGATCATTGCCCGGTGGGGATCGTGTGGTAGGTCAATTAGCTGATGGCTCGATTAGCGGATTAGCCGATGAAGAACTTACTGAAGCTCGAGGAGCTCGCACAGTTCCTTGTGTGTCTGCTCGCGTTGGTCATGAACGATGTTCCGTGGTGGGCCTACTTGCTCCTTGCGCTGGGACCTGACATCGGCATGCTCGGTTACCTCATCAATGCCCGCACAGGTGCCTTCAGCTATAACCTGCTGCATCACAAAGGCGTCGCAGTTCTTATCGCTGCATGTGGCTTTGGTAGTGAGTTCTTGAACATGCTCGCGGGGACGTCCAACCTTGCATCAACACTTCTGCTCGCCGCGATCATTCTCTATGGTCACTCCAGCATGGACCGTTTCTTCGGCTACGGCCTCAAGTTCGGCGACCACTTCCAGCACACGCACTTGGGGTGGATCGGGAAGCCGAAAGGGGAGGAGCAGGGACGGTAGGCAATGTTCCTGTCCCTGCCCCTGAACCATGCGCGTCCTGCTCCTCGATAACTACGACAGCTTCACGTGGAACCTGCATCACCTGCTGGAACCACATGCGGCGGTGGATGTGGTACGCAACGACGCCATCACCGTGGAGGAGGCGGCGCGTTACGACCGAATCGTGCTTTCCCCGGGGCCGGGCCTTCCCAGTGAGGCAGGCATCATGATGGAGGTGATCCACCGGCTCATGCCCACGCATCCGATACTCGGGGTCTGCCTCGGTATGCAGGGTATCGTAGAAGCATGTGGTGGCACGCTCTACAACCAGGCGAAGGTGATGCACGGTGTCAGTGTTCCCTGCTTCATCGCTGATCCAGTGGATCCGCTTTTCGTGGGCATTCCTTCCCCGTTCGAAGCCGGTCTCTACCACAGCTGGGCCGCCGATCCAGCGACGCTGCCGCTGTCGCTCCGTATCACGGCGCACAGTGAACAGGGAGTTATCATGGGCCTGCGTCACGACCGGTTCGAGGTGTGCGGCGTGCAGTTCCATCCCGAGAGTGTGCTCACGCCGATGGGGGAGCGGGTCATTAACAACTGGACGAAAGCCCCTGGATGAGCCAGGGGCTTTCGCGAACTGTCAATGTGGACCAGCAGCCTTGCGAGCAGCCAGGCTAGCACTACTGCTTCTGGTCGCCGCGCTCTTGTTTACGCTGCTCCTTGTGTTTTTCCTTAGCGGCCTCACGCTCAGTCATCCACTTTGAGTACTGATCGGGGGTGAGGATGGCTTTCAGTTCGGCATCGTGCGCGTCGCGCATTTCCTTGCCTTTACCATCCTTCTGCGCGGCCATTTGGGCTTCGCGTTCCGTGTGCAGGGCCTGCGCCTGCTCGACGTACCTCAGGTTGAGCGCCTCCACCTTGGTGGCCTGTTCAGTGCTCAATCCCAGATCCTTTGTCATGCGCGCGGTCAGCTTCTTCGCTCGTTCCTCCGGCGTCTGCTTCGGTTTATCCTGCGCCTGGGCCGCGGCAGGTGTGCGCTGTTGCTTGGTCTGCGCTTGGACCCCGGCAGCGGTAAGCAGGGCGAGGGCCGCTATCATCATCAGCTTCTTCATGTTCGTTCCGCCCAATGGCGTCGTTTCGTTTGTGACCCTATGACCAACAACGTGCCGCATGGTTCGATCGGCGACGCACATTAACGATCGTTGGCAGCGGGGAACAAAGAGGAAAAGGGAAACAGGAAACTGGAAACGACCAAGGATCCATTTCCTGTTCCCTTTTCCTCCTTCACTTTTCCTCCAACATCTCCCGCACCAACGGAACCACCTGGGTACCGTACAGCTCGATGCTGCTCATCATCTTCTCGTGGGGCAATGTGCCCGCGCTGTACTTCATATCGAAGCGCGAGAGGCCGAGTGCCTTCGCGGTCTTCGCGATCTTCTGTGCCACGGTCTCCGGCGAGCCCACGCATAGGGCGCCGTTCGGTCCGGCCTGTTGCTCGAAGCCTTCACGGGTCATCGGCCCCCAGCCCCGTTCGCGGCCGATGCGGGAGAACATGGCGGAGTGGTGCGGCCACAACTCCTCGCGCGCTTGCTCATCGGTGGCGGCGATGTAGCCCGGTGAATGTGCACCGACGGGCAGCATGGGTTTGCCGAATTGCGCCAGTGCGCGTTTGTACAGATCAACGAAAGGAACAAAAGCGAGCGGGTCGCCACCGATGATCGCGATCATCAGCGGCAGGCCGTATTTCGCGGCGCGCACCACCGACTCGGGTGTGCCGCCCACGCCGATCCAGGTGGTCAGTTTTCCGGAAGCGGTCGGCGGATAGACGCGCTGGTCCTTTAACGCCGCGCGTGTCTTGCCGCTCCAGGTCACGGGCCCTTCCTTGAGCAACTCGGTGAAAAGGTCCAGCCGTTCATTGAACAGTTCCTCGTATTGTTCCAGCGGCAATCCGAAGAGCGGGAACGATTCGGTGAACGAGCCGCGGCCGATGATCACCTCCGCACGACCGTTGGAGATCGCGTCGAGGGTGGAGAAGCGCTGGAACACGCGTACCGGCTCATCGGAGCTGAGCACTGTGACCGCCGAGCCGAGGCGGATGTTCTTCGTGCGGCCTGCGATGGCGGCCAGCACAACCTCCGGTGCGCTCACGGCGAAGTCTTCGCGATGGTGTTCGCCCACCCCGAAGAAATGCAGCCCAAGCTTGTCCGCGAGTTCGGCCTCGGTCACTACGTTGCGCAACACCTCGGCATGCGTCAGCGGTTTTCCATCTGCACCCACGGTCACATCGCCGAAGGTGTCCAGTCCCATTTCCAGTTGTGCCATGTACTCGTTGAGAAGGGGCGTGAAATTACGGGGCACTGGCGCGTTGCTGAACCACTGGCTGGCGCATGACTCCCACGCATCAACGGATCAACACCACCTGCCCCGTCAACTCAAGGAACAGGGCCGTGGCCGGGTCATGCGCATGTCCGCGCCATGCATACGAACCGATCGGGACAGGCTCACCCACTGCGGTACCATCCCACGAGTCGTTAGGATCGGAGGAGGAGAACAGGACATGGCCCCAGCGGTCGTAGACGGTCCACTCCAATGTGGCCCCCGCGTTCGCGCTCCAGAGCGGTCGCCATTGGTCGTTGATGCCATCGCCGTTCGGTGTGAAGGCGTTCGGCGCGTACACCGGCGCTCCGCACGTATCGATCACTGTGATGGAGGTGGAGGCCCCGCAGTGATCGGCAGCGCTCGCATGGACGAGATAGGTGGCTGCTGCATCCACCACGATGGAGGTCGTAGCATCACCGGTGCTCCAGGTGAGATCCGCATCGGGCGGCTGCGGTCGGGCATCCAACAGGATGTGCGGTGTTGCACAGAGGTCCACCACGGTGTCCGCGCTCAGGCCGAAGGTCACCGGTATGCCCAGTTGCACCACCACCGTGTCGGCCAAGGGGCACTCATCGCTGGCAAGCTGCACGCTGTAGATCCCTGCGGCATCCACCGTAATGGACGGCCCTGTTGCACCGGTGGACCAGAGGTAGCTGGCTCCCGGTAGTGGCTCGCCCACCATGAGGGTCGTCGCTTCGCAGATGGTGAGGTCCGGGCCAAGACCGAGGTCAGGGTGCGCCACATGTTGCACGCTCACATCGTCCACGTAGTAGTAGGTGTACCAGCTACCTGACCATGACGGGGGTACCTCCTCATAGGTCGTGGTAGCACCTGTATGGAAGTTGCCGATGGTGATGAACGCGTATGCCGAGTCCGCCTTTACACAGCCTTGGATGCGCATCCAGCCGCTCGTATCGGCCAGCATGGTCGTATTCGTGACCTGCGGCGTGCCCGCGATGGTGAGCATATCGTCGCGGTGCGGTTGCTGCACGCTCAACAGCGCGCCGATGTCGTTCACGGCGTACTTCGAAATATCCGCGAGGTTAACGAAGAACTCGACCGAATATGTCTCTCCCGGCACCAGCGGTGCGGCCAGCGGATGGCTCACGTATTCGTGCGTGTCCAGAATGCCCGCACTCTCCGGACCACTGAAGCAGATGATGCCCACGTAACCGTCGCCACTGTGCGCAGGCTGATGGCCGCACAAATTCGTCGGCACACTCACCGTGAAGGGCTCGCCCTGGCAGGCGTTGAAGTAATCGGTGGATCCCAAGGTGGGCTGCGACCAGCCTGTGGCGCGATCCACCTGGCCCATGGCCTCCGGGCAGGAGCCGAATTGCTCCATGTCGCCATTGGGTACCAACTGCTGCGCCTGCGTCCTTAGGATCGTAGCCACGAGCAGGAGGGCGAACGGGCGCATGCCTTGGAGACAGGTGAAGGACGGCAGGGCGTTGCCCGGCCACGGGGCGAAGATGCGCATGAGCAAGGAGAAGCACTACCCTGGATCGGGTAGAGAACGGGCGATAGGGCGGGGAAGCCCCCTGAAATTACCGGGAAGCCGGTATTGCGTGGGTTCGCGCACCTGTGCAGGTTCGCGTTCGTGGAACCGGCCACACCGCATAGCGACGCGAAGCCCGTGCACCTTACCCCGCGCGAGTTGCAATACCTCATGCTGGTGTGCCGCTACCCCAAGCCCACCGAGGCCGAAGTGGCCGAGCACATGGGCCTGCACCCGAAGACCGTGCAGAAATATTGCGACGGCGCGTACAAGGCGCTGGGCGTTAACTGTTACATGGATATGTACCATAAAGCCGTGGCACTGGGCCTGGTGAAATGTATGTGCGCGCGGATGCGGGAGGGCAGCCAGCAACCGCGGGGCGGATGAGGAACCTGATCAGGAGTGCTAATGCGCCACGAGCATCCCTGTGGACATCGGCCCCAAAGCGAGGACCGCGGTTCCCGAATTGGGGTGGTGCTGCACCAGTCGGCTCGGGCGCTGGAGCATGGCATCGCTTGGTGCTGTTGATGGAGCGCTATATGGCAGGTGATCCGCTACGGCTCACCTGCTAATTCTTCGCACCATGCACCGGACACTCCTCCTCCTCGCGCTCTTGATGCCCTTGTACACGAGCGCACAAGCTGATCCCCAGCCGCTCACTACTGCCGATCTGGAGATCTACCCGATCCCCGCCCGCGATCAGCTTATCGTGGCATTTGAACAGCCGCAGGACGGTTCACTTACCGTAGGCGTGCGCGCCATGGATGGGCGCTTGATCCAGTTCCTGGACTTCGGGCAGAAGATGGCCGGCCCACAGCGCGTGGGGCTACAGCTGCCCACAACCATGCTGGACGGTAGCTACATCCTGGAACTGAACAGTGGCAGGCAGGTGCTGCGTGTGAAATTCGTGATGGCCGGTGGGGGTTCATAGGCCCATGCCGATATGAACGGACGTTAGGAGCGGGGCTCATCCATTTGCAGAGGCCACGAGTTACAAACGCGCGGCAGCGGGTGGGGAGGTCGAGCCTAGGCACCCGTTCAATTGGGCAATCTGCTGGGCCAACTCGGGCATTGCGTTTCACTGTATGGGGTGCCTGTTGCACAGATCAAGAATTCCAACACCTTTGCCAGTTGTTGATAATCAGGTGAAAACGTTGGCGAGGTAATTGTTACCACGATCAGGACAATTTGTTGCTTCGAATGACCATTGTTCCGAATGAACCCCATAGCTTAACTTGAAACATGAGCGCGGCTGGTTACAGTGCCAATAAGGGAAGTGTTTGGGAGAAGATTGTCCAGACTGCCAAGGAGAAGCGCCCTGTTCTTTATCGCGATCCTGAGAAGAGCTACGCGCCACACATCCATGCTCAGATCTACCAACGCTCAACCGAGCGTGTTGTGTTGGTAGTGGATGAGCTTGACGGTTCGATAATGCATCGCGCACCGGAGGAGATTATGAACTCCGTTATGTCCGCTTTGGACAGAGGGGTAGAGTTCCGGACTGTGCTTACAGCCAATCGTCGCGGCGATCCGAACGTAGTCTCATTCTTCAAAGAACTGGTGGCGAGAACCCCTGAGCTGTTCAAAGTATTTCGTGCTTCACCAGAGCTGTTGACTGACCTCAACCTCGTCAAGAACGGCGTGCGACAAGGTGATTTTCAATACTTGGTCGGTGATGGAAAGCACTACTGTATTGAAGATCGATACGATGTCGGGGAGACGCGTAAGGTCCAGTACACCTATGGCTTCAGTGATCCCGTAATCGGTGCCAAGCTCATGACCATCTATGAGCGCAACCGGCCCACTCTGGAGAAGCTTCCGTTGATCTTCTAATCCAGCTGACGATGTCTGCTGGGCATGGTCTTGAAATACAGGTACATGGAATCGCGCTGCTTACAGCGTTAAACTTCGGATTCTCGGCTGTGGCGATCAGGGACGGTGCGAAGAACCACTTGCTGGATCGACTACGGCGTATGGATCGAGGCGCTTTTGGCTTTCTTCGGATCACTTTGGAGGGACAAGCGATCGCACAAGCCAAACAAGCCGACGCGATGAGCCGACTGGACCATGAGATCGTGCAAATACGCAGCGATTGTCAGACGCTGATCACCACGGCGGAGGAACGCTTGGGTTCAGTATTCAATGGCTACTTCGCTAGGGCGGCCTTTTTATCGGCAGGGCTTTATGGCCTCTTTCTGATCGGCTGGATCGCTGCTGAGCAGGACGGGCTGCTGGACCATTCAGAGTTCTGGTTCGGCAGGTGTGTCGTGATGCTTTGCTATCTGTCTTTCGTTCATTGGGTACTTTTATTTGGCGTCACGTTCGTTTCGCCATTCAAAATCGAAGGCACCGAAGACCCGTATGTGCTGTATATGTTCTTTTTACACCCTATCGTCTTCGTCTCGGCCATTTTCTTCACTCGTGGAATGTCCTCAGGATTTTTTTTTCACCTGCCTTCCCAAACAGCGATAGTGGTCTCTATCATTCCGCTATGCCTGCCGTTCATGTCCATCTACCTGCTCAGTCTCTGGTATTATCGCTGGGTTGTCCGGAAGTTCGAACCCGAACTTTGGACTCTGATAGACAGTTATAACCAACTCGTCCGGCGGGACCTTCACATTAACAGGCCAGCCTTCAATTGATGGAATAGGAACGCCGTGATTCTCAGATGAGGATTTTGGCTAAGTCCAAAACACATGCATCAAGCAGCACGTCGAAATCCCACGCGCTTCGCATATAGCTTGACGCGGTTTTGACGCGCCCCAGGCCTGGTGCACCAGTGTATTCGCTCAAGCCCACTTCGCACTGAGAGCGAAAGCAAGAATCGAGTGCATCACAGTACTTGGTGGCTAGAGTCCGAAGAGAGGCAGATACGACCATTCGATAGTGGCTGATGGCCATCTCCCGCTTGAAGCGGCTAACGCCCCCCAACTTTGATCGGTAATGCTCGGCACTTTCCAAAAGCTGATCCAGGTCCGCGCGGAGCCCTTGCATAAGTGAATGGAACTGATCGCATACCGGCACGCCAAATGCGTTGCCCCACCCATCATCCGGATTCAATTCAACACCGGGTGAGGCGAATCGTCGACTCGCCAACTCGGGGGCCTTTCCTGAAAGACATTCCTGTACCATTCCCATTGATCGGAGTGCAGAGAATTCACAAAAGATATGCGGGCTCTAAATATAGGAACTGACACGATACTCGGTATCCCAGCGTAGAGTAAGTATGCACAACTCGCGCGCGCCCAAGTCTCACAGTCACTTACATTTCCACTTCGGCACCGCTTTCGGTGCTACACTGTCGCATGCCCTTATCCCGCATCGAGATCCGCCGCCGCGCCACCGCCTTCGCCAAGGAGTGGGCCGATACCAGCGATGAGGATGCCGAGGCCAAGAGCTTCTGGGATGGCTTCTTTGAAGTGTTCGGTGTGCCGCGCAAGCGCGTGGCCACCTTCGAGCACCATGTGAAGAAGCTTGACAAGGCCGATGGCTTCATAGACCTGTTGTGGCCCGGCAAATTGGTGGTGGAGCACAAGAGCCGGGGCAAGAACCTGGACAAAGCCTACGGGCAGGCTATGGACTACCTGCACGGCCTGAAGGACCACGAGCTACCGCGCTACATCGTGGCGAGCGACTTCGCCCGCATACGCGTGCACGACCTGGAGAACAAGGAGGACGTGACCATTGCGCTGGCCGACCTGCCCAAGCGCACGGAGGCGTTCGACTTCATAAGCGGATGGAGCGCGCCCAAGCCGCTGGAGCAGGACCCTGTGAACCGCAAGGCCGCCGAGCTGATGGCGCGCCTGCACGATGAACTGAAAGCGAGCGGCTACACCGGCCACGCGCTGGAGCATTACCTCGTGCGCCTGCTCTTCTGCTTGTTCGCGGACGACACCGGCATCTTCGAGCAACAGGTCTTCTACGATTTCATCGAAGGCAACACGAAGGAGGATGGCAGCGACGTGGGCCAGCAGATCGCATGGCTCTTCCAATTGCTCAACACCCCCGATGCACAGCGCTCCAAAGCGCTGGATGATCGCTGGAAGGATTTCCACTACATCAACGGCAAGCTCTTCGCGGAGCAATTGCCCATTGCCACCTGGGATGGTAGCATGCGCATCACCTTGCTGGAATGCGCCGCACTGGATTGGACCAACATTAGCCCCGCCATCTTCGGTGCCATGTTCCAAGGGGTGATGGACCCCAAGCAGCGCCGCGACCTGGGCGCGCACTACACCAGCGAACAGAACATCCTCAAGCTCATAAAGCCGCTCTTCCTGGATGAGTTGTGGGAGGAGTTCAACCGCACAAAGAGCAACAAGACACAACTGGACAAGTTCCACCAGAAGCTCGCGGGACTGCGCTTCCTGGATCCCGCTTGCGGGTGCGGCAATTTTTTGGTGATCACCTACCGCGAACTACGGCGCTTGGAACTGGAAGTGCTGAAAGTGAAAGTGGGCAAGCAGCAGGTAACCGATGTGGAGCACCTGGTGAACTTGAACGTGGACCGCTTCTATGGGATAGAGATAGAGGAGTTCCCCGCGCAGATAGCGCAAGTGGCCATGTGGTTAGCGGACCACCAGATGAACATGGAGGTGAGCGCCGCCTTTGGCGAGTATATGGTGCGCATACCGCTGCGGCACAGTGCCACCATTGCGAACGAGAACGCCTTGCGCTTGCCGTGGCAGAGCTTGCTGAAAGAAGGGGAGCGGTACGACTACATCCTTGGCAATCCGCCCTTCGTGGGCAGCAAGATGATGAGCGCCGATATGCGCGCCGACCTCGAAGGCGCCATGGTGGGTTGGCCCAATGCGGGCACCTTGGACTTTGTGTGCGCGTGGTACGGCTTGGCCGCGCGCTACATCAAAGCGCATGGCAGCGGGCACACGCGTTGTGCCTTCGTGAGCACCAACAGCATTTGCCAGGGCGAACAGGTCTCAGCGCTTTGGTCGCCTTTGCTCGCACAAGGCATCAAGATCCACTTCGCGCACCGCACTTTTAGGTGGAACAACGAAGCGCGCGGCATTGCCGCCGTGCATTGCGTGATCGTGGGCTTTGGCGATACCGATGTGCCACGCAAGCGCATCTTCAGTTACACCGATGCACGTGGCGAAGCCTATGAAGAGGTAGCGAGCAACATCAACCCGTATTTGGTGGATGGGCGCGATGTGTTGATACCAAGCCGAAGCAAAACCCTATGCAATGTGCCGGAGATCGGCATTGGTAACAAACCCATAGACGGCGGCAACTATCTCTTTACTACGGAAGAACGCGATGTGTTCATCCAATTGGAGCCTGCATCGCAGCGCTATTTCAAACGGTGGTTGGGAAGCGACGAATTCCTGAACGGTTGGGAGCGTTGGTGTTTGTGGCTGGGCGACTGTTCGCCCGAAGAACTCCGCCGAATGCCACTGGTGATGAAGCGGGTGCAAGCCGTGCGACAGGTGCGCCTTGAGAGCAAGAGCGCACCAACGCAGAAATTGGCCGATACGCCAACGCGCTTCCATGTGGAGAACATGCCGCACTCCACCTACTTGATCATTCCGGAAGTATCGAGCGAGCGGCGCCGCTTCATTCCTATCGGTTACGAAGAGCCGAGCACACTCGCGAGCAACCTTGTCAAGATCGTACCGAATGCGAGCCGATATCACTTCGGTATCCTCAGCAGCACCATGCACAACGCGTGGATGCGCTCAGTTGCAGGTCGCTTGAAGAGCGACTACCGCTACTCAAAAGACATCGTCTACAACAACTTCCCCTGGCCGGAGTCGCCCACCGAAGCGCAACGCGCAGCGGTGGAGCAGGCGGCGCAAGGTGTGCTGGATGCGCGCGCCGCGCACCCCGGCGCCAGCCTAGCGGATCTGTACGATCCGCTCACCATGCCCGCCAACTTGGTAAAGGCCCACGTCGCACTGGACAGCGCCGTGGACAAGTGCTACCGCAAGGCGCCCTTTACCAGCGAGCCGCAACGGGTGGCGTACTTGTTCGAGTTGTATGAGAAGTATACGATGGGTTTGCTGGGGGTGGAGAAAGCGAAGAGGAAGCAGAAGAAATGAGTGACCAAAGCGAGCCAACTGATTACGACGACCAGCTACTCGTGGGTTCGGACCGCTGGTTGTTCTGGATCGGGATCGCCTTGCTCATACTCGCTGGTCTAGTACTTCTTGCACTTGCTTTTATCTATTTGGGCCAGTTCCACGCGGACTTCTTGACGTTTGATGGTGCACTGGGGGCAGCTGGTGCTATACTCGGTTCCATCGCAACAACGTTTGCCGCAATTGGTAGTGCGCTGCTGTTCATCGTATCGCTGCGGGTGCAAGCGCGTGAGTTGCAACATTCCATTCACGAGTTGAGGAAATCAGTGAAGGCGCAGAAGGATGCGGCGAGTAGCCAACAGCAACATCTCGAGCTTGCCAAGCATGAGAAGGAATTCAACGTGATAGCGGCAACCATAAGCGAGGTGCGACTTCATATCGAAGGGATCGAGCATGAAACAGTGGAAGGAGTCAAGCTCCATGGTTATCATGCAATGCAATGGATCATTGATGGATGGATTGACACCTTCAAGAGCGAGAGACTCGAGGATCCAGGGCATATTTGGCTGAGGGATCAACTGATCGGTATTAATCCCGGCGTGCTACTACCACATTATGCTTCCTTGGAAGAGTTGCTTATCAAGTTGACTTGGCTTAGCAGTGCTTCAGTGGCTAAACCATTGGATAGTGGCGATCAGAGGTACTTGTGGGCTCGAATCAATCCGATAGTGGACTATGCAAAGAATGCGTTAGGTCAGATCAATAGATTGAATGCCCACCTGGAAGCATTGGCAAATGAGAAGAAACCAACCGATCGCATACACGAACTGCAACCAGGGCTTGCGCGGTGTTGGAGTCTAGTTGATGAACTAGCCAAACGAGTCAACGAACTGAAGCGGCCAGTTGTGGGCCTCTAGGTCCGGCGGCCTCAAATCGAGAACTACCGTGAGCGTTGAGAAGTACATGATGGGGTTGCTGGCGGTGGAGAACCGAAGAGGAAGTAGAAATTAGTGCGAAACATGTTCCTTGTTAGCATCGATCAAGGAGAAACAACACACTGATGGAACACCTTGCCGCAGTATTCATCGAGATCGGGACGGCTTCCGTGTGCTTCGTAGTGGAGAAGAAAGTGGAAGGCTTTCTGGACGCGCGCATGTCGCGAACCAGTCACGGCGCCCGCGTGGTAAGTAAGTCGTGGTCGCTTCGGTCCAAGCCTTGGGTCATCACGATCATCGCACTCGTTCTTTGGTGTGCACTCACCCCAGCTTTGATCCACCACGACTTGATGGGAACGAATTTCCTGTTGATACCGATCGTGATGGGCTTGGTGGTCGCGTTCCGGCCCCTGCGGCCACTTACGGCTGCATGGTCCACGTTGCTCGTTTCCGCATTGAATTTGGTTATTGGCCCCTTATCCAATCGGATGGCCGGTTCCGATAATGATATCAACCCGATCGACATGGCCACCTTCGTCTGGTTAGGCTTGGGGTCCGCAGCAGCAGTGGCGCTGATCGCCGTGCTAAGGCTGAGAATATGGCGCACCCTGAAGCTGCACCAAGCGGTGCATGCCAACGCGAAAGAACTGAACACACCCGGGTTGTCTGCGGAACTCCAGAAGTTGTTCGCACTCCGTGAAGCTGGAGTGCTGACCGAGGATGAATTCAAGCTGGCAAAGAGGAAATTGCTGGGTCCGTAACCTGCGCCCAGCGAAGCGAGAGAAGCCTGGAAAAATACACTGGATCGGGTATTGTGCAGGCGAACAGCGGCAACTTCCTTTGGTCGCATCAACAAACCCTAAGGAACCATGGCCGTTGCGGAAAAGCTGAAGGCACTTTATGCTGAACATGTTGATGACCTCCCCATGCACGCCTGGGCTTTCGAGCAGGACCGCTGGGCGGAACTTGTCCATTCGCTCCTGGATCGCTCCCGGGGACATGGGGCCGAGCAGACCAGGCACGCGGTGGAAGTGCTCCAGAGCCTTGGGCTGATCGATATACCCCGGATCGCAAGTGCATCCAAGGAGGATCGAACGCTCATTAGCAGCGTGCTGGTGAACACAGGCTACACGCGAACAGAGAGTGAGTTGGGCACACGGACGTTGATCAGCGCGGCTAAAGCCCTCAACGAGGCCTGCGGCGGAAAGGTCCAGCGCATCCTGCGCGAACATGGTGAACGCATGCGTGACGAGTTGGTGAGCACTTTGGGCGCCGTGCCCTTGGACAAAGGACAATTGCGGAGCGCGATCACCTATTGGATCCAGAACACAATGAGCATTCCCATCTCTTTGGAAAGTGATGTGGTGAAGAAATTCTGCAAAGCCAATAAGATCACCATGACGCAACTGATCGCGAGCGTTGATGAACTGGATGCGAACGTCGCTCTGGTGGACGATCTTTTGGAGATAGCGGAGGCGAAAGTTGCGGTCACGCCCTAACCCAAGCCTCAACATCATGCCCTCTTGGCCCCCAGGTCCTACGCGGACTACAGTGCTCGACGCACGCAACGGTAAGTTCCAGACCATCCCGACCATCGCACGCACCGGTGGTGGTCGGCAAGTGATCAAGCTCCCACCCATCACGCTTCATGGGAACATGGGCGGGCCAACCGGTCCACCTAAACCTCCGAAGCCTCCAATATGGCAACCGCGTGGACCTTCAACAGGCCGCACTGGACCTTGGGACAGGGGTGAGCGAAATAGACAGGAGGCTGAACGACAGCGAAGGCAGGCGGACGAACGGGCGCGCGCTGAACGAGAACGCCAAAGGCGCGCGCGAGAAGCCGCGGAAAAAAGACGTCGCGAAGAGGCTGAGAGAAAGCGGAAGGAGGATGCCGAACGCCGAAAGGCCGTCACCGAAAAGCAGCAGCGCGAACTACGCACCAGATTGCAGGAACAGGATCGCAGACGTCGCGCCGATCTTAAACGCCAAGCGGACGAACGGCGACGGCAGCAACTGGAACGTGATAGGCAAGCCCGCATACAACGTGATCTTCAAGCAAGGCGTGGAACACAGTCCACATTTTGGTCGCGCATGACCGGTTGGCTCTCACCATTGGACATGGGCGGGCGGCGCGCGCAAAAGGTAGATGACCTGGGGCCAGTGATCATCGTCCCGGGCGCGAACGTTGCAAAGGCCCAGCCCGGCACCAAGCAACCGACAAAAGGCCGACTACCGAAACGAAAACGGCGATTACGTCCCGAGGAGCATCGAGATGATGTGCGGCTAACCATTGACGGAGCTAGAACGGTACCTGAGGAAGCTAAAAAGGAACTCTTTATTCCGACGGTGTGGCTCTCTCAATTCGAGACCGCGCAAGAGGAGCGCGGTTGTTTCGATGCCGCAGTACTTATGACCTTAAGCGGTGTTCGCGATAAGTTGGTAGGTGGTGGTGAGGACGGTAGAATCGCTATGGTGCGGTCTTCCAACGAGCATGGCCGTGTGACACCCGATCCGGAAGGAGCAGCGGAAGGATTGGCTTATGTCGATCGGATGCTGGAAAAGAACATCCGCGTGCTGGCAGGGGTCTCTTATTGGGGTAACGACGGTGCTGCGGCCCAGGACAAACTAGGCACACGACACTTCGTCACGATCATCGGCCGTTCCTATGAAGCAATTCCGGGTGGAGGTCCGGAGAGGATGTTCTATGTGTTCATGGACCCTGCGAAAAAAAGGGAATTTGCCGAAAAAGTGGATGGACATGAAGTCTACGCTGGCAAGCTATACGTGGACAATGCAACAGGTATACTTTTCAAGCGAGGGGAAGGGCCACAGCGGGGTTCTGGTTTTGTAGGAAAGAGAGACTATGAGGTGACCCACGTAAGGGTATACAAGGGAACTCGCTGACGAAAGGAACGCTCAAAGCAATGTCCACGAGGTAGCCCTACGCACTCACGCTTTTCTCTTCTGGAATTCCGGAACTCAGGACTGTGATCCGGGAAGGAGGTCCTGTGATCGAGGTTTTCAGTCCTGGAATTCGGAAAGTCAGGACTGGAATTCTGGAAAGTAGACCTGTGATCCGGGATCTCAGGTCTGAGAGCTGGAAAGTCAGGACTGGAATTCCGAAAAGTTGTCCTGCGATCCAGCTTTTCAGTCCTGCTTTTCGGAAAGTCATGACTGGAATTGGCAAAGTCAGGACTGGAATTCCGAAAAGTTGTCCTGTGATCCGGAAAGTCAGGACAGGAATTCGAGAAAGTAGTCCTGGAATTGGGATCCGCAGCCAGGGATCCTGGTGGGTATCCGCCTGCGTTGCGAGCTGCATATAGTATGGTATGGAGTGGCGGCCTTCGCACTGATCCCGGATCGAGCCCGGGATGACGGCCTGGCACAAGCCGCTATGTGCTGGTGCTGGATATGGGGTGAATACCCCATACGCCGGCGCATCATTCGGGAATAGGGAGTGGTAAAAGGCCACATAACCAGGAACCTCGGTTCCACAAAACAACAGCCACATGGCAACAGTAAAAATGGGTGTGAGCCACCTCCCCGCTACGGGGCTCGTAGCCAAGGCACAGGGTATCCACGACGGTGTTGTGGCCAACGCTGTGCTCTACCCAGCACCAGTGCCGACACCGGCAGTGATGCAAGGCTTTATCGACGACTTGGCGGCGGCCAATGCGGAGGTGGTGGCCAACGGTGGGAGGGTAGCCCACACGGCGAAGCGCAAGGCCGAGAAACTCGTGCGCGGTGCGATCAAGGATTGGGCCGGTTACGTGCAGAGCGTTTCGGGTGGCGACGAGGACAAGATCCTCGCCAGCAACTTCGAAGTGGTGAAGCGCGGTGGCCCCATCGGGGAATTGAACCCGCCCACCAAGCTCGGTGCCCACCTCACGAACACCACAGGCCGCGTAAGCCTGCGCTGGAACCGGGAGGATGGTGCCGATATGCACCACGTGTTCATGAGCACCAGCGACAGCCCCTATAACTGGGTGCTGATCGGTGCCACCACCAAGAGCCGCTTCAACGCGGATAGCTTGGAACCCGGCACGTTCTACTTCTTCGCGGTAAGCGCCCTGGGCGCGGCCGGCGAAAGCAGCAAGAGCGAGCCTTGCCGGGCCATGGCCGCTGCCTGACACCGGGTCAAGCCCGGTGTGACAGCACCAACGGTCAATTCTGATAACCGCCCTGTCCGCCGTACGGTGGACGGGGCGGTTTCGTTTTAGGGGTGGTGGGAGGGAGCCAGAGCGGATTAATCAATAGTCAGAAGGCCCAGCCCCCCAGCAACTGCCAACTGCCAACTTCAAACTAAGAACTAAGAACTGCCGACTCAGTAAAGAAGGTTCCCCGAGTTCCCGTATGGCTGCGTCTGCTTGTAGCGCAGGTCGCGCAGGATGCTGGCCTTCACGTTGATCTGGAAGCTGAAGCTCTTGCGGATGCCGATGGGGACTATGTTGAAGTTGAACTCCCAGCAGTGCAGGTCCCAATAGAGGTTCAATGTGGTGGGCGTCCACTCCTGGGCCACCAAGTCGTAGCCGGTCATCACGCCGAGCTTCCAGTATTTGAACACGGTCACGTCGCCATTGAAGAGGGCGCTCTGGTGCTCGGTGTCGATGCTGGTGCCGCCCGCATAGCTGCGGTTGATGTCGTAGCTGTAGTTCACGCTAAGGTGCCAGGGCAGGTTGAAGTTGACGTTCGCGCCTTTGTTCGGGTCGGGGTCGTTCACCACTTTGCGTTCGCCGCTGTTGGCCGCTTCGGGGGCCTGGCCGTAGCGCTTGCTCTTCACATCGAAACCGATGGCCACGTTGGTGTAGAGCATGCGCGCGAGCCGGCCGGTCTGTGAACGTTCGCTTTGGTCGATGCGCTGGCCGAGGTTGTCCACGGCGTACGGGTCCCAGATGCTCGTCAGGTTCAGGTTGATGCGGTTGAAGAAGGCCGTGCGCGCGCTGAGGTTCACCGGCGACCAATGGACCGAGTCGGCCAGCAGGTCGTAGTTCGAGTTGACGCCGAAGAAGTCGATCAACTTGATCTTCTTGAAGGCGATGGCGCCTTGTCCGGTGCTGTCGAGCGCGGCTTTGTTGTCGCGCACCTTGGCCTCCACGCTTTGGATCACGCCGAGGTTCAACAAGCCGCTCTCCCCGGCGCCGGGCTTGCCGTAGATGCCCATGTCGAACGGCGAGTAGGTGCTGGTGGCGCCGTCGATGCCGAAAGGGCCGATGATCTCGGTGCCCTGGTCGGGCCGGTAGCTGAGCGAGGCACTGGGTGTGATCACATGGCGGATCGCCTTCAGCCCATCGCCATGGAAGGTGTACATGCCATAGAGCTTGCTGGTGAGGGTGGCACCGGCACCCCATTCGCCCACGCGGCGGAAACCGGGTACGGTATCGGTAACGGTGTAGGTGGTGTCGTCGCCGACCACGGCGGTCTTGTGCAATGTCTCGAAGTACCAGCGGTCCGTGACGCGGAACTCAGGGTTCAGGGTGAACAATTTGTTCTTGAAGCTGGTGGTCAACGACGCCGTGTGTTTCACACCGTTCTTGGCCTGGCGCGCCAGTGCGGGCACGTTCGCCCAGTAGATCTGGTCCTCGGTGGTGCTCACGCGGTTGTCGAAGTTCATGGTGTAGTTCACCGCGAGCTGGTCGTACCAGCGGGGCAGCGCACCCACGGGCCGCAGCATTTGGATCGGCATCACCCGCGTCATGTTCAAGGTCACCGAGGGCAGCGTGATGTCGAAGGTGCGGTTCAGCGTGTTCTGGCTGTGGCGCAGGTTCACGGCGAGTGTGAAGGGCGTGCCGAGCCAGGCATGGTTCCAGCTGATGTTGCTCTGGAAGGTGTTGCTGAGGTAATCGGATTGCGTGCTGTTGAAGTTGTTGGTGAAGTTGCTGCTGGTGCCGAAGTTCACGCTGGCGCTGAAGCGGTCCGTAAGGCTCGCTTTCTGGTCCACCAGGTGGTTCCACCGCACGAAGAAGTTCTGCTGCTTGCTGAAGTCGGGGAACTCCGGATCGCCATTGAGCAGGGTGCTGTGGCTCACGTCCAGGTTGCCCGAGTAGCGGTAGCGCGTCTTGTAGCGCGCTCCACCGCGCAACGCCCAGCTGCCCTTGCTATAGATATCGCCGGTCAGCTGCACATCCAGGTGCTCACCCACCGGCTGATAGTAGCCACCGTTCAGCAGGTAGTAGCCCAGGTCGGGGTTGTAGCCCCATACAGGCACGAGGATGCCCCCCGAGCCGCCCCTCTTGTTGGGGAAGAACCCGAACGGCAACGCAAGTGGCATGGGCACCTTGTGGATCTTCATGTACGCGGGCCCCACGATGATCTTGTCGTCGGGGATCACGATCATGCGGCTTACCTGGAAGTGATAGTGGGGGTAGGGCCGGTCGCAGGTGGTGAGCCTGCCACCCTTGCTGTGCACCTCGCCATTGGCGTGCCGCTTGCTCAGGCTCGCGCTCACCCAGCTCTCCTGTTCCTGCGTGCGCACCTCGCGGATCAGGCCCTCCTTCGTCTTGAAGTTGTACCGGATGCTGTCCGCATCGACGGTGTTGCCGCCCTGGGTGAAGCGGGGCTTGCCCGCGATGGCACCCGAGCTGTCCGGCGCACCAAACGCCTGTGCTTCCTCGTTCTTGAAGCTGAACGCGATACGGTCCGCCGTGAGTTGGATCTCCTCGTAGTGTACCGTGGCCGCACCATAGAGGTACACGGTT
>JBDTNF010000247.1:0-33215 GCA_039933875.1 Flavobacteriales bacterium | reverse complement strand
CGGCCTGCCGGTGGCACTGGTGCGCGTGATCACCAAGGTGAACGGATCCCTGCCCACCGCAGACTTCGAACAGGACCAGTTGGTGGTGGAGCTTCTCGGCCAGCCGACCGCGGAGCCCGACGAGCCCGCCCTCACCAAGAATTGAGCGCTCAGCTCGCCGGGTGATGGCCGAACTGCCCGCGCAGTTCGGCCATCACTTTTCCGTTCAGTGCCGTGCACTCCCGCACCTGGTCGGCACAGGCGGAAGCGCCTTCCACTCGCGCACACGTTTCCAATGCAGTGAGCAGGTCGAATAGCCGCTGGGCACCCATGTAGTTCACCTGGGGGCGCAGGCTGTGCGCGGCCACTGCAAGCCCTTCGCCATCGCCCGCTCGCAGCGCACGGTCCAGGTTGGCGAACAACGCAGGAGCACCCTGCAGGTATAGCTGCACGTACTTCTCCATCCGCGAGCGATCGCCCTTGCAGAAACGCTCCAGGTAAGCCAGATCGGTGTGCGTGCTTTCCATGCGTCGAAATTAGCAGCACTGGCACAAGCTCTACCTTGGCCGGTGAACCCTCTTCGCATGGCCAACCGAAAGATCTTCATCGTGGATGACGACATGATGCTTGCCACCATGCTCGCCGATCACCTGCGTTCCAGCTTCCCACACCACGTCTCCGTGTTCCACACCGGCGAGGAATGCCTGGCCCAGCTGAACGAACACCCGGACCTGGTGGTCCTGGACTACCACTTGAACAATGTGGTGAAGGATGCGGCGGATGGGCTTCGGATCCTCGAGAAGATCAAGAAGCTCGACCGCCAGGTGCATGTGATCATGTTGAGCAGCCAGACGCAGTACGGCATCGCATTGCAGACCGTGCAGAAAGGGGCCGAACAATACGTGCTCAAGGGCAAGGACCAGTTCGATGAGATCGATCGGATCGTGCGCGAAATGCTGGGCTGAACTACGACAACGAAGACCAGGGGTCCGCGATAGGTCAACATGCTCCAGCGATCCTTCATCCTGCTGTTGATACCGGCTTGTGTGTCGGCCCCCCCCAAGCGCACGTGCCCAAGACACGCCGCCATGTGCATGCACACCTCCCGGGGCTGAGCAGCCTCTTGCAGCGGATACGGTCTTCCAGGTGGTCAAGGACTTCGCTGTCGCGTTGTGTGGTCGCATCGATCGCTCGGTAACCCCGTTCGTCTACAGCGATTTCACGATGCGGTCTTGCGGTCGCGCTCCAGTAGCCCTCCCACCGCGGACTCCAGGTCGTGCGTGCCACATCATGGTCTCGCAACCCTATTTGGTGGTGGACGAATTCGCCCTGCTTCCTACAGGCATGGATATGCACTTGGAAAGCAGGCCGTGCCGGCGAACGAGGCTTGTGATGCGCGTACACGAGGACACCTTGCAGTACGCCGTCAATGCCATGCCGGAACTCATCGCCACCTTGGAAAAGCCCACGCCCGAGCAATTCGCTCAGGTGCAACATCGCCTTGATGCTGTGGGCGCGTCGCCTTTCTGGATGGACAAGGAACTCCTGGGCCAGGTGTTCCTCTGCGCGGTGTACGATGCCACCTGGACCAAACGCTTTCAGGACCTCCGAACCACGTATGCGTTCGGTGGCACCATGGCCGATTACTACGATGAACTGCTCAGCGTCTATTACGACATGAGCAGGAGGGCCAGCATTGCGAAGTGAGTCCGGCACCCGGATCGGTTCCGCTCACTGTTTGATGAAGCGATAGTGCGCCTGGCCCAACACAAGCATATACGCACCACGGTTCAGCATCGAGACATCCACTTGGCCGTTCCGCGCAACGGCACTGAGCACGCGGTCACCTGCAAGGTCGAACACATCGATGCGTGCGTTCCTCATTGCCGCATCGCCTCGGATCATCAACCGATCCAGAACCGGGTTCGGGAAAATGGAGGCCGTGCTCTTCAAGGATCCATCATCGACCCCTGCGCACAGTTCAACCGTGATGGCATCGACCTGCGTGGTCGTGCTGCTTCCGCCGGCATTGGTCACCGTCAAGCCAACAGCATACACACCCGGTGTGCTGTAGCATACCGTGGGCGAGGGGAAGGTGCTGCTGGCCGGTGTGCCGCCGGGAAAAGTCCACGCCCAGGTTATGGGGTTGTTGCTTGAGGCATCGGCAAAGACGGCGCATTGGCTTGGGCAGAGGCTCGGATCGTTCGCGGTGAACGCCGCCACCGGTGCAGGATCCACATACCATTTGGCGATATGGCCGGCAGGCGCGCCACCCGCGGTGGTGAAATGCCCCCCGATAAAAAGCGAATCGTGATAGACCTCCATCGTCTTCACGTCATCGTCCACGCCACCGCCAACAGCGACCCAGCTAGTGCCCTGCAACCGCGCCATGTGGCTGGGTGCTGTGAACGCGCCACCGATGTAGAGCTGGTCGTGGTACACGGCCATGGCCGCCACGAAGTCGTTCAACGGGCCGCCCACCTGCACCCATTGCGTGCCGTTCCACTTGGCCACATGGCTGGCCACCTGGCCGTTGGCATGCGTGAAGCGCCCCCCGATGTACAGCGTGTCATGGAACATGCAGTGGGCGAAGACGTCATCATCCACGCCAGCACCCATGGGGTACCACGCGACGCCATCCCACACCGCGGTGTGGTTCACTACGGAATCACCGGCCAGGCTGAAATTTCCGCCCACGAACAAGCTGTCATGGAAGACCGTGAGGAAGGTAGCCTGAGCATTGCAGCCGGTGGTGAGGTTCTCGTAGGTGTTTCCGTTCAAGCGCGCCACATGCGGGAAGGGGTTACCACCCATCGATGAGAAGAAACCGCCCACGAAGAGCGTGTCGTGGTAATGCGTCATGCTGTACAAGTCGCTGTTGAACACACCGGGGATGGTGGTCAGCTGCGTGCCGTTCCAGTAGCGCACACGGCCCGCATCGCCAATGAACAAGGCGGTATCGTTGGCATACAAACCGTCCGCTGCCATGTACACGATCAAGCCGCCCACACTGCTCCACGCACTTCCGTTCCAGCGCGCGAGGTAGTTGACGTTCACGCTTCCTGCCTGCGTAAAGAGGCCCGCAGCGAACAACTGCTCATCGAACACTTCCAATGCATACACGCTCGAACTGCAACCACCGCCCACAGGCTCCCAGGTTTGGGCTGAACCAAGGATCGGCAGGAACGCCAATACTGATGCGACCACTTGAAGTGCGCGTGTGCAACGGAGATAGGACATAGGGGTAAGGTAGGTCGGTCGGCCCAGGACCTCCTTCTGCCGAACCCGACCCAGCCCATTCCATCCCATGACGTCGGTTGCGACAGCCCGGCTTGCTAGTTCGCCAGTTCGAAGCGCGTAACGAGGAACTCGAACGGCCGATCCAGCGGCACGCCGGTGGTGAGCGCGGCCGAATAGCGCATGAGTACGGTCATCTGGAAAAGGCGCAGCAGCCGCAGGTCGATGCCGAGTTCCAGGCCGCCGGTGACCCAGTCCTGATCCCTGTCCGCAACACGACTGCGCGTGAGGTCGGCGAAGGCGTTCACCCTGACACGTTGGAAGAAAGCGAAGCAGCCGGTGGCGAGATCGGGATACCACACCGGCAACTCGTAGTTGAACTGCGCGAAGGCGATCTCCTCCAACGGGCGCGGTGAGATGCCGCGCGGCATGAGCTTGTCATTGAGGAAGCGGTAGGCATCGATCACCTTCTCCTTTCGGTACGCGCCCTGTATGTTGAACGAGTGCGTGCGCAACACACCAGGGAAGAAAAGACGGGCCGTCGCCATGCTGCGTTCGGCATTGAGGTCATCGGCCTCGCGAAGTTCGAGCGCCAGTGTCTGGCCCCAGCGCGACTGCACGAATTGGCGCGCCCGTGTTTGCAAACGGCTGAATAGCAGATCGGCATGCCAGCCATCGGCATCGGTGGTCGGTTGGTCCAACTCCAGGTCGGTGGTGTCGAGCATGCTCACCATATAGTGATCATAGCCACCGGCAATAGAGAGGGTGGTGTTGTGCGTGCCCTGGGTGAACTTGAAAGGAAGGCGGACGCTCGCGGATAGTTTGTCCTCCAGCCATTCGCTATCGATCTCCGTGAGGTTGTCGCCGCTGGAGATGAGGCCCGCACTGCGGCGACCGTTGTGCTGCCATTCGCCATCGATGATCGGGAAGAGCGCCGCATAGCTGAAGCGCAGATACGAGCGGAAGCGCTGCTCGTTGGTGTTGTACGCACCGCCGAGCGTGCCTTGCAATGTGCTCATGATGTTCTGCGTGTACACCTCCAGACCATACTCCGGCGGGCTCGGCACAGGGAACCAGCCATAAAGGTTGAAGAGCCCATCGGTGAGCGCGTGATATTTCCGCACTGGATAGGTGGTGGGCGCAGCCGGCACCGGCGAAGCATTCCCTTCGAAGCGTTGCGCATCCAGGTGGAATCGCATGTCGCCGAGAGGATCGGCAGCGATCGGCAATTCGTGCAGAGGTTCCAACGTGAGCGAACGCAAGCGGTAACCGTCGGCGGTGTAGGCCGTGTAGAGCAGTTCGGTTCCGTCCGGAGAGATCACCGGATCGTAAGCGCCGAAGCGCTCGTCGGTGAGGCGCACGCGTTGCCGATCGGAAAGGCCGATGGCATGGATGTTCTCGATGCCGCCGATGCCCGAGCTGAAGAGCACGCTGCCGCCATGAACGAAAGGCCGCGCGATGGACATGTGCTCGGGCGCGAGCACTTCCTCTTCTTGTTGTTGCCAGGGATCCACGATCACGATCCCGTTGCCTTGCGCATCGAGCCGCACGGCGATCACGCGTTGCTCACCGGGCATCCAGCGCAACTGTGTGTATTGCACGCCCGTTCCCGCCGCATGACGTGCGACCTCTGCACCGGTGATCGCATCGAGCACCACCAAACTGTAGCGCCCCATCAGGTCCACCTCCACCACCGCGACCTGTCGCCCATCGGGCGAGGGTGCGGGTGAGAAACAACGGCTGCGGTGCGTGAGCTGTCGTGTCCTGCCGGTGGGGATGTCGTAGAGTTCGATCACCGAAAAGTCCACACCCGTCCAGCGCGGATGGAAGGCCGACTCGGCCCATGCCATCAGCTGTCCCTCCACCACCGTGGTCACGTGATCATCGGTGTAGATCCCCATCGCGAACAGTCGTTCCTCGCGACCGTGATCGAGGATCACATATGTCGGGATCATGTCCAGTCCCGAGCGCAAGGCGACGATGCGGCCATCGGGCAGGTAATGGGGATAGCGGTAGTTCGTGTACATGCGCGGGGATGGCACAGGCACATCCGTTCCCATCACGGTGCCCACGGTTCTGTCCGTCGCGCTCCACAGGCTGTCGAGATCGTGCATCGCCGCTTCATACAACCGCGGCGTGGTATAGCCGGTTCGTGCCTTCAAGCTGCGGCTCAGCGGTTGCCAGATGATCTTCCTGTAGTAGGTGTCCTCCAGCACCTGTGTCCAGATGCCATTGCCGTATTCGCGCCGCGCTTTGGTCACCATATAGTAGCCCATACGGTAAGGATTGGGCACGAAATCACGGAACGAACCATAGTGGTTCTTCTCGTAGGTGTAGTGATAGCCGGCCAGACGCAGCGCACGCGTTTCCATGTGGAAGGCTGGCACACGACCGCGGCCACCGTTCGTGAGGATGGTCTCCGACAGCACGGCATCGCCTTCGCGCAACCACAGCGGTTGCGTGAGCAGCGTGTTGAAGAGCCAGCCGGTCTGCCCCATGAGAATGCGGTAAGCCACACCCGCGCCGCCCCATGCCGCACCGAACTGCTGGCTGTGCCTGTACTCGTGCGCCACCAGCGGGTCGTTCCAAAGCACCGGACCGATGAAAAGGTTCTGCGGACCCACCATGGTGTACTCGTTCCGCCATGGCGCTGGCGTGGAGAAACCACCGGGCAGCGTAGTTCGGTTCTGGATGATCGCGGGTATGCGACGCAGCGTCCCGGCGCCGAGCATCGAACTGTCGTGCACCTGCTCGTAGGCCATGATGGCGGCCGTGCGGAACGCCAGGCTGTCCAGTCCCTGCGGGAAGATGATGCGGCCACTGGGCGCATCGAACTGCGACCACTTCATGCCCGGCGGGTTCACACCGATCAGATTCTGCGCATGCGCGGCAGCACCGCACAACAGCGTGCACAGTAGGGGTATCACCTTCCTCGCCCAACGTCCCATGCAACGAATTTCGTTCAGGATCCCGATCGCGCACCGGCACTCGCCCACGTTCCAGCCAAGACCTGAACGAACTGTCACACGAACGTTCGTGCCATGGACATGTTCTCTTTCCTTGATCAAGCTTCCTGCAGCGTGATGACGATGACCGGGCTGATCGTGTTGACCCGTGCGCCACATTCCTTACTGGTCCTCCGCGTCGCGACGCGGAACCTGGGATCCGTGCCACTGGTCACAGATCGAACGGTCCGGCCAAAAGGAACGACATATGCCGAGGCTCGGCCGTCGTTGTTGCCAGATCCACTGACTATGATGAACCGTTCCCGCCTTCCCAACCTGGTTCTTGCCATGATCCTCTCATGCCTGTGCGCACACCAGGCCCTTGCACAAGCCGGACAATGGACCTGGATGAAAGGACCTCAGACCCCCGGAGGTGCCGGCGTCTATGGGACGCAAGGTCTCGCAGCAGCAGCGAACCGTCCGCCCGGTTGCGTGAACCAATACAGCTGGACTGCCCAGGATGGGACTTTTTGGATGTTCGGCGGGCAGGACAACAGCGGCAATGGGTTGGCCGCATTGTGGAAGTACGATCCCGTTACCAACATGTGGACCTGGATGAAGGGGCCCAGCACGTTCCATTTCGACGGTGACTTCGGCACGCAAGGGGTGGCGGCGGCCACCAACCTTCCACCCGCAAAGACCTTCGGTGGTGCAAGCTGGGTGGACCTTGCCGGCAACTTCTGGATGTACGGTGGAGAGAACGGGGACAACTACAACGGCAACACGAACAACGATCTCTGGAAGTACGATCCCGGCACGAACAATTGGACCTGGATGAAGGGAACGATGGCGGACAACCCTCCTGCTGGCTGGGGAAGCATGGGCGTGCCGGACATGAACAACCAACCACCGGCCCGCAACAACTGCTACGGCACATGGGTGGACGAAGAAGGCGATCTCTGGATGTTCGGTGGCATGATCTTTCAAGATCCAGCCGATGATCTGTGGCGGTACAACATCGCCACGAATACATGGACCTGGATGAACGGATCGCAGACAACGAACGCGCCTGCGGTCTACGGCACCCTGGGCTTCCAAGCACCAACGAACACCCCGGGTGCGCGGATCGCTTATGCGCTCGGCAAGGATGCGGATGGCAAGCTGTGGATGCAAGGCGGTGGCCTTGGCCCCGGCTTCTACGGATGGGGCGATGTTTGGCGGCTCGATCCAACGAGCGGAGAATGGACATGGATGTCCGGATCGGCCAATGCGAACCCTACGGCTTCCACTGGATCAGCGTGCGTGGCGAGCAGCACGAACGATCCCGGCAAGCGGCTGACCAGCCCCACCTGGCAAACAGCGGATGGTCGCATGTGGACGTTCGGCCTGGTCTCCAGCAGCGGCAACTTGCAGTTCAACTACTCGCGCAACGATATGTGGACGTTCTGTCCTAACACGCTCACATGGACGTGGGTGCATGGGCCGGCGACGAACGATGATCCGGGCAGTTGGGGTACACTCGGGGTGAGCTCGCCAACGAACCGGCCGAACGGCCGATCCATGTCGAGCGCCTGGGTCGCGCTCAATGGGGACCTGTACATGTACGGTGGAAATCCCCTTGGTGTGTTCACCACCTACGGTGACCTCTGGCGCTTCACACCGGATCCCGATTGCGGTCCTTGCGGTGTTGTGACCGGGGTAGCCGAGGACATGACGGGTTCGGTCTCCATCGCCCCCAACCCCGTGGTGGATGGCACGCTCACCGTGACCCTGCCCGACGGCAATTGGTCCATCGAGGTGCTCGATATGACGGGTCGGAAGGTGATGGACACGGGCAATGGGATGGGTACAATACATCTCGACATCAGCCATCTGTTGAATGGCGGGTACGTGCTGACGGCGCGCACATCGAAGGAAACGCACAACATGAAATTCATCGTCGCGAACTGAGAAGCTGTCTGGACCGCGCTCACCGCACGCGCTCGTACCAACTCTGCACAAGCCCTTTCGGGAAACTGCGGCTCGCCATCAACCGCAAGACATGGCTCGGTCGACCCTCACGGAAGAGGCGCACACCAGCACCCAACAGAACTGGCACAACGGAGATGCAATAGCGGTCTATGAGGTCGTTTTGGATAAGTGTATCGACGAGTTGCGCCCCACCATCGCAATAGATGTCCCTACCCTTCTTCGCTTTCAGTTCACGCACCAATTCCACCAAATCGCCCGTGTGGAACAGAATGTCCCCTTGTGCTGATCGCGGTGTGCGCGTGATCACATAAAGTGTCCGGCCCGGATGCGGATCCGGAACGCCCAGGGATACCACCTTGTCATAGGTCTTGCGGCCCATGATGACGGTATCCACTGTGGCCGTGAAGGCGGCGTATCCATAGTCCTCTCCCTCTTGCTGTACTGCGGAGAGGAAGCCCAGATCCTCGTTCTCGGAAGCGATGTACCCATCCAGGCTGGTGGCGATGTAAAGGATGAGTTGGCGTTGGGATGCCATGCGCGCAAGATGGACTAAGGCACAATGAAGCGCGCGTACTTCGCTCCCACACGATCGCCCATGCGCACCTGGTAGACACCCGGAGCTAGCTGGTCGACGGCCAATTCACCGGTCGGTGACTTCAGGAAGGTGCGCGACACGGAACGACCAGTGGCATCGGTGATGGTCACCGGACATGGAGGGGCGTCGCAGCCGCTCACATGCAAGAGCGCATCGGCGATGGTGGGCCATACGAACGCATCATCGTTCCTTGCTTGACCGGGAATAGCGGTGGTACCGTCCGTCGTGAACTTGACCACGGCGAGGTTGCAATTGGCGCTGTTATTGGTCGCGCTGAACGCGCCGGGCGTCGTCGGGAAATCGCTGTGCCAACCACAGCCCGCACATACCGCCAGATAGAGATCCCCATTCTCATCGAAGCTCGATGACCCGCCGTCGATGTGTTCGTGGCTGAGGTCCCCGCCAAGAAAGGAAGCGTACTGCAAGCCGGTCGCGTTCGGGGTAAGCACCGCGATGTACATATCCTTCCCGTCCGTCGTGAGCTGGAAAGCGTCAGCGGTGACCGGCAAGCCATCGGTCGTGCTGAACGGTGGCTCGCCTGGGAAGCCGATCACACCACCAAAGCCGCAAAGCAGGATGCGATCGGTGCCATCGATGCCGAAAGCGACGGGGCTGATGTCGGTGTGGCCCGTGCCATTTCCGATCACGGTGCTCCAAATGCCCGCACCAAGATCGGCAGTGAGCTTTTGCAGGAAGCTCGCACTGTTGGGATTCGTGTAGAGGCCGGGCGTCACGGGATATCCACCCTCGCTCTGCCCGAGGACCACGACATCATCCTGCGCATCGACGTCCACGAAGTATCCTTGATCATACGCGCTTGTGCCCAGGTAGGTGGAAGCGAGCAGCTGATCACCACTGGCGGAATAGCGTGCGACAAAAGCATCCGCAACGCCCCCGAACGTTCCGTTGAACGGAGCACCAGCCATCGGAAGATCACTGCTGGTCGTTCCTCCCGTCACGATGATCTCGCCCAGGCTGTTGGTGCATAGCGCATAGGCCGCATCGTCCCCTGTACCGCCGATGTACGTGGCCCAGATCACCTCATCCAACGTGGCGCTCAAGCGCGCGACATAGCCGTCCTGCCCTCCGGCGAGTGCGGGCTGCGGTGCGTCAGGGCTTGTCGGCAAGTCGGTGCTGAGCGTCGGTACCGCGATCACCGGGTCGCCTGCATCATCCAGTATGATGCCGCCCCGGAGTCGGTCATTGTAGTTGTGTGCGAGCGGGACAGTGTCGTTCACGCCATCGGTACCATCACCGCCAAGGAAGGTTCCACCGAGCAGCGCGTCACCTCCATGGCTCAACCGGACCAGGGCCAGGTCGCCGCCATTGTCGAAGGTGAACCCGGATCCCAAAAGGTCAGGTGGCGCCCCTCCGTGGAACGTGTTATCGAACGCGTCGGGGCCGATCGGAAAGTCAGCCGATCCGGTGACGGCCAGCAGGAAGAGTTCTTCGCCCGCGTTAACGACCAGGCCCAGCGGGCATTCACTCCCTGCGCCACCGATATACGTGGACCAGAGCATCGCGCTCCCATCCAACTCGAACTTGCTCAAGGCAATGTCGACGTCCCCTCCTGCAAAGGCGGATTGATAGCTTCCGAGCGCGGTAGGATACGCGTTCCCGAAAGCGATGCTGCCGCTATAGAGATGGCCGGAATGATCGTAGGTGGCCGAGGATCCGAAGTTGTCTGACAGGGACCCTGAGAACGTGGAGAAGACCAGCGACGGATCGATCACCAATGCGAGCGAGCGATCATATCCCTCAGGGAAAGAGTAGCGCAAGCGATCCCCTTGCAGCACGTATTCGCACGCCACCGCTACACGACTTCCATCACGTTCCTGATAGGCCACGGGTGCCTTCTCGATCATAGTGCCTACGGAGGTCTGGATCAGCAGTTCGCCGTTCTTCAGACTCAGGCCGTCCTGACCTTCGTAGCGAAGCGCGATGATGTCCGGTGATGCGTCAGGCCGCACAAGCAGCTCATACTTGAACGATCCCTCCGCGTTCAAGCGCAGGTCGATCCCCGGATAGAGGTCCGTCGAGCCAAGTTCCTGATAGCGGCGTGCGTTCGTGCCCCAATGAGCCGGCTCGTGGCCAAGGAAGAAATTCTCCACCCCGGTCATCTGTTCACTTCCCATCGGCCGTGAGCCATCGGCGCCAAGGAACCGAACGCGGTAGGCGTGGCGCTGTCCTCCTGGTGTTGCAGGTGCGGAACTGTGAGCATGGCCCATGCTGGCACCGGACCATACGACGACGGTGAACGCGTTCTGTTCCACGAACACAGCGTGCTGGCTGAACGAGGTTCGAAAGAAGACCTGCTCAGGCCACTGGCCTTTGTTCTCGGTGAACAGCCCACCGGAGCCAGCCGGGGCGATACCCGTCAGTAGAAACTGCGATATGAAGAACAACCTGGTTCGCATGGCAGGAGTGGACTAGGGGGCACGCTAAAGTTCCCAAAATAGTCCTGTTATCGCACAAGCTCTCCCCCTCGCCATTTCTGCGCCGGTCCCAAGTAGCGATCAGCAGCATAATCTCCACCTCCCGACCCGTGGCCCCGGATCTGTGGGTTGAGGATCACATGAACGATGCGATCCTCAACCACGACGATGCGGGCAACGGCCTGCCGCTTCTGCTCATCCACGGCTTCCCGCATGATCGTCGGCTCTGGGGCAAGCAGCTCACCGGCCTGCAGGACACGGCGCGTGTGATCATACCCGACCTGCGGGGTTTCGGCGCCTCGGGTGATCCGGCTGGAACCATGACGATGGACGATCACGCGGCCGATCTGCACGCCCTGCTGGAAGAGCTGGGCATCCAGAAGGTAGTGGTCGCGGGCCTTTCCATGGGCGGCTACATCGCACTGGCCTTCCTGGCGCGCTATCCCGATGTGGTGAAGGGTCTGATCCTGTCCAACACGCGCGCAACAGCCGACAGCGACGAAGCACGCGAAGGCCGCGAAGACACCGCCCGGAAAGTGATGACCGAAGGTGTCCCCTTGCTTGCCAGGGCGATGCTACCGAAGATGCTCTCACAGGAAAGACTTTCCACACAACCGGGCCTGAGTTCCTCGATCAAGACCATGATGGCGGAGCAGCGCCCGGCAGGTGTGGTCGCCGCACTGCGTGGAATGGCCGCACGTCCGGACCGCACACCGATGCTCTCGACTATCCGAGTTCCCACGCTCATCATCACAGGTAGCATCGACACTGTCATTCCGCCCAGCGAGAGTGAAGCCATGGCACGAGCGATCCCGGGGAGCAAGCTCTTGGTGATCCCGAACGTGGCGCACCTCTCCAATGTCGAAGCACCCGACGCGTTCAATTCGGCGGTGCGGGTCTTTATGGCCGAGTTGAAGGAACACGCGATACCCGCTTGATCAGGCGCGACCTTCGCAGCTTGATCCCCACTTTTTGAACAAGCAACAGCTTCTCCATCACCTGAACTCGCTCCTGAGCGGGAAGTTGGAAGCTTTAGAGCAGGCAGTCGTTCCAATGCGCGACTCGCTCACCAGCGATACCAAGAGCAGCGCCGGTGACAAGCACGAAGTGGGCCGCGCCATGGCGCAACAAGAGTTGGACAAGTTGGAGGCACAGCGCGGCAAGCTTGTCGCACTTCAACAGGAACTCGCACGTGTGCCACTGGACCGCATCTTCGATCACGTGGCTTTCGGAAGTTTCGTAACGACCGACCAGGGGATCTACTTCGTCGCCATCGGGCTGGGGCGTATCGAGTTCGATGGTGGTCCCTGTTCCGTCATCTCGCTCGCCTCACCGATCGGACAGGCATTGCAGGGCAAACGCGCAGGTGAGGAGGTGGTCTTCAACGGGCGGACGATCACCGTGCAACACGTGCGTTGATCCCAGGAATGGCGGACCGACCGTTCCTCAAAAACCGGGGACGAGATCGGCAGGCCGTCCTAATTTCATTCCCTCGAAAGCCCTATGACCCGCCACAAGCACTTCGCACCCTCACCGGTACTGCGGCCATACATCAAGTGCTTCCACGTGCTCGAGATCGACGACGCGTTGGACGCGAGTTCGTTCGAACGCTTCACGCCCGACGGTTGCTTCGAGGTCAACTTCAACCTGGCCGGTGCGCCTACGCGCAGGGAAGCTTTTGGAACGGAGCGTATGCTCGGGGCGGGATATACCGTGGCCCGTTCGTCCACCTGCTACTTCATGCGGCCAGCGGGTGCGCTGCGCCTGATGGGTGTTCGCTTCCATCCGTGGGGCCTGCACCGGTTCACTTCGGTGCCCATGGAGGTCATCTCCGACAGCGCGGTACCGAGCGTTGAATTGTTCGGCTCCAGTGTGCTCGCCCTACACGAGCGTCTTGCGGCCAGTGCAAGTGAGACCCATGCGATCGCTGAGTTGGACCGCTACCTCACCGCGCGACTGAACGCCTTCGACGAGGATCCGCTGATCACCGACGCGGCCCAACGCATCGAGCAGGCGAACGGCCTGCTCGCCATGAAGGAGCTACTGTCACCCTATGGGATCACGCAGCGCCGTTTCCAGCAGCGTTTCAAGCAAAGCATCGGCACAACACCGAAAGGATTCAGCCGACTGATGCGATTCCAACACGCATTGCGCGGGCTCACCGCCGGGGCGTACGTTGTTCCCATTGACCTGGCCTTCGAGGGCGCCTACTACGACCAGGCCCACTTCGCCAACGAGTTCAGGTCGTTCGCGGGGATAAGCCCAACGCGCTACATGGCCGAGGTGCATCCGCTGAACGACGCCGCGGTGCTGAACCGGCTGGATGGTGCTTCATCGCTGTAGCCCGAGTTTCGCTTTCTTCCAAGACAAGGCGTTCACGGCCCGATAGTTTCGTCGCGTGGGACGGCATGACCGACCACGATCCGTTGAGCACCATGTTCACCAGCCGGCACTCGATCACCCTTGTTCTCTGTCTGTGGATATCCGCGGCCTTCCCCTGCACACCGTTCCCGAATTGGTCGGCGCACAAGGCGAAGCCCGCACCGATGAAGACGGAGCTACGCGTCCGCACGCAGCGCCCTTGTCCCAATAGGATCACCTGTGTTCCCCGCCATTGGACGTCGGTTCACCGCACCAACAGTCCCGCCAAACGCCTTAGCTCGGTCTCGGCGAACTTGGCATTGTACCGCGCGTTGACCAACCGCAATATGGCTGCTGCATGGGTGCTTTGCGCGATCCGCAATTCAACCATGGTGCTGACGCCCGCGCGGAACCGTTCCTGGGCGATGAGGAGCATCTCCCGCGCCGCGGCGATGTTCTCCTCCTCCAATTGGAGAACGCCCTTGGCGCCCTGGAAGAGTTCGTAGGCCTTGATCACATCGGCGGCCAGGGTCTGTTCCTGCCGGGTGTAGGCCAGTTGCGCGTTCAGCAGATCGAGCTTCGCGTTCTTCACGGCGGTGTTCACGGTGAACCCGTGGAACAACGGCATGGTCGCGGTGATGCCGAAGGTGTAACCCAGATTCTGGTTCAGCAGCAGGAAGCTCGCGTTGTTCGTGCTGCGCGAGAACTGGTAGGCACCGTTCACGTCCACAATGGGCAGGCGAAGCGCGTTGTATTCCTTCAGGCCCAGCTCGGCGATGCGCTGCTCACGGTCGTAGAGGAGCAGCAGGCTGTTCTGCCGTTCGGCATCCTCCTTCAGCTGGTCCAGTGAAGGGTCGTAGATGATGATGACCGTATCCACTACGCTGTAGTCTGTCCTTGGTTCCAGAGCGAGCAGGCGGCGCAGTTCCACCTTGGCCTTGTCCGATCCGGCCTGCGCGGTAAGCTCCGCGGAGCGCTGTGCGTTCAGCTCGGTGCGCGCAAGGAGCAGTTCGAGCCGGGCGCCGGAGCCGTTCGCCAGTTTCCGCGCCGCGATGCCTTCGATCTCGGTGTTCGCCACGATCTGTTCGCGCACGACCCGCAACAGCTGCTCCTGTCCGACGATCGCATAGTAGGCGTTGATCACCGCGGCGGTCGTGTTCTCGATCTGGATCCTCAACGACTGCTCCCCCTGCGCGGAAAGCTCTTCGAGTTTGCGGCGCGTGGCGAACATGGCCATCCCGTCGAACACGGTCCAATTCAGTGCAACGTTCGCGATCGCGTTGTCGGAGACGGAGTTGGAACGGTCCACGACCTCGCCACTGGAGAGGTGCTGCTCCGCGCTGCCGATGGTCTTCTGATAAGCGCCGTTCAGGTCGATATCGGGCAACATGCCCGCGTTGCCGGGCGTGTTGTTGTTGGCTGCCTGCTCGCTCGTGTTCCGCGCGATGCGGATGTCGAAGTTGTTGTTCAACGCCAATTCGATCGCCCGATCGAGCGTAAGCAGACTGTCCTGTGCGTGCGAAGTGCTCACGGCAAGGCAGCCCGCAAGCAGCAGCAGCATACGTATGTGCTGGATCCCGTTCATGCCACTTCTGCTTTCACGCGCCGTCGGGTGGCGATGTAGGTGTACATCGCCGGGATCACGTAAAGGGTGAGCACCAGGGAGAACAGCAATCCGCCCACCACCACCACACCCATCGGAATGCGGCTTTGCGCACCGTTGCCCAACCCGATGGCGATGGGCAACGCACCGAGGACGGTCGCGATGCTGGTCATCAAGATCGGGCGCAGGCGTTGCGTGGAGGCGCTGATGACGGCTTCGATCTTCGACAGCCCATGCTCCTCGCGTTGCTTGTTGGCGAACTCCACGATGAGGATCCCGTTCTTGGTGACCAGGCCGATGAGCATGATCATGCCGATCTCACTGAAGATGTTCAGCGTCTGGTTGAAGATCCACAACGAGAGCACAGCACCGCCTAGGGCGAGCGGAACAGTGAGCATGATGATGAAGGGATCCCGGAAGCTCTCGAACTGCGCCGCGAGGATCAGGTAGATGAGCACGAGGGCGAGCACGAGGGCGAAGAGGATGTTGGATCCACTCTCGGCGAAATCGCGCGAAGCTCCGGAGAGCGAGGTGGAGAACGATTCATCCAACACTTTCTTCGCGATCGCGTCCATGGCCGCGATGCCATCGCCGATGGTCTTGCCGGGTGCGGGCGCTGCGGAGATCGTCGCGGCCTTGTAGCGGTTGAAGTGGTACAGTTGCGGCGGTTCGCTCCCCTCCTGCACATTCAGCAGGTCGTCCATCTGGATCATCGCACCACCCTGGCCGCGCACATAAAGCGACTTCAGGTCGATCGGTTTGCTCCGGTCACCACGCCCCACCTGGCCGATCACCTGGTATTGCTTGCCATCGCGGGTGAAGTACGACATGCGGCCACCACCGTAGGCGAGTTGCAGTGTGCGCGCCACATCGAGCACGGAGACACCCACCGCCCGGGCACGCTCGCGATCGATGGTAACGTTCAGTTCCGGCTTGTTGAATTTCAGGTTCGCATCCACACCCTGTAGCGCCGGATCCTTCGATGCTTCCGCCAGAAACTTCGGAACGAACGTCTTCAGCTTCTCGAAGTCATTGTTCTGCAACACGTACTGCACCGGCTGACTGGTCTTCGATCCGATGCCGACACTGATCGTCTGCTCCTGGATCACGAACGCCCGACCTTGGGGAAAGGCGGCCAGGTCCCTGGTCAATTTCGCTGCGATCTCCTTCTGCGAGCGTTCGCGTTCGTTGGGTTCGGTCATCGCCACCCGCAAGAAACCTGTGTTCACCGAACCACTGCCCGCGAAGTTGGGTGCTACAACGGTGAGGCAGACGCGCTTCTCGGGGACCGAATCCTGCACCACTTGGGTGAGTCGGTCCATGTAGTTCTCCATGTACTCATAGGCCGTGCCCTCAGGTGTGGTCACCAATACGCGCACCAGGCTGCGATCCTCCAACGGGGCCAGTTCCGACTGCAGCAGAGAACCCAGGCCGAAGATGAAACCCACGGTGGCGACGAGGATGGCGAAGGCCCATGCACGATGCTTCATGAAGTTCGTCAACGACCGCCGATAGCCTTCCGTGAGGTTCACGAAGAAGGGCTCGGTCAGCTCATAGAAGCGGCTATGCTTGTGGTTCTTCCGCGTGAGCTTGACGTTGAGCACGGGTGTGAGCGAGAGCGACACGAACGCGGAAATGAGCACCGCGCCCGCCATGACGATGCCGAACTCGCGGAACAAACGACCGGTGAACCCCTGTAGGAAGATGATCGGGAGGAAGACCACCGCCAGTGTCACCGAGGTGGACACGACGGCGAAGAAGATCTCGTTGGAGCCCTTCTCCGCGGCCTCCATCGGGCGCATGCCGGCTTCGAGCTTCTTATAGATGTTCTCCGTGACCACAATACCATCGTCCACCACCAGTCCCGTGGCAAGGACGATCGCGAGCATCGTCAGGATGTTGATGGAGAAACCGAAGAGGTACATGATGAAGAAGGCGCCGATGAGCGACACGGGGATGTCGATCAATGGGCGCAAGGCGATGAGCCAGTCGCGGAAGAAGAGGTAGATGATGATGATCACCAGGAGGAAGGCGATCGCAAGGGTTTCGCCCACTTCACTGATGGACCTGCGCACAAAGCGGGTATTGTCCACGGCGATGTTCAGACGTATGTCCTTCGGCAGCTCCTTCTTCAACTGCTCGAACCGCTTATAGAACTCGTCGGCGATCTCGATGTAGTTCGTGCCCGGTTGCGGCACGATGCCCAAGCCGATCATCGATGTGCCGCTTTGCTTGAGCGCGGTCTCCTCGTTCTCCGGACCGAGCCTTGCTTCGCCCACGTCCTTGAAGCGGATGATCTGGTCGCCGTCGGAAGCGATGATCATCTCGTTGAAGTCCTCCGGCGTAGACAATTTGCCACGCGCGTTCACCGTGAGTTCGGTGGCCACACCCGCGAGTTTGCCAGCGGGCAACTCCACATTCTCGCGGTCCAGGGCGTTCTGGATGTCCAGCGGTGTGAGGGCTTGCGCGGCAAGCCGGGCCGGATCGATCCAGAGGCGCATGGCGTACTTCTTCTCGCCCCAGATCTGCACCGTGCTCACTCCGGGTATCGTCTGCAATCGCTCCAAGATCACATTCGAGGCGTAGTCGCTCACCTCGAGTGGCCCGCGCGTAGTGCTCTCGACGGTCATGGAGATGATGGCGTCGCTGTTGGCATCGGACTTCGTCACCACCGGCGGGGCATCGATGTCCTGCGGGAGCTGTCGCGCGGCTTGCGAGACCTTGTCGCGCACGTCGTTCGCGGCAGCCTCCAGCTCCACGGCGAGGTCGAACTCCACGGTGATCGTGCTCACGCCGAGGTTGCTCGACGAGGAGATCGACCGGATGCCTGCGATGCCATTGATCGTCTTCTCGAGCGGTTCGGTGATCTGCGACTCCACCACCTCCGCGCTCGCACCCGTGTAGCTGGTCCGCACCGTGATGATCGGTGGGTCGATGGACGGGTACTCACGAACACCGAGGAAGCCAAAGCCGATCCCACCGAAAATGAT
The DNA here is from genome assembly GCA_039933875.1 of Flavobacteriales bacterium. GTDB lineage: Bacteria > Bacteroidota > Bacteroidia > Flavobacteriales_F > PHOS-HE28 > PHOS-HE28. The sequence continues at coordinate 15,099 of JBDTNF010000247.1, read as the reverse complement.
GATGAGGATGGACATCACCATCGCCAGCACGGGGCGCCTGAGGCTTACGGAGGAGAGGCTCATCGCGGACTACTTCCCTTGACCTGTTCCGGAGATCACCTTCACGCGCAGGGGCATACCGGGCCGCGCCTGCATGATGCCCGTGACCAGTACCGTGTCACCCGGGTACACACCGGAGGTCAACTGGACGGTGGTGTCATTTCGCAGTCCGATATCGACCTGGGTTGTTACGGCCTTGCCATCGCGGCAAAGGATCACGCTTTGCCCACGCAGCCCAGGGATCACCGCCTGGGTCGGCACCATCAGTGCGTTCTCAATGGTGCTAAGCGGAACCTTCACCTTCACAAAGGCGCCGGGGAGTAGTTCCCGTTCCGCATTGCGGCATAACGCACGCACCTTCAGCGAACGGGTCGTGGGATCCACCATGGGCTCGAACGCGTAGATGCTCGCCCGGCGCAGGTCCCCATCGCTCCCCACTTGGAAGGTCAATGTGTCCTTGACATGGAGTCGGTCGCGATAACGCTCGGGCACCGTGAATTCCAGCTTCATCGGGTCCAGTTGCTGCAGGGTGGCAATGGTGGTGAATGCCGACAGGAAGGCGCCTTCGCTTACGGAGCGCAACCCTACGACCCCGGAGAACGGCGCGCGGATCTCGGTCTTGGCGATCTGCGCACGCAGCAGGTCCATATCGGCCTTGATGCCATTGAGCCCGTTCGACGCCATGTCATACTCCTGTTGCGAAACACCGTTCACCCCGAGCAGGTCCTTTTGGCGGGCTTCGGTCCGCGCCGCCATCTCCTCGTCGAGCGTCAGCTTCCGCAATTGGGCCTGCAAGTCGTCGTCATAGATCTTGACGAGCAAGGCCCCCTTTTCCACAGGCTGGCCTTCCTCGAACGCCAGGCGCACGAGCCGTCCCGCCACCTCGTTGCGAACCTCGACGCTGTTGTTCGCCAGAAGCGACCCCGTTGCGATCAAGTTATCGGTGAGCGGGCTTGGGGTAAGCGCCACGGCTGAAACAGAGAGGGGTTGCATCGCCGCCTTCGGATCAGGTGCGGCGGCGGCTGACCCCGACCCGCATTTATTCACCACGGTTACGATCACCAGGGCGAGCAAGGCGAGTACAAGAGCGATATGACCTGGTCTCATCAGCGGTTCAGAAAATGGAGGCCAAAACGACCATCAACCGTGCCAACGGTCGGCTGGACCCGTCTGGGCGCGCCGAAATTATCGCCTGTGCCGCTTAGTACCACACCCGCCCATCGATAAGCGCGAAGGCCGGAAGACCGGATCGGGGCACTTATACCCCATATCAACAGCCCGACCCCATGTAAAGCCAACGTTAAGTTTTGGGGTCCCGTGTCATTCGCCTAGGACGATCGAAATGTTCAATTCAACTTCGCTGTCGCTAAGCGATGGAAACTCCCCAGAACCTTTCAAGCGTTGCACGCGACACTGACCTCGGTCACGCGTTGTCCTTGCGGGCGGCCGGGGTGATGGAGGTGTTGCGCATCACACGCCGGGTACGTACAACGGATGGTGGTTTGCGGTATGCGGGCGTGCCCGGGTCCAGCAGCAGCAACGTCCGGGGCCTCGAGGTTTCTTTCATAGCGGAAGGCACCCCACCCCCACCGATCCTGGACCCGATCTCCGGCTTCATCCGGCTGTTCTATCCGAGTGGGGAACAACACGAAGTGCAGCAGTTGCTGGAGAGCAAGCGCCACCGCTTCTGCTACTTCTGGCGCTCACGCGATGAGGCGTTCAGGCATGCCTGGTTGCTGAGTTCCCCGTAGCGGCGATCAGCGCAGCATCGTACCCATGGCCCCGTACCACGGGTGGATCTCGTACTTCAGCTTGCCGCGTTTCACAAAGGGATCCTGCCGCAGGTATCCTTCCACTTCCTCCTTCGTCTCGCAATCGTAAAGGAGCAAGCCCCGCCACGTGCTCTTATCCCCGAAAGGCCCGGCGACCTGGATGAGGCCGCGTTCCGCTTGTGCACCTTGGTGGGCCAGATGCTCCTGCAACAACTTCGCCGAGGTCGCACTGTCCAGTCGCGTGGTGTCGTCGCCCGTGGTGTAGAGTACGAACCAATACTGCTTCATGTGGTAGGTGCTGTCGGCGATGGTCACATCGAAGGTGCGTTGGGCGTTGAGCCCCGAGCCGATGAGGAAGAGGACGAGCAGGGTGAAGAACCGCTTCATGATCATTGTGCGCGTACGTGTTTGACGATGGACAGGATGAAATCCGATTTGCCCTTGGTGTAGGACTCCCGATCGCTCGGGTAGGCCTCCGAAAGGGCGTGCTTCAATTTCTCATAGCGCAGAACCTCCGCCGGATGCCGGCGGAGATGGTCGCGGAATAGTATGCGGTCCTCACTCGCCGCATCGGGCTCGACCATATGGAGGTGGTGTGTGCGTATGCCTTGCGCATCGCGCCGGATGAACCAGGCATAGAAGGGCGCATGCTCACCAATGCTGGGCCGCCAGATGAATTCGTAGCCATGCCCCTCCATGAGGGCGATCACCTCGTTCTTCACGCGGTCCAAGCTGCTCACTTCCACTTGTATGTCGATGATGGGTTTTGCGGAACAGCCCGTCACAGCCGTACTGCCGATGTGTGCGATGCGGATCACCAGGTCAGCGGGGAGGGCGCTTTGCAGAAAGGCCTCTTCCTCCGCATACATTGCTGGCCACTGCATGTCGTACGGTGTGACCATGATGCGCTCGTGCAGCAATTCCAGGATGCGCTCTTGTGGGTCGCGGCTCATGTGTTCGCTTCCATGGTTCCCGCATAGATATTGAAACGCTCATCCCGCAGGAAACCGATGAGTGTGAGTCCACTGTCCCGTGCGAGTTGGACGGCCAGCGACGAAGGGGCGCCCACTGCCGCCATGCAGGGAATGCCGGCCATTACGCATTTCTGAACCAACTCGAAACCGGCGCGGCCGCTGACCAACAGGATCCGGTTATCCGCCTTCATCGCGTTCTCCAACATGGCGCCGATCACTTTGTCCACGGCGTTGTGTCTTCCGATGTCCTCGCGCAACAGCAGGAGCTCGCCCGCTGCACTGAAGAGCGCCGCCGCGTGGATCCCACCGGTATGCTTGAACACGGTCTGCGCGAGGCGCATGCGTTCGGGCAAGGCGGTGATCACGATCGCATCGATCGCGCTGCGCGAGGCCATCTTACGGTGGCATTGGGCATGTACCGCTTCGAGACTGCTCTTGCCACAGACACCGCAACTGCTCGTGGTGTAGAAGTTCCGCTGCCACTTTGCCGGATCCAATCCCACCGAAGGATGCAACTCGGCACGGACCACATTGCCTCGTTCTTCGGCCTTCACGTTCTCACAAGGCACCACGCGCACCACCTCGGTCGCATCGCGGATCAAGCCTTCCGTGAAAAGGAAACCCAACGCCAATTCCTCGTCATGGCCCGGTGTGCGCATGGTCACGCTCAAACGGAACTCCTCGCGCGCATCCAACGGCCCATGGCCGAGCCTGATCTCCAACGGCTCCTCGGTAACGAGGATGTCATCGGCCGAGGCCGATGCACCATCCGCATAGCGGACAATGGGAACTGGAACTACCGAACTGCGCACGTCGAAAGGTAACCGACGATCACGTTCACTTCTTCCTCGTGCGGCGCCAGCAATCTGGCGCGTGGTCGTCCACCATGCCGCACGCTTGCATGAACGCATAGACGATGGTGGTACCGACGAACTTGAAGCCATGCTTCTTCAGGTCCTTGCTCATGGCATCGCTCTCAGCTGTGGACGTCGGAATACCTCCATCACCGTTCCACTTGTTCACGATGGTCTTGCCGCCGACATGTTTCCACAGGAACCGATCGAACGAACCAGGGCCATCCTCCATGATCTTCAAGTAGGCCTTCGCATTGCCGATGGAGGCCATGATCTTCGCACGGTTGCGGATGATGCCCGCATCGTTCATCAGGCGTTCGATGTCCTTCGCGCCGTACCTGGCGATCTTCTTCGCATCCCAGTTGTGGTAGGCCTTGGCGTAGCTCTCCGAGCGGATGAGGATGGTGTACCAACTGAGCCCCGCCTGCGCACCATCAAGGATCAGTTTCGCGAAGAGCGCGCGATCGTCATGCTCAGGACGACCCCAGATCTCGTCGTGGTAGGTCTTGTAGATGTCGTCCTTCAGGCACCACGTACAGCGGACACGTTCGATCGGTTTCCTGCTCATGTTGCGCGAAGCTCGCGAACCCGGCCGAGCGGTGAACCATCCTGACGCGTACCATTCAACGCTGATCGGCCACCATGAACCGTTCCGTCCATCGCTTCGCCTCCTGTGTTACCTGCACAACGTAGGTGCCCGACGCAAGTCCCTGCGCGAACTCCGCGTGACCCGACCAAGCGGATCCACTCGTCGCCTCGGCACTCTGGTACACCAGACGCCCCATGGCGTCCAGCACCACAAGGTCGATCGTCGAGGGTTCTTCGCTCAGGCCTTCGATCCGCAGGTCCAACCGGTCGCCGGTCGTGGGGTTCGGCCATACCACCAGGCCTTCACCGCTTTCCAACTCCTGATCCTCCATCAACAGGCGATCCTCGCCACCCACCATGGACGTGGTGATGGTGATCTTGCACACATCACCCCAAGGCACGAAGCCGGGTCCCGGTGTGGGAGTAGGTGTATCGATACACCAGGTCGCTCCACCATCCTTGCTGGCGCGCACCTCCACATCGTAGGTTTTGCTCACCTGCAAGGGGTTCGTCACCCAATTCAGCTGGAGGAAGTAGGTGTTGCTCGTGCGGATGGACAGGAAGCCTTCGGCGTCGATGCGGAAGCGGAACTGGTACTTGTTGGCACCCGCCACCGGCCGTGCATGCACGTAGTTGCCCGCACCCCATGCCCGGGTCGTATCGCAACTGTAGAAGGGGTTGCCCGGGATGTCCATCAACTTGGTGAGCGGACAGGCCGCACGCACCGGATCGATCTTGAAGCGGCAGGCAGGGCCCCAATCGCCGTTCGCGCCGGCGATGCGTGTGCGCACGCGCACGTTCATGAGCACGTTGGCCGGTATCTGGTCCACCGGTGCCCAGTTATTGATGCGCATGTGGCAGGCCCGGTTGGCGTTCGCCGGTCCGTAGCTGTCGCTCACGGTATGGCTCCGGAAACGGCGGTAGTTGTAGCCGCCGTTGGGGTTGTAGATCCAGAACTCATAGCCGCTGGTGGCCGCGTTCACCCCGCCGTACTCGGCGCTCACCGCAGCGACCGCTCCACACACGTAGTACTCCCCGGACACCCAGTCAAGCTTGTCGCAACTGGTGTAGATGCCATGCGTGGTGCTCAAGGGAATGCAGAACACATCATTGTTGGCGATCGCACTCACGCTGTCGGTGGCGAAGTTGCCGGCGTTATCGATGATGCGATCGCCGTTCTCGCTGCTCAGCACATAACCACCGTTGGTGATGCCGTCGCCACCGCTATCCATCACATGCAAGCGGTAGCACCCGTCGGCCAGGCAACAACTGATGGACACGACCGCGTTGTTCGGGAAGCCCGAACCGGAGCAGGCCGCATAAGCATACCCTTGGGGAATGATCTCCCATTTCGTTTCCGACGCATTGCCGTCGGTGGTCACCACCATCCGCACCGAATCGGCGCATACGGCCTTCAGCCGCACGATACGATTGCGGCCCACGGCCGATACACTCGTGTATAGCCCGCCGACCACCACCCTCCCTTGCGGTATCCACAGCACCGTATTGATCGCGTTGTTGGCACCTGCGGTCCAGGTGGCGTCCAGCGCGCCGGTGGGTGTGATGCGCGCCAACCGGGTGCGGGCGCTGCCGTTGTACGTGGTGAACTCGCCGCCCAGGAGGATGTTCCCATCGCTTTGCAAGGCCATGGAAAGCGCCCAGTTGTTCATCCCCGTGCCCGGGACGAAACCAGTGTCCAGCGAGCCGTTGGTGTTCAATCGCATGATGCGGTTACGCCCGGTACCATTGTAGGTGGTGAACAGGCCACTCACAACCGCCTTGCCATCCGTTTGCAGCAGGATGGACGCAACGGCATTGTCCACCCCGGCACCACCGAGGTTGAAGGTGCCATCGAACGCACCGGTCGTTGAAACGCGCGCCAAGCCCACGGCGGCGTTCCCATTATAGGTGTTGAAGTATCCCCCAATGATGATCATGCCATCGGCCTGCAACGCCACGCACGTCACCAGGAAATTCGCTCCAGTGCCCGGGGTGAAGCCTGCATCCAAGGTGCCGTTGGTGTTCAGGCGTGCGATGCGGTTACGTCCCGTGCCATTGAAACTGGTGAAGTCGCCGACGACGATCACCTTGCCATCGGGTTGCACAGCCACGGCAGAGACCGTACCATTGAAGCCGGTTCCCGGGGCGAAGGTGCCATCCAGTGTCCCGTCGGTGTTGAGCCGGGCGATCCGATTGCGCCCAGTACCTCCATAGGTGGTGAACGTTCCACCGATCACCGCTTTCCCATCCGGCCCGATGGCCACACCGTTCACCTGTGCGTTGGCGCCGGCACCCGGGGTGAAGCCTGCATCCAGGGTGCCATCGAGCTTCAACCGAGCGACCCGGTTGGCCGTAGCGCCGTTGTAGGTGGTGAAGGCGCCCGCGATCACCACTTGGCCATCGAGTTGCAAGGCCGAGGCCGCCACACGACTATTGGCCCCAGTGCCCACATTGAACGTGGCATCAATGGCGCCCGGCTGCGCCACGACCGACGTGATCAGGAGGAACGGAGCGATGGCAGTGAGGGTCAGCTTGCGTAGGGTCATGGTCATCCGCATGGTGGTGGTGATCTAGGCCATCACCAACTCCGCGAGAAGGGCGGGGTTGCGATGGGCAATATCCACCTAAAGCTAGGAGCCACTTCGCGACCTTACTCCCTCATGGCCTGATTATTTATCGACAACGCGCGCGTTGGGTGCGCGACGTGGGTCGATAAGGAAGGGCTGGAGCCACAGCACCGGTACCTTTCCGCCGTGGAAGCCTTGGTGGACAAGCACGGCCGCACGCATCGCAGCCTGCGTATCAGCATCGTGGACAAGTGCGACCTGCGCTGTACTTACTGCATGCCGGAGGAGCAGCACTTCCTGAGGCGCGAGGAATTGATGACGCGCGAGGAGATCGCGACCATCGCAAGGCTCTTCGTGGACCGCCACGGCATCACCAAGATCCGCCTGACGGGTGGAGAACCGCTGGTGCGACCGGATGCCGTGGATATCGTGCGCGACATGGCGCAGCTCGGCGTGTCGCTGGGGCTGACCACGAACGCCATGACGCTGGACCGGCACCTGGACAGCCTGATCGGGGCCGGCCTGAAGAGCATCAACATCAGTTTGGACACCTTCGATGCGGAGCGCTTCAAGAAGATCACCCGGCGTGAAGGCTTCGACAAGGTGTACGCCAACATCCTGCTCGCGCTGCAACGCGGCCTTCGCGTGAAAGTGAACATGGTGGTGATGCGCGGCGTGAACGACGACGAGATCCTGCGCTTCGTGGAATTCACGCGCGATCAGGATGTGCATGTCCGATTCATCGAGTTCATGCCTTTCGCCGGCAACCATTGGGGGCGTGAGCGGGTGTACACCTATGCGGAGATGCTCGGGCACATCGGCAGCGTGCACACGATCGAGAAACTGGACGATGATCCACACAGCACGGCGAAGGCCTACCGCGTCCCCGGCTGGCCGGGCACCTTCGCGGTCATCAGCACAGTGACCGAGCCCTTCTGCGGCAACTGCGATCGGCTGCGCCTCACGGCGGAGGGAAAAATGCGCAACTGCCTCTTCACGCGCGAAGAGACCGACCTGCTCTCCGCCCTGCGCCGCGGAGAGGACATCACCCCCTTGATCGAGGCGAACGTGCTGGCCAAGAACGCCATGCTCGGCGGGCTTCCCCAGTTCAAACCCGAAAAGGAGGAAGAGGTGCTGCACGACCTGAGCGCGCGCCCCATGGTGAGCATCGGGGGCTGATCAGCGCCCGCTTAAGACTCCTGGTCGTAATAGATCTTGTAGAACTTCCGGCCGCTCTCATCCACGCCGTGCTCGATCCTGTTGCGATCGCCGTGGATGTAGATGTGGAAGTTCTTGTCCAACTTGATCACGCTCTTGAAGATGCGCGCCTGTCGCTTCACGGCATGAGCGGAGATCTCGAAGCTGTCGTGGATCGCCACGCTGTGCTCGTTCTGGAACCGGTCGCTGAATTGGTTGAACGACTGGATAGCACGCTCCTCCTGGAAGACCTCCTGGGCGAATTCCCCTTTGTCGAACTCCGAATGGCTCTTGAAGTACTGCACCGAACGGTTCAGCAGATCGATCTGGTCGGCTTTGGCGATCTGGTAATCCTGCGGCATCTGTTGTGTGATGAACGACTTGGTGAGATCCAGCACATTGCTGGTGCTGTTCACGTTGTCGTGCTTCGGACGATGGTCGATGAAGTCCTTCTGCCAGTAGTCCGTGTTCGTGCCATCGTCCACCACGAAAAGTGTTGGCGATACCTCGGTGAAGAGCACCAGGCAGGCCTTGCCCGGCTTGAGGTTCCCGAGCCCGCGTCGCATGCTCAGCTCGACCCCGCCGCTCGCTGTCTTGCTCTCTATGAAGACCTCCTTCTCATCGAACTTGTAGATGCCCACCGCATCGTACACGGCACTGCCGACCTGCACACCGCTGAACTTCGTCACATAGAGGTCGCCACCCTTGATGCTGTGGTGCTGCGACACATCAATGAGGTGCTTCGCGATCGCCGCGGAGCATTTCAGCAGGTCCTTCCCCGCTTGGATCTCAGCGCACAGGCCATGTAACACATTGTACTCCAGCGACACCGCATGCGTGAACTCCGACGTGAAAGCCATGTTGGCGAACGGCTTCAGGAAGAGCTTCCGCAGGAACTCCTGCTCCTCCTCGCCCTTCAGTGTCACCGTGAAATCGCTGAACACATTGTCCTTGTTCTCCCCGCCAAGGCGATGCAACGCGAACTCCTCCACCTGCGCTTCCTTTCCAACTACCATACTCCTAGGGTTACTTGTCCGATTAGGGTCATCTAGAGGCGCGGCAGTGGTCGCATTGTCTTCAGCATTGTAAGGGACTCCCGCATTTCCTCCGAGAGCGCCTGATTCATTGCCACCAAGAACGCATTGACGGTATCAATAAAGTGATTCAACGTATCGCTCGAAATGAGCTGCACCGATTCTCGGATACTCTTCATTTGTGGCACAACCTTCTTCTCTACCAGGTAGGTATACACCGCGTCATACTTCGAATGGAATCTTAGATCGATTGTTCCTTTCACACTGCGCGATGCAGTATAGTGCGGTGCCTTCCCGTGAGAGAGCATATTCCTCAGCGTAGCCAAGTGTTGCAATCCTTTCCAGATTTCATTGGGCACGTGCTTGGATAAGCTCTTCCCCAACGCAATACGGACTAGCTCATCATACTGGCTCCATGTGGCAGCCTCCAGTCTTGCATGAAAATCCCTAACCAGTCGATTGTTAGCCGTTCCCTTCTGATGCAAGCCTTCGATGATCAGGGGTAGGTTGACGTTGGTCGCCACCAGGAGAATCTCAGAAAGCAGGGCTTCAACGAAGCCGCTTAGGTCTATAATCAAGGAGCGAGAGAGATCCGATTCCGGTGTCGATGATTCACGACGCTGGAGTTGTTCAATCTTCCAAGAGATGACCTTCCAAAAGCTCCTGGACTGGCTATCAATAAACACCTCAAAAATGGGTTCTTGCCCCAGGTCGCGATTACTGCCCATGTCTGAACGCGTGTTCCTGCACCTTGATCACATGCAAGACGAACGGGAAAAGCGCATCCATCGTCTCTTGTGCACCGCGTGTTGAACCGGGCAGTGTGATCACCAACGTACGGCCGATCATGCCAGCGATGCCTCGCGACATCATCGCCAATGGAACACGCTGCTGGCCATAGCTGCGGGCGGCCTCCATGATGCCCGGCACTTCGCGATCAAGGATCGGCGCGATGGCATCCGGCGTGCGGTCGCGCGGTGAAAGCCCTGTGCCGCCCGTTGTCAGGATCAAGTCGAATTTCTCCGTTGCCCAAGCTTTCACTTGTGCGGCGATCAGATCGGGTTCATCAGGGACAACCGCTTGGTGGGCGACCTCGACGCCCAGCTTCTTCAAGCGCTCGATGATCGCCGTGCCGGCCTTGTCCTCCTTTTTTCCACTGGCCACTCCGTCGCTGATCACCAGTACGGCCGCCCGTGGTGCTGTATCGAACGCGTCCTTCCAATCGCTCTTGCCGCCTGTCTTCTCCACCAAGCGGATGCGTTCGATCGTGATGCCCTTGTCGATGGGCTTGAGCATGTCGTAGATCGTCAGCGCGGCAACGCTGGCACCGTGCATTGCTTCCACTTCAACGCCCGTGCGGTAGATGGTGCGCACCTTCACCCGCACGACGATCGCCATCGCCTGCACATCAAAGGTGACCTCGGCATGTTCGATGGGCAGTGGATGGCAATCCGGGATCATGTCCGCAGTGCGCTTGATGCCAAAAAGCCCGGCTACGCGAGCGGCTTCCAGCACATCGCCTTTGGGAACGCGCTTCTCCTTCACAGCGGCGATGGTCTCGGCGAGGCTCACGGACACCGTGGCCTCTGCGGTGGCTTCACGCAGCGTGGTCGGCTTGTGTGTGATGTCGATCATCGGTTGGGGCGCGACATGTCACGCCTTTACGCGTTTGTTTTCCAGAGGTGAGTTTGATCCGAGAGGATCTCCTTGCCGAAGATCGGCAACCGCTTCTTCACCTCATCGGTCACAAAGGCCACTGCCTCACGCGCGGGTTGGCGGTGTGCAGCGCTGGCAAAGACGAAGAAACACAGTTCCCCCGCCTTGATCACGCCCTGGCTGTGATGCACATGCAGGCAGGTAATGGGCCACCGCGCGAAGGCCTCCTCGCGGATCACGGCCATCTGCTCGTTGGCCATGTCGCGGTACGCGGTGTATTCGATGGCCTCCACCCCCTTGCCGTCGATCTGGTCCGCGCGCACCTGGCCCAGGAAGATCTCGTGCCCCCCGATGGCGGTCTGGGTGGCGTGCTTCGCGATGCTCTCCGCGATGAACGATGCGGGGATCGCACCCTCCACGAAGATGTCGCGCTTCTTGTGTGTCTTCACGTCGTTCATCCGCCTGCGAATGGAGGTAACAGGGCGATCTCCTCGGTCCCGTTCAGCGCACGATCACTGTTGGTGAGTCGCCTGTCGACCGCAACGGCATAGTTCAACGAGGCCAGGAAAGGCATCGCCTCGACGAGCCGGGCGCGCAGCTCCTTGGTATCGGAAGCCGTGATGGTCATTCGTTCCCTCCCCGCTTTCTCCGCAATGATCCCGAACAGCAACACTTGCATGGTTCAAAGGTCGCTCGGGCTGTTCACATTCCGGAAGAGTTCCTTCGGCCACCGATCCTCTCCCGGCCGGACATCAAGCCAGGTTGTGCGCACCTTGGCCAAGGCATCGCTCATTTTCAAGGTGCGCTGCCGCAGGCACACCTCGAACGCATCGACACTGCGCCGATGGTACGCACCGGCCAGTGGTTCAATGAGACCCTCGTGCTTCGGGACCACCGCGTCGTGGCCTTCGTCAAGCGCGAGCTTCAACCGGACCATGAGGCGATCGTTGAGGTTGGGCAGGTCGCAGGCGATCACGAGTAATCGAACGTAGCGCGCCCGTTTCAGCGCGGTGACCAAACCACCGAGCGGTCCCAGGCCTGGTTCCTCATCGGGGATCACCGTTCCGTGGGTGGTGGTGTACTTCGTCGGATCACCGACCACCAGCACCTCGCGCACGTGCGGGCGCAACAGCTCGATGCCACGATCCAACATGGTGCGCCCCTCGATCTCTACCAGGGCCTTGTCGCGACCCATGCGGCTGCTCTGGCCACCCGCCAGCACGACACCGGTCCATTGGCGGTCCATCATCGCGGCAAGAAATGGACTTCGACAAGATCGCCCTCCCTCAGTGAAGGGGTGTCCGCCGGGAAGTAAGCCAGCGCATCCGCGTCGATCAGGGAGCGCAGCATGTGCGATCCTTCATCGGCGAGCAGGGTGACTTTGCCCCCTTGCACTTTCGCAGCGCGGAACCCGGCACGGTCCCCCTTCATTTCCAACGCCTGGGCGATCGGCAGGCGATCGCCCCGCAGCCAGGGATCCTTCGCGCCTTGCATGGCATGAAGGAACGGCAACACATATTCCCAGAAAAGGACCATCACCGCGCGGGGATTACCGGGCAGGCCGAAGAAGGGTTTATCGCCGAACAGGGCGAAGAGCATGGGTTTGCCCGGCTTCTGTGCGACACCGTGGAAGACGATGCGCCCTCCACATCGTTCAACGGCTGCGCTCACCAGATCATGGTCGCCCACGGATGCACCACCTGTGGAGATCATCGCATCCGAACGTTCGAGGCCGCGCCGGATCGCCTCCGCCAAGGCGGCCAGGTCATCCGGAACATGGTCGAACTCCGCGGTCGCACCGGTTGCAGGGATCAACGCGTCGAGCATCACATCGTTGCTGCCGAAGATCTTCCCAGCCTGGAGCGTTCGCTCCGTGGCGAACTCATTCCCGGTGATGAGCACTGACACTTCCGGGGCTTGTACCACCTTGACCGCCGCAACACCGACCGAGGCGAGAAGGCCTTTCGCGGCAGCACTGAGGCGCTGACCAGCGCGAAGGACGACTTGTCCCGAACGCACCTGTTCGCCCTTCCTGCGAACGTTCGCACCCGGTTTGAGGCGCACGTCCGTGTGCGAGATCCGATCGCCGGTACGTGTGACGAATTCCTGCATCACCACCGTATCCGCACCGGGCGGGACCAGGGCACCGGTGAAGATCCGCGCACATTCACCGGGCTTCAATCCGCTCGAGAAGACCTCGCCCGCTGGGATCTCCGCTACCACCTTCCGATCCTTCACAGCGGCGTCGAACGCGAAGGCGTATCCATCGACCGCGCTCATGTCGAACAGCGGATGATCGTACGGTGCGACCACATCCTCCGCTACGTATCCACTGGCATTCGCCAGGGCAACGGTGTCGCGAGCCAGCACCGGAACGTGCTCCATCAGCAAGCGCTTCGCCTCCTCCACACTGATCATGGCCAGAACAATTTGATGGAAGCGAAGAGCAGCACCACACCAAGCGCCTGTCGCAGACGGACCTCGATCAACCGCGTGGCGCCCACCCAGCTCCCGAGCAACCCGGCAACAATGGCAACGGCCAGCCACCACCACATGTGCGATGGCGGCGTGAACGGATGCTGTGATGCCCTCAACAATCCGCTGGTGCTGTTCACCAGGATGAACGGTGCGCTAATGGCCGCGACGCGTTTCGCATCGCCCCAACCACACAAAAGCATCAACGGACTCAGCAATATGCCACCACCTATGCCGAGCATTCCGGACAAGAGCCCCAGGACCGCGCCGACCAACATTCCGATCGCGATGGGGACCGGCCGTGGGGTCGCGGCTCCCTGACCGAAGAGGCCGAGCAACCGCGCGACCGCGAACAGGAGGCATACCGCCAGCACGCGCATGTACACCAGCGGGTCAAGCTCCACGCCGTAGCCGATGAAGCTCATCGGGATGGAAAGAGCGGCGAACGGCCAGAACGACCGCCACTGGAAATGACCTGCGCGCATGAACTGCACCGTGGCGATCGCGCTCACACAGAGATTGAGGCAGAGCGCCGTCGGCTTCATCACTTCCGGCTCGAACGCCAGGAGGCCCATCAAGGCGAGGTAGCCACTGGCACCACCATGGCCCACCATGGAATAGGCGAACGCCACAAGCGCGATAAGGCCCACGACAACCAACTCGTTCATGACACGGGCTCGATAATCATCCAAGGGTGACCAGGACTCTCCAACAGTTCCATCCGGCCGTTCACAAAGGGCTTTCCCCCTAACAGGTCGCGCACGCGGGCGATCATGCAGGCACCCACCTCGTCCAAGAGCGCCAGTGGAACATCCCGCATATCACAGCCATCCTGTTCCGCTCCGTATGGCCCGGAGAAGAGCTGCGCTCGCGTCAGTTCTTCTCCTGCCCGCGGCATATGCAATACAATGACCTGGCCCTGCTGTCCGTGCACCCCGCCGCTCACCAATGGGATGCGTGACGTCAGGCAAACCCGATCAACAAGGGTCTTGGCGTGCAGGTCGTCGACGCCTTCCAAAACCACATCGTGCTCGTTCAAGAGATCATGGGCGTTCTGCGCATCGAGGAAAACATCGTGGGCCATCACCACGCATCCGATCAGGGTCCGGCGAAACCGATCCGCCAGGGTCGATGCCTTGAATTGTCCAACATCCACCGCAGTGAATAGCGGCTGTCGTTCGATGTTCTTCAACTCCACGCGGTCGCCATCGATGATGGAGAGCTTTCCGAGAGGCAAAGTGGCCAATAAGGGAAGTATTGCGTTACCAATACCACCAGCCCCGACCACTGCGATGCGGATGGTCGTGCGCTCACGATCGGAATACCCGGACGCCATGCGCCCGAAGGTAGTTCAGCGCGGCACGCGCCTTCTTGAGATGGAATAGGTCCGATCCCCCTGCGGGGCCTCTTCTGCGCACCTCCAAGGAACAGATCGCTACTGATCGACCGTGTAGGTCACGTCGAAGTCTCCGTTGAGGACTCGGGTCGATCCGTTCAGGTCGTTCAGCAGGATCACCTCGAACGCGGCCTTCAGGCTGTGCGTGGTGGTGTCGTGTTCTGTGATGGTAAGCGTGCCCGGATGCGCGGGATCCATCACGAAGGCCGTGCCGGTGTGCATGTACAGCGCGCTGTTCTCCATCTCGTTCATCGGGAACGCACCAATGGCGAGCGTGTCAAGCTGGAGGATGATCGAACTGCCCAGCAGGTCAACGCCGGTCACCATCGCAGTGCTCCCATCGCTGGTGGCGATCACCTGGGCATTGGCGCAGTAGGAGGCCCCATCCACGGTCGCCTGCAGCCGGGTGCCTGCTATACCGCAGGTCGAAGGGGTGATCCCTGCGGCTTGTGCGACATCCTCCTGGTCCTTCACGCAGGCCGCCAGGCAAAGCATGGTGGCGAAGAGGCCGATCCCGTATATCGTTCTTGTGCTCATGGTATACACC
>JBDTNF010000246.1:0-19944 GCA_039933875.1 Flavobacteriales bacterium | reverse complement strand
GTTGATCTGCGCTGGCCGTATCGGATCGAGCATGGGCGCGGAACTGGGATCGATGAAGGTGACCGAGCAGATCGATGCCATGGAGGTCTCGGGTACCAACCCGTTCAAATACCTCGTGGTCACGCGGGTCTGGTCCACCATCCTCATGCTGCCCCTGCTGGTGATACTGGCCGACGCGATCGCGATCTGGGCCTGCTACATCGGGGTGAACATCAAGGGCGTGGTCAGCTGGCGGCTCTTCTACCAGCAGGTGTTCGATTCACTGGTGTTCAGCGATCTGCTGCCCGCGCTCACAAAGTCCATCTTTTTCGGGCTGGCGATCGGTGTGATCGGTTGCTACAAAGGCTACACGACGGACAAGGGCACGGAAGGCGTGGGTCGTGCCGCCCACTCGGCGGTGGTGGTGGCCTCGCTGCTCATCTTCGTGTTGGACCTCATCGCGGTGCAGGTCACCGATATCCTGGGTTATAACTGATGGGAACCACCGAGGTGTTCGAAAACGCCGCTCCGGCCGCGCATGGCCTCGGCACCGAGGAGGTGATCGTGGTGCGCGACCTGTGGAAGGCCTTCGGCGCGAACAAAGTGTTGCAAGGCTTCGACCTCACCGTGCGTCGTGGCGAGAGCGTGATGGTGCTGGGCAAGTCGGGCTCCGGTAAGTCGGTGTTGATCAAGTGCATGGTGGGCCTGTTGACACCCGACAAAGGGAGCATCAGCGTGCTGGGGCAGGATGTGCTCCAGTTGGACCGGGACGCGTTGGACCGTATCCGTGTCAAGATCGGTTTCCTCTTCCAGAGCAGCGCCCTCTACGATTCGATGACGGTGCGCGAGAACCTCGAGTTCCCCTTGCGCCGCCATTGGATCGCGCAGGAAGGTGGCGACAGCGACGCGTTGGTGAAGGAGGCCCTCGAGAACGTGGGGTTGGAGCATACCATCGACATGTACCCCAGCGAGCTTTCAGGGGGCATGCGGCGGCGCATCGGACTGGCGCGAACCCTGATCCTGAAACCGGAGATCGTGCTCTACGATGAGCCCACCACCGGCCTGGATCCCATCACCGGGAAGGAGATCGTGGACCTGATCCTGCGCTTGCAGAAGAAGTACGGGACATCCTCGGTCATTATCTCGCACGACCTGAACGTGGCGAAACTGGCCGCCAACCGCATCGCCGTGCTGATCGAGGGCAAGAACCATGCGGAGGGCAGCTATGATGAGCTGCAGGCGATGACCGATGAGAAAGTGAAACAGTTCTTTATTTTCATGTGATGGCGGATGAAAAGGGCAATAACATCAAGCTGGGGGCCTTCGTGCTGGCGGGCATCGTCGTGCTGGTGCTCGGGCTCTACCTGCTCGGCGCGAAGCGCGACCTCTTCAGCAGGACCCTGGACGTGAGCGCGCATTTCAAGCAGGTGAGCGGCCTTCGCACCGGGAACAACGTGCGTTACTCCGGCATCGATGTGGGCACGGTTGAGGGGATCACCATCGTGAGCGATACCGAGATCGTGGTGGACATGATGATCCAGATCGACGCGGCGAAACACATCCGCACGAACGCGCTGGCGAGCATCGCATCGGACGGCCTGATGGGGAACCAGTTGGTCAAGATCGAGCCGGGCGAAGGAACTGGTGGCCCGATCGGGGATGGCGCTGTGCTGAAGACATCAGCCGGTGTCGATACCGATGCCATGCTGCGCACGCTCGGCACATCGAACGAGAACCTCGTCGTTATCACCGGTGATCTGCGCGAATTGACCCGGAAGTTGAACACGGCGAACGGTCCCATCGCGTTGCTCAGCGACACGAGCATGGCGACGGATATGCGCGATATGGTCCTCGAATTGAACACTGCGGCCGCCAATGCGCGCGCGATCACCGAGCGTGTGAACGAGGTCGTCCGGGATCTCCAGGCGGGTCATGGTGCGCTGGGTGTACTGGTGAGCGATCCAGCGACCGAACGGCAGGTCCGTGACATGCTGGCCACCCTGGGTTCGGTCACCGATTCGCTCGCGCTGGTCAGCGCGAGCATGAGCCGGTTCGCGAGCGGATTGAACGAACCCGGTGGCCTCGCTCACACGCTCACGCGCGATACCGCCGTGGTGGCCGATGTGAGACACACGATCGCCAACCTCGACACCAGTGCTGCCACCTTGTCGGAGGATCTTCGCGCGCTCCAGAAGAACTGGCTGTTCCGCAAGTATTTCAAGGAGAAGGAGAAGGAGGAGAAGAAAAGGGAGAAGGACGCGGTGAAGCCGTGATCCGCCTGGTCGATCTTAATGACAACGATCAGTTACGAACGATCACGTGCGGCAAGTGTGACCGCGAGTGTCACGAAACCTACTACGGTCACGGAACTCAGCGGCATCAGGATCGCGGCGATGAGCGGCGTGAGGTGACCACTCACGGCGAAGGACACCCCAGTGACGTTGTAGCACAGGGAAATTAAGAGGCTGGCGATCACGATGCGCCGGGCGCGCCGGGCTTGCAGGAGGAAATGCGGGAGCTGCACGATGGCCTGGGCTTCCATGATCGCATCGCTCGCCGGTGTCAGCGCAGCGCTGGTTTCGGTGAGCGTGATGCCGACATCGCTTTGTGCCAGGGCGCCGGCGTCGTTCAATCCATCGCCCACCATGAGCACGCGGTGCCCCAGTTGCTGCTCCATGCCGATCGCCCGCGACTTGTCGGCCGGCGAACAATGCGTTCGTACCATGGCGCCCTGGAACACGTCCGCCAGTTCGGTATCGACCTGTGCATCGCCGGTGAGCAGGCCCACGCGCAAGTGTTCGCGCAACCGCGTCACCGCCTTCGCGATGCCGCTGCGTGCGCGTTTCCTGATGGTGAAGTGGCCGAGGTGAAGTCCACTGACCGTTACATGCACATGCGCCTCGCCGTTCGCACGCGTCGCTTCCTCGCCACCGCAGAAGCGCGCGGATCCGATGCGCACGAAGGCGCCGTTGATCGAACCTGCTATGCCCTGGCCGACGTGTTCCTCCACCGCCGTGGCCTCCACCGTGCCCACCTTGAGTTCCTGGAAGAGCACTGCGCTCAAGGGATGCGTGCTGTTGCGTGCGAGCGAACGGATGAGTGCCTCGTCACTTTTGTTCAACCGGGCCCCGTGCCATTCCACTTCGTGTGCTTCACGTGCCGTTAGCGTGCCGGTCTTGTCGAACACGACCGTGTCTACGTGCGCCATGCGTTCGACGACTTCCGCATCGCGCAGGAAGAGGCCACGCCTGCCCATGAGCCGGATCGTATGGCCGTAGGCGAAGGGCATGCTGAGCGCGAGCGCGCAGGGGCAGGCCACGATGAGCACCGCTGTCACGACCGGCCAGATCTGTGCGCTATCCTTGCCCAGCCAGTAGAGCGCAGCACCGAGCGAGATCAGCAGCACGGCGATCGTGAAGCGTCGCGCCACGTTGTCGATCATACGGGGCATGGCCGGGCGGTCGTGCGTGGCGCCTTGCTCGGCCCACAGTTTCTTCAAGCGGCTGTCCGCGAAGGAGCGCAGCACTTCCAATTCGATCGCCGCACCGCGTTGTCGGCCACCGGCCCTGATGGTATCGCCGATGTTCTTGCGAACGGCCAAAGGCTCGCCGGTGATGAAGCTGTTGTCGATGTGGCCGGTGCCTTCCCGCAGGATCGCATCAACAGGAACAAGTTCCTGGTCGCGGATCACGATGCGGTCGCCGGGTTTCAGGTCGGCCACCTTCACGGGTTCTTCCAGCGTGCCGTTCTTGCGCAACACGATGAGCGGCAGGAAATCCTCCAGGGTCCGGTCGAAGCGCAGCGCGCGATAGGTGTGCGCCTGGTACCAGCGACCGATGAGCAGGAAGAAGAGCAGACCCGCGAGCGAATCGAAGTAGCCCGGCCCGGTGCCACTGAGCACCTCCCACAAACTCCGCGTCCACAGCGCGACGATGCCCAACGCGATCGGTTGGTCGATGTTCACCTGCCGCGAGCGGATACCGGCCCACGCGCTCCTGAAAAAATCGGTGCTGAGGAAGAAGACCACCGGCAACGAGAAGAGGATGGTGAGCCATTGGAAGCCGGTCTTCAGGCCCGCTTCGGTGCCAGCGCCCAGGTATTCGGGGAAGCTGAACATCATGGTGTTGCCGAAGATGAACCCGGCCACACCCAGCCGGATGTACATCAGGCGTGGCACACCGGACCTCTTCTTCGCATTGTTGGAGGCGGTCATCTGGGGGCCGTAACCGATGCGCCGCATCAGCTTCACCAGTTGCGGCAAGGTGAAGCGGTCCTCCCGGAAGGTGATCACCAACTCCTTGTCGGTGAAGGACACGCGCGACCGCAGGATCGCCGGTTCGATCCGTTGCAGGTTCTCTAGCAGCCAGATGCACGAGCTGCAATGCATCTGCGGCACATGGAAGCGTGCCCGCGTGATGCCTGCCTCGCTGAACTCAACGATCCGCTCACGCACCTCCGCCAGGTCGAACAGCTCGGTACGCTGCTCGTCCACGGTGTTGCCCTGCTTCACGCCGGGCTGCTTCTCCAGTGCGTAGTAGTCGCACAATCCACTTTCGTTCAGCAGGTCGTACACCACTTCGCAGCCCTGGCAGCAGAAGTCCTTGCCCTCGTGCACGCGATGCTCATCCACACACGGATCGCCGCAGTGGTAGCAGGTGACGGATGTCAGCTCCTTGACCTTCACAGGGCAAAGAGCGGGGATCGCGATCGGCCGCCGGATGACGATCGTCATGAATTCAACGGGCCGTGGGTATGCGGATCGATCAAACCTTGCCATCTTGCGCGTATCCTAGCGCTACCCTCAACGCCCATGCGTCATATCCTTTTATGCTGTTCGCTTGTCGCGATCGCCGCGCACGCCCAGCGCACCGTCGGCCTTCTCCAGTATGACGCGCCGCCCTCGGGGTACCTGCTCTTCGCACCGATATCGAACACCGCCACCTACCTCATCGATCCCTGCGGCATGGAGGTGCATCAGTGGAATAGCACCTACACAGCGGGTCTTGGCGCGCAGTTACAGCCCGATGGTTCCCTCTATCGTGCGGGCAGCGTCAATAATCCCATCTACCAAAGCGGCGGACGCGGTGGCATCATGGAGCGCTGGTCCTGGGATGGTGACCTGCTCTGGAGCTACATGCTCAGCAACGACTCGCTTTGCCAGCATCACGACTTCACCGTGTTGCCCAATGGCAACTTGTTGATCATCGCGTGGGACCGTCTTCCCGGTGCTGAAGCCATCGCCATGGGAAGGAACCCTGCGAACACGGGGAATTGGCTGTTGAGCGAACGCATCATGGAACTGCAGCCTGTGGGTAGCGATGAGGTGGTGCTGGTGTGGGAGTGGAAGCTCCGGGACCACTTGGTACAGGACTACGATGCCGGGTTGCCCAACTACGATGTGATCGCCGACCGCCCCGAGCGGATGAACATCAACTTCTACCAAGGGGGGCCTTTGGCTGCCGATTGGATCCACCTCAACGGCATTGATCACAACGCCGAGTTCGACCAGATCCTCCTGAGCAGCCACAACCTCGATGAGATCTGGGTGATCGACCACAGCACCACGACAGCGGAGGCCGCCGGAAGTACGGGTGGCAACAGCGGCAAGGGAGGTGATCTGCTCTATCGCTGGGGTGATCCGCGGTCCTACGACCGTGGTGTTCCCGCCGATCAGCGCCTGTTCGGGCAGCACCATGCCACCTGGCTGCCCGCGGGTCATCCGCAGGCCGGCAAGATCCTGGTGTTCAACAACGGACTGGGTCGTCCCGCAGGGCAGTATTCCAGCGTGGACATCATCGAGCCGCCAGTGGACGTGAACGGCGTGTATGAGGTGCCTGCCACCACCGCTTTCCTCCCGGCGGAAGTTCTCTCGACCTGGACCGCTCCGGTACCCACCGACTTCTTCGCCATGAACATCAGCGGCGTATTCCCCGTGGACGATGGCTACCTGGCCACCAATGGACCCGAGGGCAGCTTCATCTTCATCGGGGCGGATGGCACCCGGACCTGGGAGTACATCAACCCGGTGAACAATGGCGGTCCTGTGGCCCAGGGCTCTACCATCGCAGCGAACAGTGTGTTCCGCTGCGAGCCGTATGCAGCGGATTTCGCGGGCTTCGTGGGACATGACCTTACACCTGGTGATGAGGTCGAACTGGATCCGATCATTCCATCGCTGTGTTTGGCCATGGGTATCGAGGGGTCTCCTTCGCCCTTTACCGCCCAGGACGTGCGAGCGGGAGCGTTCCCCAACCCGGCGAACGTTCAGGTCACGGTGCCAACATTCGCTGCGGTGCGCGGCATCAACCTCATCGATGTGAACGGACGGAGCGTCGCGCTTCCTTTCGTTGCGCAAGGCGATCATGTATCCGTGGACGTAGGCGCCTTCGCCTCTGGAATGTACACGCTTCAGATCGTTGAAGCTGGTGGCACAATGCCACGCGAGTTGCGTTTCGCGATCGTGCATTGAGCGGTTAGCGTTCATTCCATTACGCGCTTTGTGGTGCGGGGTGCACCAAGTGGGGAATGTGTTCCACAGGAGCGATCCGGCTTTGGCCCAGTTGGCCCGGGTTACGGCCGCTGGAACGTTCCTTGTTCCTATGTGATGCAAAGGCATTGATCATGAGAACCTCCTTCTTCATCCTCGCTTTGGTTCTGGCGGTCCAGCATATCAGCGCCCAGTCGATCCCACCCGGCGAGAAGGAACCGGCCTGGGTCATGAAGGACGATAGCCTGGTCGGAGGGTTGGTGCTTGATACCGCCCAACGTCGTATGCTCGTCGATGTGGAGAGACGATACCAACGCGACTTCGATACATTGGAGGCGGACGATACGTTGGCTGTGAGCGTGGTCAATGATCGCATGAAGAAACTCAATGCCCGGCGTGAGCAGGAGATCAAGTCCGTGATGACCCCGGAGCAATATGCGCAATGGACACGCATCACTATTGGGGAGGCAGCCAAGCACGATCATTAGGAACATGCCACGCATCCTTGTCCTCACGGACTTCCGCGAAACCGCACTGAACGCCGCCGCCTACGCTCTGGAGATCTTCGGACCGAAGCAGAACTCGTTCATTTTAGTCCACGCCTACTTCATGGAGCCGCTCGCGAGCGACCTGCCTCTGGCCGGGATGAGCGAAGCGGTCTTGAGGTCCGCTGAAGAGGACATGGAGGCTTTCAAGCTCCGGTTCAGGGCCCTGCCGAACGCGGCCGCTGTGGAGTTGAGCACGGTGGTGCAGTATGGCCCGCTCGTCTCGGTGGTGAACGACCTGTGCGAAGAGGAGCATGTGGATGTGGTGGTGATGGGCTCAAACGGCGAGGCCAGCCAGGCCGGACTGGGCAGCAACGCGGGCGGCGTGGCGAAGACCTGTCGTACCGCGGTCATGGTCATACCGGCAAAGACCCGCTTTACTGGCCTGCGTCGCATCCTCTTCGCCGATGACCACGTCAGCGTGGAACCCCATGCCATGCAGCTGTTGGTGCAACTGGCCCGGCAACATGGGGCGGATGTCACCGTGGCACATGTGGCCCGCAAAATGGACGAGGAGCCCGATCCACGGATCATCGAGCAGTACAATGCCGTATTGCTCGGCTTGGACCACACGTTCGTGGGCGCTTTGGGCGATGATGTGGCCGTGGAGCTCAGTGGCATCGCCGAACGGAACAGCATCGACCTGGTCGTGGTGCTGCATCATCACATGAGCCTGCTCGAGACCATTTTCCACCGCAGTGTGGCCAAACGACTCGCCATGCACAGCGACATCCCCTTGCTGGTGTTGGAACACTGATCCGCTTCATGCGAACTTTGTGACCCATGGCCACACGACGTACACCGAACCGCGAGGCCGTCAGCCTCCGAAGTGCCTATAAGGACTTGCTAGCTCGGGAGGACCTTCTGCGGAAATTGGGCATGGCCCGGCAAACCATACTGAACCGTCGCGTGCGGTTGGGCAAGGGAGAATACCCCGAAGTGGAAAGCATGCGCAACTGGCTGCGTAAAGTGGGTTGGGTCATGGTCGCCGAGGAACAGTGGGCGCCCAAGCGCAAGGCCGCGGCGGTCAAGCCAAAGCGACGCGAAGGCTAATTGCTGCTTCTTTTCACCCTCCCTTTCTATCACAAAAGGCCCAGCGAAGTCGATCTGAACGCACGAAGCAGGCTCATCGAGGACGCGGTTAGGGCATCGACCAACAGGCTCCACTGATCGGTGCCCTGTGGCACAGAGCTAGGATCAGCTCGGGTTGTTGAACGCCACGATCGCGAAGGCGATCAGGGCTGCATACAAAGCCACCACGAATGCGTGGGGCGGTGTACGGCGGAGGAAGGAGGTCATGTGTAAGAGATCTTGATACATGTAGAAGACGCGTGGATGCTGGGAACGTTGCCTCGCGCCTGGCAAATGGTCTGCCAAGTATTGTTAAGGTTCAGTGCCGGGCGGATGCCGGGCTTGGATGAGCAAGGCTGGATTGTCGTTCACGTCGCACTGTTCACCAACACCTTAGCTCCTTTGTGGTGTGCTGGGGCCTGGGCGTATATTCGATAGCCGCTTTACACGGCTAGGTCATGCGCGCATTCCTGTTTTTCTCTGCTCTCCTATTCACGGCGGTCAACATGGCCCAGAACCCCGGAGATCTGGACAGCACCTTCAGTGAGGATGGGAAGTTGGTTTTAGATACGCTTTCAATCGGGACCGGTCTCGTGAAGGTCGCCTCAACGGCTGATGGCAAGTTACTGGTAGCCATTTTGGATGTGGAGCCTTCTGATTCTTCGGTACATCTCATGCGGCTCGAGGATTCCGGTGCACTGGATACCACGTTCGGCACGGGTGGATACGTACACTTATATCACTCGTCAGGGAGCGATGCACTTGTGGACCTATTGATCCAAAGTGACGGCCGTATCATTCTCCTGGGACGCTTCAACGGTTTGGCAAGCCTGCTCCGGTTCGATTCCAACGGCATACCTGATAGCACATACGGTGACGCCGGAGTGTTGGTGATTCCGGACGACTTTGGAACGGTATTTTGTACCGGGAGCGCGATCTACGATGACGATGCTATCATCCTCTGCGGCAACTACACGGATGTAAGCGATTTGCACGGCTATTTTTTGATGAAGTTGAAGTCGAATGCAATTCTTGACGATTCTTTCAATTCAGTCGGACATCTTTTAATCCCTGGTTTTCATAGTGAGTCCTCCTCGTATTTGTCGGCAGATGCGGTATCCGACGTTGACATCATGGCTGACGGTTCGATTGTCGCTGCGGTTAATCACTATGATTCCAATTCTCACTACGGCGGTATAGTCAGAATGCGTCACTTTTCCTTTTCGGGTGCTGTTGTGGGTCCGAACTGGGCTCCACCTGGGCTACATAACTATGACCCGGTCGCATTCCGCATCTGCACAAATCATCTGGGGGCAGCCGTGATGGGGCATGAGGGCCATTTAGCAGACATAGTGAGACAATCATGGCTTTGGGCAGCCGGAGTACAACCTGCTGTTGACGCTCGCTGTACTTGGAGCAGTTGCTACGAACCCGGCTGGAATAATGAATTGACCACGCAACAAGCCGACCAAACAGGAAATTTTCTAGTGGCAGGAAACGACGGTGCATCGAATGCATGGATACTGGGACGCCTCCTGCCATCAGGAGTTCGCGATACGACCTTTGGTCAACCTTTCTATTGCTATAATCCTTCGACTCCGTTCGATCACCACACTGAAACGATTTTTGAAGCGGACCAGGACGCGCGCTGTTCTGATGTGGGTATTCAATTGAACGGGAAGGTCGTCATGGCGGGCCGCTCCGCGATCAACGGCGTTCAACGTCCTGTTCTCGCCCGTTACCACAACATCCCCGACCCCCGCGCCCAACTCGATCTGCGCGTCTACCTCGGTGGCACATTCGACAGTACCACGTTGCTGATGCGCGATGACCTGCGCACGGCGGGCCTGCTGCCCACGCAGCAGCCATACACCGCCATGGGCTCCACCGCAGTGAACGGAACCGGGCCATGGGCCATGCCCGCCTCGGTGCTCAGCATCGCCGGTCCGGATGCGATCGTGGATTGGCTCTGGCTGGAGTTGCTCTCAGCCACAGATACCAGTACGGTGCTCAGCACGCGCGGGGCATTGCTCCATCGCGATGGGCGCGTAACCCAAGCCAACGGTCATTCGTCTGTGGATTTCGATCTGGGTGCTGGAACGTACTTCCTGCGCGTGAAGCATCGCAACCACTTGGCCATTACCTGCGCCGATCCGGTCACCCTGGGCAACACGGCGCTCACCGTCGATCTCATCGCACCGGCGTCCACCACCTTTGGTACCGATGCGACGATGGTGCAAGGCGGCCTGCGCATGCTCTGGCCCGGCGATGCCACTGGCGATGGCGTGGTGAAGTACATGGGCGCGGGCAACGACCGTGATGCGATCCTCGTGGCCATCGGTGGCACGCCCCCTACGGCGACCGCGACCGGCTACCTCAACACCGACGTGAATATGGACGGCATCGCGAAATACCACGGCCCGGACAATGATCGCGATGTGATCCTACAGACCATCGGTGCCGTGCCAACGGCGGTGCGCATCGCACAGGCGCCTTAGCAGGGTAGTCGACCCGTTGGGTCGACGCCACGGGGTCTTCGATAGGACGCCGTGCAAACGAACTGCCAACTACCCACTGCCAACTAATTCTCCGCTCCGCTGAACACGTAGCGCACCAAATTGGCGCCCATCTGCAAGGCCTTGGTGCGCAGCGCCTCGCTGTCGCCGTGTACGTCGGGGTCCTCCCAACCGTCGCCGAGGTCGCACTCGAAGTCGTAGAACACGACGAGGCGTCCTTCCCAGAAGAGGCCATAGCCACGTGCCGGCTTGCCTTCGTGTTCGTGGATCTTCGGCAGGCCTTGCGGGAAGTCGAACTTCTGGTGGTAGACGCCGTGCGCGAAGGGCAGCTCGGTCAATTCGAGTTCGGGGAACACGCGCTTCAACATCGGCCGGATGAACGGGTCCATGCCGTAATTATCACTGATGTGCAGGAAGCCACCGCCGGTGAGGTAGGTGCGCAGGTTCTCCGCCTCCTGCGCGTTGAAGACCACGTTGCCATGCCCGGTCATATCCAACCAGGGGTAGGTGAAAATGTCGGGGCTGCCGACTTCCACGATGGGAACCTCGGTGCTGATGTTCATGCCCAGTTGCTGGTCGCAGAACTTCACCAGGTTGGGCACAGCGGTGGGGTTGGCGTACCAGTCGCCGCCACCGTTGTACTTGAGCACAGCGATCTGGTAGCTGCCTTGGGCGCATGCGACCATGTGCGCATGTGCCCATGTGGTCATGCCGAGAAGTAAGGCGAGGCGAAGACGCATGGTGCGAAGTTACCGTTGCTGCGCGAGGCTCATCCAACTGCACGCAGCGAGCGCCGCGGTCTCGGTGCGTAGGCGGGCCTGGCCCAGCGATACCGCAGTGAACGCGTACTCACCCAGAAGCGCTGCTTCTTCGGGCGAGAAGTCACCCTCTGGGCCGATCAGTACCAGTGCGTCGGAAGTGGGAGCGTAGGCGGTCATCAAGGGTGGCGGTTCGCTTTGGCACCACCCGAAGTAGCGCTGGCCTTTGTTGGAGACCTCTGCGATCACAGCCTGCAACGTGGTGAGTTCATCGATGCGTGGGAGCCAGGTGCGCTGGCTCTGTTTCATGGCGCTGACGGCCACGCGCAGAAGCCTGTCGATGCGCAATTTGCTCCGTTCCGTGCGGTCGGTGATCAGCGGTGTGATGCGATCCACGCCGATCTCCACGGCCTTCTCCACGAACCATTCGTAGCGATCCATCTGCTTGGTGGGCGCCACCGCGAGGTGGATGCGTGCGGCGCGTTCCGGTGGATGCACGACACGTGTCCGAACCTGGGCAAGGCATCGACGCTTGGTCACCTCCATCAACTCGGCTTCGGCGCGCGTGCCCTTCCCGTCCAGCAGGCCGACGTGTTCCCCGACCGTGAGGCGCAGCACGGCCGTCGCGTGATGGGCTTCTTCTTCGGGAAGCTCGATCAGGTCGGTGCCCAACTCGGTGCAATGGAAGAGGTGCATCAGGTGGCAGCTGGAGGTGCGTTCCGGTCCAATTTCACCAGGGAACGCATGGCGAATGCGAAGGTGAGCAGGAACAAGGCAATGGACAGGGCGGGAGAGAAGCCGAGGTACACGGGTAACTGCATCTCCGTGAACGCACGCCAGCCCAGGAATTCGAACACATCGCTGATCATGGGGTGCCGGCTCTGGCTCGGGAGGGAGAACCAGCAGGTGCTCTTCGCTGCGAACGCACAGAGAAGCCCGAAAGCGGCGGTCACAACGAAGGGCCAGCGCGCCCAGCGTGCCGCCGCAAGCGCGGGCCAGGAGCGCCACACGAGGAGCACGGCGAGGGCGGTGAGGTGTCGCGGACCATAGGTCCAGCCGCCCCACCACATCGCGTGACCGGCGATCAGGAGAAAGTCGATGACGACAGGGACGAGGATGGGATCGCGCCAGAGCTGTTTTTCATCCTTGTTGAGCACCAGCGCCACTATCGCCACCAGCAATACAGGCATGTAGAAGAACACGCCGCGGTAGTCCGAAAAAGTCAGGCCCAGGATCGCTTCGGGTTTCGGCAGGCCCAATCCATACCCTTCGGACTCGAAGTTCACCAGATGATCGTACCCGATGGAGAACATACTTCCAGTGAGCGCGGCGTTGTAGACAAGTAGAACGATCACGAACGGCAGGGCACCAACGCACATCCATAGGGCGTTCTTCCATTGGCGAAGAAGCCCGTAGCGCAGCAGCCAGATCACCGGGAACACGAACAGCGGATATTCACAAAGCACAGCCGCCGCAGCCAGGCCCCCCGCAACGAAGGCACGCTCCCGCTCCACGGCGATCCATGACCCCAGAAGGAACAGAGCTCCCAACAGGTGCCCGAAGAAGCTGCCGCTGAAGACGAACAGGAACGAACCGAACAGGGGCAACGCCGCCAGCAAGGACGCAGGCACAGCGCCTGCGATACGTCGAACCCTCAACCAGAGCAAGGTGATGATGATCGCGAGTGGAAGACTTCCGCAGAGGAACCCGGAGAGCCGCAACAGGCTGTAGGGCACCGCGCCATCCGCGATGGGGGTCACGAGGCCGGTGTGTACGAGGAACCACCAGGCAGGAACCATCATTAGCGCAGGCAGCGGCGCTTTGTCGGAATAGTAGTGGCCATCGATCAGCGAGAGGTCGCCGGTGAGTTCATGCCACGGGTCGATGCTGAGGTTGCCGTTTTGGGCGACCGCCGCCACCATCGCCGCGCGACTGATGCAGTTGTCGTTGCGGCCATCATGCAGATGCCAGCTGCACAGGAACAGGTTGACCAGGAAGAAGATCAGGACGTGGGCCTTGCCTCGCATGGATGGCAAAAGTGACCATTGTCGCCCAGCCGTGTCTCAGGCATCCGTGGCCCCTATTTGCTCGTCTTACCCATGGCAAGGAGACCTCTGGTAGGGATTTCTGCACAGGGCCGTTCCTGTTGCTTCCTGACCGTCTTGGCCTAACTTGCTCAACATCATGTATTTGAACCGCCTGTTTTTCATCCTGGTCGCTGTGCTCGGCATGAGTACGGCCGTTTGGTCCCAGAGCCAGGCGGCGCTGGACAAATTGCTCGGGCGCTATTCCGCGGAACAGGTGGAAGAGATGCAGCTGCGGGCTCACTACAAGTATGAAGGACTGCTGCTGTTCTACTCTTCCTCCTTCCTTGTGTTGGACAACGGGGTTTACCGTTCGGCCACGGAGGCGGAGATCGCCGCGGTGGACCTGGACCAATACATCGGCGCGCGCGCTGAGTTGGAGGATGTGGTCGTACACGATGCCGATCTCGCGAACGATATCCTGTTGCGGAGCAGGCAGCACTTCGAGCAATTGGTTCTGGGCCAGCTTAGTGCGGATGATCGCGCCGCCTATCTGGCGTATCGGGCATCTTCTGGAACGGACAATGCCAAGGGCCAACGCTGAACGTGATGACCCACATCCCATACATGCACCGGTTCCACGGATCCATCCTCGCGATGGCTTTCGCGGTGGTGACGTGCGTGGGCCAGACTTATCTGCAACCTACGCTCGGGGTACAGAGCACCTACACCGGGAGCTGCCTGGTCACCACCTGTTCCGGTACTTCCTATGACGACGGTGGTGCGGCCGGGAACTACTCACCCAACGTCAATGCCATCTTCCGCACCTTCTGCCCGAACACGGCGGGGATGTGCCTGCGCGCCACGTTCACGAGTTTCTCGATGAACGATGTGTTCATCCTGTGTGGTGGACCGGGTGGATGCTGCGATTACCTCCAGGTGCTGAACGGTCCAGCGCAGAACAGTCCTCCGTTGTACAGCGGTTGCGTCGCTTCACCGGGCACCATCACCTCCACCAATGCCAGTGGCTGCCTGACGTTCCGCTTCACTTCGGACAATACAGTGCAACTCCCTGGATGGGCCGCAACGCTATCCTGTGTGCCTTGCGCTGGTGGGCCGAGCGGCACCACCAATTCCGATTGTGGTTTCGCCACCCCGATCTGTGCGAGCAACACGTTCTCTGACGCCTCGATCGGTCCGGGCATTTCAGCCGAAGGTTGCAGCGGCTGCAATACTTCGGAGTACTACACCAACTGGTACCGCATCCAGATCCAGACCAGTGGCACACTCGCTTTTACCATCAACCCCAATGTCAATTCTGACGATTTCGATCCCGTGGTCTATGGCCCGAACCTCCCATGCGGAGCCCTTGGTGCGCCTCTTCGCTGCTCCTATGCCATCGGAGCGGGTAATGGGAACACGGGTCTCGGCAATGGTGCCCTGGATAATTCGGAGAACGTGTTCGGTGATCAATGGGTGGCGCCGCTCAATGTCACCGCAGGCCAGACCTACTACGTCCTGATCAATGGTTGGTCGGCTACTTCGGGTGCGAATGGCTTCGCCCTCAACTGGACGGGTACCGCAGGCCTCGACTGCACCATCCTTCCGGTGGAGTTGCTATACGTGCAAGCAGCTTGCGAGGGTGGACGGTCGGTGTTGGAATGGGCCACGGCCAGCGAGGTGAACACCAGCCACTTCGTGGTAGAGCGAAGCCCTGACGGTTCCGATTGGAAGGAGATCGGTCGCGTGAACAGCGTGCACCA
The DNA here is from genome assembly GCA_039933875.1 of Flavobacteriales bacterium. Lineage (GTDB taxonomy): Bacteria > Bacteroidota > Bacteroidia > Flavobacteriales_F > PHOS-HE28 > PHOS-HE28. Next base: position 4,801 of record JBDTNF010000246.1, on the reverse strand, counting down.
TAGTGTCAGTGAGACCAAGTACCTCTTCGTTGACGAACGGTCAAGCGATGTTCCCTCCGGTTACTACCGAATCCGCGAGGTGGACCTCGATGGCCACATGACCCTCAGCGGGTCGACCCCCATGGAGAAGTGTGCGGGTGCCGGGGCGTGGTTGCAAGTCGTTCCCAATCCCACGAACGGCGGGATACAGATACGCATCGATGCGAGCAGCGGCTTCGGCGGTACCGCGTCGCTCGACCTGGCCGATGCCACTGGCCGCCCCGTGGTGAAGCAGCAGGCGAAGATCACCGAGGGCTGGAATGCCGTGGACATGGACCTTTCCAGCCTTGCCCCGGGCACGTATGTGCTATGCCTTACGCAGGCCGATGGGACCGTGGCGCAGCGCACGCGTGTGGTGAAGCAATAGGTCTTGATCCCCGCTACGGTAGCTGCGCGGCGCGCGTTGCTGTGGGCACACTTCCACCGATGTTCACGAGGATCCCATCGCGGTCATTGCTTGTGCCCACGTACCGCACCACGGCGTCGAGGTTCACGTCGTCGCGGTAGTAGCCTCCCACGGTGGCTGTGGGTACCGAGCCACCGATGCGCGTGAGGATCGGATCACGGTCGTTGTTCGCACCCACATAGCGCAATGTGCCGTCCCCGTTGGTGTCACCGCACCAGAGCGCACGACGCACGCCAACCGTCGCGGTGGGTTCGGTGCCATAGAGCGCCGTGCCAGCCAGTGTCATGTCACAGGTGATCGTCGATCCATTGGCGGTGACCGTGGCCGAGGTCATCGCGCCGAAGTGATTCCGGTGCCGCACCGCTATGCGCACCTGGGACATCGGGAAGGTCAAGCTCGGCGCGGAACCATCAGGCATCATCACATCGCCATCGCTCTGGAGCAGCATGGCCCATGATCGTAGCACCTGGCTGGTCGTGCCGTGCCGCGCTTCCACCAGGATCCAATCGACAACGGCGTTGCCGCCGCTCGTTGCAAGCAGTCCCGCTGTCATCGAGACACCCGCGTTAGCGATCCCTGTGAAGCCGAGCCCGGTGTATGGCTCTGCGGCCGGGAACGCCCCGCTCGTGCGCAGTTGATCGCCCATCAGCAGCGTCGTGGGGTTCAGCGGGCCTTGAAGGAACGCTCGGAGGTTGAGCGGGGTCAAGGCCGATTGCGTCAGGAACGTGCAACTGCTGCTCCATAGCCCCCAACCACCCAGACTCTCGCCCCGCACGCGCCAGTAATAGGTCTGGCCGGTGAGCAGGCCGTTCACCAAATAGCTCATGTTCGGTGTGAAGTAGCTCGTCGCGCCCGTGAACGTGGCGTTGTTGGCCAACTGGAGTTCCCAATCGAGCGCGCCGGTCGCATAATTCCAGGAGAAGGTCTGGCTGGATGTGACACTTGTTGCCCCGCACGAAGGGGTGGCAAGCACCGGTGCGGGCGGCGGTGGAATGGTGTTCGTCCAGAAGTCGCAGGTGCCGCTCCATGCGCTCCATGTAACGCCGTCTGATGCGCGTACACGCCAGTAGTAGTGGAAGTCGAACCATAAACTCAGGTTCGACGAGGTCGTCGGAACCGTTACCTCGAACTGGATCGATACGAACGAGGGATCCCCGCTGAACTGCGCGTTGTAGCTCGTCGCGCCCGCTGACGGGTTCCAGAAAGCCGTTGGCATCATCAGCGGGTCAACGAACATCCCACCGCAGGGTGAGACCAACGTCGGCGCATTGATCGCCATCGCCTTGCAGGCGAACAGGGTCAACAGCAGTGTGATCGATCGTTCCATTGGGCACTGGATCCCACGTCCAAGACGCCCCGACCTGCGAAGGATGCCTTCCGTCAGGGTTTCTTCTTGAAGTCCAATTTATAGAAGTGGAAGTCGGGGCTGTGCAGGTCGACCTTGAAACCGGTTATGCGATGGTCGGCATCGAAGCTGAAGGTGATATAGCCCGGCTCGAGGAAGGGGTCGGCATGGTTCCACTGGAACGTGTCGTAGTGCCAGTGCGATAGCGTGCCCGTGAAGAGCTCTGGAGCGGGAACGAAGGAGAGGGACAAACCACCACCTGTCTCGGTGATCACCGCGTCGCCGTAGATCTTGTCGGTGTATGTGCCGGTGTATTGCACCAAGGGACGGGAAGGGGAGGTGCCCGTGATACGCGCCGCAGCACGATCGCCCACGCGCTTCGCATCGCGCAGGTCGCGCTGCTCGATGCGTGGCAGCATGTCCGCGACGGGATCGGCCATGCCATTGCCGAGGTAGAGGTTCAGGATCTTGTCCGTGATGGCGAACACGCTGTACGTCTCCCCATTGCCCAGGCAGATCACCGCGAAGTCCTTCTCGGGTACGACCGCATGGTTCAGGATGAACCCGGGCATGCCGCCACTGTGTGTGATGATCTTGTAGCCATCACGATCCTCGGTGAACCAGCCCATGGCCGTGCCATCGTAGTGCTTGCCCGTAATATTCTCCTCCGGAGCTACTTCGTTGCTCAACTGGTCGGTGGTGATGGTCGTCCAGGTCCCTTCCTTCAGGAACACCTTGCCATCCGCGGTCTTCCCTTCGTTCATCCACATCGCGTCCCACTTCGCCAGATCGGTCACGCAACTGATGATGCCGCAGGCCCCATCGGCGCCCTGCAACGGTTGGTAGGCCATGCTCATCAGCGGTGCTTTCGGGTCCTGGCCTTTGTGCACGTGCGGTAGGGCCACGTCGGTCATCTTGGCCAGATCAGCGGTCTCCACGCGTGTGCGCGTCATGGCGAGGGGTTCAAGGATCCGCTTGGTGATGAACTGGTCCCAGGTCACGTCGGACTTCTTCTCGATGAGCGCGGCGGCGGCGATAAGCATGAGGTTGCTATAGCCGAAGCGGCTGCGGAAACCGTAGGTCAGCGGCTCCTTCGCGTGGCGATCGAGGATCTCGCGCGGCGTATAGTGCGTGCCGTACCAGAGCAGGTCGCCATCGAAGGTGATGAAGCCCGCACGGTGGCAAAGCAGGTCGCGCACGGTCATGTTCGCGGTCACATAAGGGTCGTTCAGCTTGAACCAGGGGAGATGCTCGATCACCTTGTCGTCCCACTTCAGCACACCATCGTCCACCAGCATGCCGATGGCGCACACCGTGAACGCCTTGCTCAGACTGGCACAGTAGAAGTCGGAGTTCTCCGTGACCGGGTCGGGTTTGGCCACATCCAGCCGCCCATAGCCATGGCTCCAGATCAGTTTGCCACCCTGCACGATACCCACTGCGAGACCCGGCTGCCCGAAGTCCGTGACAGCCTTGGCGATGTAAGCATCGAGCTTCTTCAGATCAGGCTGTTTCTGGGCGTGAAGGGCGTGGGAAAGTGGCAGCAAGGCCAGGCTTGCGATCGTAGCGCGCAAGGAGGGGTGGAGGAAGTCTAGCATGAGACAAGTGTAACCAACGCACGTCGCCGGGCGAAATGGGCCGAGCCGCTCCTCCGTGGCCTTCACCGTTCGTGTAAGGCCCATGGGATGGACGGCGGCCCCCGGTACTTTCGTACCGCTTGAGCATTCAGGAGGCGTGCCCTTCGATACGCTCGGGGCGACAGGAGCGGTATGATCGAACTGAAGGGCATTCGCAAGGCCTACCGGACTGGGGCCAACATCCTCCAGGTGCTCAAGGGCATCGACCTGCACATCGGCAAGGGCGAGCTGGTCAGTATCATGGGCTCGTCCGGTTCAGGCAAGAGCACCATGCTCAACATCATCGGCATCCTGGACGAATACGACAGCGGGGAGTACCGGCTGGACAACATGTTGATCAGAGGGCAGAGCGAGACAGAGAACGCCGCCCTGCGCAGCAAGTACATCGGCTTCATCTTCCAGAGCTTCAACCTGATCAGCTTCAAGAACGCCATGGAGAACGTGGCGTTGCCGCTCTATTACCAGGGTGTGCCGCGCAAGAAGCGCAACGAACAGGCCCTGGCGATGCTCGACAACATGGGCATCAAGGAATGGGCGCACCACATGCCCAACGAACTGAGCGGCGGCCAGAAGCAACGGGTCGCCATCGCGCGTGCACTGGTCAGCAGTCCGAAGATCATCCTCGCTGATGAGCCCACCGGTGCGCTTGACAGCAAGACCAGCGAGGAGGTGATGGCTTTGCTCACGCGGGTGAACAAGGAACTCGGCCTCACGGTGGTCATCGTAACACACGAACGGGCCGTTGCCGCCGCCACCCAACGCGTCATCTACCTGCGCGACGGCCTTATCGAGAACGCCTACATGGATCCAGCCTCCCTCGCTGAGACCGCAACCAATCCCGTTGCCTGATGTTCGACCGGGAGAAATGGGGTGAGGTGTTCGAGAGCATCGGCAAGAACAAGCTGAGGGCGGTGCTCACCGGCTTCGCCGTGTTCTGGGGCATCTTCATGCTCATCATCCTCCTTGGTGCTGGTGCGGGATTGCGCAACGGTTTCGAGTACAACTTCCGCAACTCGGCGACCAACAGCATCACGATCGGGGGGGGCGAAACAAGCAAGCCTTGGAAGGGGCTTCCGGCGAACCGCGACATCCAGCTGACCGAGGACGATATCGAAGCACTCCGCAATTCCATTCCTGGCATGGAGTACATCACCGGCCGCTATCGCGTATGGCGTGGCCGGAGCCAATTGCAGCACGGTATGAACTACGGCAGTTTCAGCATCCGTGGGATAGAACCGGAGAGTCAGAAGTTGCAACAGCAGATCGTGATCAAGGGACGTTTCATCAACGAGGTGGATGAACAGCAGGAGCGCAAGGTGATCGTGATCGCCGAGGATTGCCGCAAGGAACTGTTCAAGGACGAGGAAGCGCTCG
>JBDTNF010000245.1:0-5231 GCA_039933875.1 Flavobacteriales bacterium | reverse complement strand
ACTTCCCGCAATTCCTCAAGCCGCTGCTGGATCTGCACGCGATAGAGGTGAAATACCGCCACGAGACCATCACCGCCTGATTCTCACCCGAACCGAACAACGCACCACTCTCACCATGGAACTTTACCTCGACAGCGCCGACATCAAGGAGATCGACGAAGCCTTCAAACTCGGCTTTCTCACCGGTCTCACCACCACGCCCACGTTCATGCACCGCGGCGGTGTCACGAACATCGACAAGATGATCCTGGACCTCGCCAAAAAGGTCCCCATCCTGCAGGTGGAGGCCTTGGGCGAGACCGCTGAGGAGGTGGTGAAGGAAGCGAAGCGCCAGTTGAAGATGGGCCTGAAAAAGGAGACCACCGTCTTCAAGATCCCGGTGAGCCTCGAAGGCCTCCGCGCCTGCCGCATGCTGCGCAACGAGGGCATCATGGTGAACGTGCACCTGGTGTACACGCTGCAACAAGCCTACATGGCCATGCAGGCGGGAGCCAATTACGTATGCCCGCTCGTCGGTCGCTTGCAAGATCAAGGGCACGACGCGTTGAGCCTCGTGCAGCAGTGCGTGGAGGCGGTGAACTATTATGGCTACGACAGCAAGATCATGTTCAGCAGCGTGCGCACCGTGGAGCACGTGCGCAATGCCGTGAACATCGGCGTACACACCATCACCGTGCCGTGGAAGCTGATGAAGCAGTTGACGGATAACCATTTCACGACGATCGGCACACAACAGTTCTATGTGGACACGCGCTTGATCACGATGAAAGTGAAGGATGTGCTATCCCGCACGAACCCCATCGTGAAGGACAGCGCTACAGTTAGCGAAGCCCTGGTGGAGATGACCAAGTTTGGTTTCGGTGCCGTGATGGTGGTGGATGCGAAAGGCAAGAACCTCGGGGTCTTTACCGACGGCGGCCTACGTCGAGGGATCGAGAAAGAAGGCAACAAGTTCCTCGCGAAGAAACTGAGCGCCCTGAAGTTCAACGCACCGTTCACTATTTCGCCGGAAGCGTTGCTCGATGATGCCCAAAAGGCCTTCAAGGAGCACAAGGTGGATACGTTGAGCGTGAGCGAGAACGGCAAGCAACTCGGCATGCTCGACATCCAGGACATGATGAAGGCGATCGCGGGCTGATCTCCGCATGGACGACCTGAAGTCCTTCCTCGACTTGGGCACCACCTTGGTGCGACCACCCGATGAACTGCGGAAACGGCTGCGCGATATACGTGCTGTGCTGTTCGATTGGGACGGTGTCTTCAACGATGGCTGGAAGGACCTTGACGGTGGCAGCCCCTTCAGCGAGGTGGGCAGCATGGGCGTGAACATGCTGCGCTTCGGGCTGTGGTCGCAGAACAATGAGCAACTGCCGTACGCCGGTGTCATCACGGGACAGCACAACAAACACGCGGAGCGTTTCGCACAACGGGAGAAGTTCCATGGTCTGTACATGGGCTTCATCCACAAACCGTTGGCGTTCGATGCGTTCCTAAGCGAACATGGCCTTTCTGCGGAGCAGGTCGCTTTCTTCTTCGACGATGCGATCGATCTGTCGGTGGCCGATCGCTGTGGTATGCGCATCCTGATCCGGCAACCAGCAAGCGCGTTCTTCGCGCAGCACAGCATCACGCGCGGCAGTGTGGATATCGCCACGGCGCTCAACGGTGGAGCGAACGGCTTGCGCGAAGCCACCGATGTCCTGCTGGCGCTGATGGGACAGTTCCGGACCTCGATAGACCAGCGCGCGGCATACAGCGAGGGCTACCAGCGCTACCTGCAAGCGCGCAACGCGACCGTCCCGGAAGTGGTGAGCGGCCTGCCCTGATCGATCAACCTTTCATGCGGAAGCGAACGGTGTTCGCTCCCGTCTTCACGACGAATCCAGCTTGCTCGAAGCTTGGTGGGCCGAAGGTGCCCATGGCATCGTTGCTGAACCCGTAAGGTTCCGAAGGGATCCCGATCCAGTTGGTGTCGAGCTTCCCGTTGTCGTTCACATCGTGGAAGGCTTTGATAGCGTATCGCCCCACGGTAAGATCGGTGCGGGTGATCACTACTATCGGGCCGGTAACATGCACCTGTTCCAGAATGCAGCCTTGTTCAGAGGCGAACGCACTGGCGTTCGGACAGAGCACCAAGCGCAATGTTCCGCCTTTTGCGGGTTCGCTGAGTACAACCTCCACCGCGAGCGTACCCTGGGCAGCTGCGCCCAAGGCGAATAGGGTTAGGAAGATCGAGGTGACAACCGTTCGCATGGCTCAGAATCGAATAGGCAACGCCAAGGCCTGCTCCAATGTTCGCTGGAACTCCGCCCGAGGGACCTCGACCGCCCCCAGTTGCCTGGTGAACGGGTTCACGTATTGCGAATCGAACAACACGAAGCCTTGCCGCTTCAAGTGCGCGACCAGTTCATAGAAGGCCACCTTGCTCGCATTGCTTACCCGGCTGAACATGCTCTCGCCGAAAAAGGCCCCGCCGATCGCAACGCCATAGATCCCGCCCACGAGTTGACCTTCCTGCCAGGTCTCAACGGAATGTGCTTGGCCCGCCTGGTGTATTGCGGCGTAGGAGCGTGCAATGCGACCATCGATCCAGGTCTCATCACGGTCCGCACAGGCATGGATCACTTCATCGAAAACGCGATCGACGGTCGTGGAAAAGCGACCGCAACGCAGCAGTGTTCGCATGCGCGCGTTAGGTGCGACGGTATCGAGGGGGAACACCGCGCGGGGATCCGGGTCGTGCCAGTAGAGTTCACCATCCTCGTGGCACATGGGGAACCAGCCCTTGGTGTAGGCCGCCACGAGCACATCGACCGGGATCAGGAGAGGCTCCTCCCCGACCATCAGCGCGACTTGGCGACCGACCGCGCAAAGGAACGATCGCCGCTCCGAACCCGCAGCACATAGAGCCCGGCCGGGAGCACTGCCAGATCACCGTCCGCAACGATGAACCGGCCGTTCACCACCGAAATACTGCGGTGCGTCCACACTTCACGGCCAGCCGGGTCGAAGAGGGAAACAGTGCATGGACCGACCAGGTCGGGAGCAAGTACTTCCAAGCGATCGGTGAACGGCAACGGGAAGACACTCGGGTCCGGGGTGGATCGATCGGCCATCCCCGTGGTCGCGACGAGATACTCATGCGCTTGCATGAAGTCCGGCACCCCGTAACCGAGGGAATCGTTCGGTTCGGCATAGAACGAAGCGCTCTGTCGCACAGCCGCCATGATCTCCTGCGCGGTCCGGCCGGGATGTAATTGCCAGAGGCACGCGACCAGTCCTGCGAGGATGGGCGACGAAAACGACGTGCCGTTGCTCGCGGCGATGCTATCGCCATCGAAGCCCAAGGCGATCGCGCCCCAGCCCATCGCGCAGACATCAGGTTTCACACGTCCATCGGCACTGGGTCCGCGCGAACTGAAGGGGGCGGAATTCTCCACGTCGCCGACCGCGCCCACTGTGAGGATATCAATGGCATCGGCCGGTGCGCTGATGTAATGCCATTCGCTGCTGCCGGAATTGCCGGCACTGCATACGGGGATCATCCCTTTTCTCGAAGCCATGTTCGCGGCGATGCTGATGCGCGTGGTGGCACCGTCCATGTCCCCGTAGGTGTGGTTCTGCAGGCTATCGTCGAAAACTGTATAGCCCAACGAGGTATTGAGCACATCGCATCCGAGACTGTCGCATAGTTCGGCGCCAGCCACCCAGTTATCCTCCTCCACCACGTATTCCGTCCCGGCGTCCTCCGTGCGCAGTAGCACATAGTCCGCAGCGGGCGCGGTGCCCAGCAATTGGCTGTCCAACACCCCTACCATGCATGAAAGCACCGAGCGCCCATGCCAATGATCATCGTACACATCACCATCGTGGTTCACCATGTCGCGGGTGAGGATGATGCCACTACGATCACGCAGTTGCTGGAAGGCTGGCAATGAATCCGCCTTGTCGAAGCCGGAGTCGAGCACACCGATCAACATCCCCTGCCCTTGCGCATTGATGGCGTGCAGCAGGTGTCCGTTCATCATGCTGATCTGCAAAAAGGAGGGTCCATAGGCGCCGGAACCTCCACCGCGTTCCCCGCTCATCTGTCCGACGGTCCCGAATTTCTCCATGTCCGGGCGTTCACCGGTAAGGCTATGCGCACTGCGCACGCTCTGCACGAAGGGCAGGCCTTCGATGGCGAGCAGCGTAGCGGGATCGCTCGTGCGGATGGTGATCGCATTGAACCACTTGCTCCTGTTGATCAACTGAACGTCCCCTTGAGCGAGTACAGTGGCGATGTACGCTGGGTCAACGGGAAGATCGGATTCGTCCAGTCCGATGTTCTGGGCTTGTCTGCGTTCCAACGCACGCGTTGAGAGGAACTGCTCCGGTGCTGAAAGGCTGAAGGGAGTATTGCTCTTATCCGTGAACTGGACCCAATGCGTATCGGGCGCTGTTTGGGCCCGCAAGGTGGGCGCGATGGGAAAGGTCAACAGAAGGACCAGGAACGGGATCGTGCGCATCACTTCACTCGTTGCCAAAAGCCACCACCACCATGTTCAGCCTCCATCCGACCACCTCTGGTGTCGGCGGGGCGGGTGGAGGTGGATATTGCGTATTCGTCACTTCCCAATACTTGCTGACCATGCCGACACCGCGGGCATAGCGCTCTTCGAAGTTCTTCTTGTCGATGTAGTTCGGCGGTACGGTGTTCTTGACCAGCACCGTCTTCTCAAAGCTCAGACCGCCGGCTTGCCAGGGAGAGTCCACATCGCGGAATGCCACCGTCAGTTCGGGATCAGTGTTGTAGACGTTGATGTTCCACGTCCGTGAACTCCGCACCGGGAATGACAATTTCAAGCGGCGTTTGTTCTCTTCGGTCATTTCCCCCGCGGTGGTGGTGAACGTCCTCGTCCACACATCGCGCACCACCCAATTATCATCTACGTCGCGCACGTAGCGCAAGACGCGCTGCGAGGGCCTGCCTTCGGGATCGGTGTAGTTCTCTTCGATGCGCTCCAACAAGCGGTAGCTCACGCTGTCCAGCACCGCAGGACTGGCCGCATCATCACGCCAGAGGGAATCCACCTGGTACTCCACCCAGGAACCGACCTTGGTCGGGAAGTAGTCGTAGCCAAGGTCCACGGGCTCTGCCTCGTCCTTCTTGCACGCGCTAAGGAGCAAGGCGGACATCGAGGCGGCGACCAGAAAGCGGTGTTGGTTCCTCATGGCGATCAGCGTTCACG
>JBDTNF010000244.1:0-14019 GCA_039933875.1 Flavobacteriales bacterium | reverse complement strand
CAACGCGGTGATCACCGGGGCGATCTCGCGCACCACAGAGATGGACACCATGGCGGGCAGCATGGTCACCGCCCCGAACTCCTCCAACGTGGGGCGCGACTGGATGGTGAGCACCAAGCCCATGATGAACGCGGTGATCGCCACAAGTGGTAGCGAGAGGTAACCGTTCAGGAACGACTGCCGCACCAACTCGCGCCATTCGAAGCGCGGCCGGAAAGCCTCGCGGAAGAACCGGCCGGTGAAGTGGGAGATCTCCCCTACCTCGACGATGAGCGCGGTGAAGGCGTTCGGTGATGCGGCTCCCATGCGGGTGAGAAGGTATCCGGTGGGGGTTGCTCGAGCGACTGACGATGGTCAGCTATGGAGGCTGAAGTTAGCCGCACCAGCCATCCCGCCGCACCGCACCTATCCCGCAAGGGCATGGCAAGCGCAGGGCCGGGAACGATCAAGCGCGATCCGCCGCCGACATGGGGTGGTCCTGCCCCGTTATGGGAACATTGACAGCACTGGGGTATTCTTCAGTTCACATCAGCGATGTCCCTTTGAAGCGCGAAACTGATCCACCTGACCGCTGGCACGCTAAGTGCCACCCTGCACAACACAACCATCACCATGTTCCAGCACATCAATCTTAGCCCCACCGCCCTTCGCTTGTTCCGCGCGGGAGCAGCGGCTGTATTCGGCGTCACGGGCATCGTGAACGACGAGCCGATCGCCTGCCTGCTCGCGGCCATCTTCGCCGTGCAAGCCGTGTTCAATGTGAGCCTGCTGGGCGGGCCTGCCAGCGGTGCCGATGTGCGCGGCTAGCCGAACATCCCATTCGAACAACCCACGACCAACACCTACGCCGAGGCTTCGGCGTGCACAGCATGACCAGCAGGAACAAGAAACAATTCGGCGTTTGGATGGATCAGCACCAAGCCACCATCGCAGGCAGGGAGAGCATCGATACCGGGGACTTCAACATCCTGGGCCATGTGAAGAACCCCGGTGCTGCGAACAATTCGAACGAACAGGCCGCCAACCACGAAGACATCGCCTTGACGCACAAGTTCTTCAAGGAGATCGCAGCGAAAATGCCCAATGTCGATGAGATCCATGTGACGGGGACCGGACAAGTGCAGGAGCAATTCATCAAGTTCCTCGCTGCCACCCCACAGTACAAGCACACCTCATCCAGCGAGAGCACGTCGAACAAGATGGGCGATGAGCAGCTGATCGCCTTTGTAACGAAACACTTCGACCGATAGGAACTGCCCATATGCCCCTCACTCCCGCATGATCACGGCGCGGGCCTGCTGCGTTCGCGATCGCATGACCAGCACATAGGTCCCCATCGGGAGATCCTGCAAGTCCACTTCACCGCTCGTTCGCGATAGCCCTGCTCGCCGCAGGACGATGCGCCCGAGTTGGTCCATCACGAAGATCTCGCTCACCGTGAACGTAGATCGGTACGTGACCTGACCAGCAGAGGGCGAAGGGTACACGCTGATGCTTGGGGCATCCGCTGCATCACCGACCGCCATGTTCGCATCCAAGACGATGTACTGCAACATCATCATGTTGTCCTCGTGCATCAGGTTGTGGCAGTGGTACATAAGCGGCCAACCTTCGTCGGTGAGGTCATCGAACTTCATGAGCAGGCGCACGTGATCCGCCATGTCCACAAGCACCACATCCTTGGGCCCCTGCTCCCATGCCGGAGGTGGCATGTCATTGCGGTCAAGGATGTAGAATGAGCCGCCGTGGATATGGAACGGATGCGCGATGTCCGATGCGTTCTCCACCCGCCAGATCTCGGTGGCCCCTAATGCGACGGTATCGTTCACCACGTCCATGTTGAACTGGAGTCCATTGATATAGAACATGCCCATGCCCGCCATGCCCGTCCCCGAGAAACTCTTGTAGCGCGTGCGGCTCACATCGCCGAGGTGTGGCGGTGTTGTTGGCACCAGTGTCGCCGGAATGCTGGTGACCGGCGTTGCAGTGGGGGCACCCACGCGGATGCGCAACACAGGGAAATCGATGCCGTTGAGCGCACTGCTCTCCCATAGGATGAACGAACTGCCCGGCATGCTGGCAGGCAGCTCTGAGCCGAAGCTCATCAACAGCAGGCTGTCGCCTTCCATGCCGGAGAGGTCGAGTAGGATCTCGTCACGTTCGCCATTGCTCAGCAACAAGCGATCCGTGGAGGCCGGTACGCTGAGCAGGCCACCATCACCCGCGATCACAGGGAATGAACGGCCATCATCGAACCCGAGGTTGTAGATGCGCGAGTTGGAGCCGTTCAGCAACCGCAAGCGCACCACCTGTGCCGGGAGATCCACATAGGGTCGGGGTGTGCCGTTCACCAATACCGAATCACCGAAGGGACCGAAAACGAAACTACCATCGGTGTTGAAGCGGCGATCCTGCACCACGATGGGAAAGTCATCAACGCCATAGGTGCGCGGTAGGTCGAGTGCGGCCTCGTCGGCATCCTGTACGATGATGAAACCGGCAACGCCGAAAGTGGCCTGCTCCGCCGTGAGTTCGTGTGGATGCGGATGGTACCAATAGGTGCCAGCCTGGTTCTTCACCTGGTACTTCACGTTCCACACTTCGCCGGGCAGCACCTCGCGCTGGGGGCCACCATCGAACTCACTGGGCACGCGCAAGCCATGCCAATGCATGCTGGTGACCTGCGCCAGATCATTGTGCACGCGGATATGCGCCGTATCGCCCTTGTGGAGGATCAACGTGGGCCCGAGGTATTCCGCGCTCGCACCGTATGTCGGTGTCGAGACGCCCGGATAGAACTGATGCACGTGTTCGTCCACCACCAGGTCGAAGGTGTCAACGTCCAGTGCGGGCGGAATGGACAGCGGGTTGTTGAACTGCGCGGAAGCGGTGAGCGCAAAGAGCGAAGCGGTGAGCAGCGTGATCGGTTTCATCGGCGGGCCTGTCGGTAAGGTCGCAAACTACCGAGGGGCCGTATCCCCTGTGCTGACAATGATCAGTACGTGAGCCGCTCGAGCTCACGCTCCAAGGCCACGGCTCGAGGGAACAGGATGTTGTTCTCCAAGTGGATGTGCTTGTGCAGGTCCTCCTCGAAATCGCGCAGCATTCGCATGGTGGTGCTGTAGGTGACGCAGCCGTCGGGCGGGTTCGCATAGCCCCAACTTAACTGCTGGATCCGACGGAAACGTTCGCCCTCGGCGTCGTGGTCCTCCATCATCATATGCACCGGGTTGTTCACGGTACCGAAATGCGGCGTTGGCGGCACGTTCCCCTCCCGTTGGGCCTTTTCCAATTGCTTGATGAAGAGGAACAACAGGAATTCCTCCTTGCGCATGTGAACAGCCATCGCGGCCGCGCACGCATCGAACTCATCGCGGATCTCGAACAACTCGGGATGGCGATCGCCGTGCACCGTGCACAGCTTGTCCAGGTACTGCCGGAGCAGTGGCACGCGCTGTTCCACATAGCGGTGATGCACCTGCTCGATATGATCCACGAGGCGTGCGAGCGTCCAATGCCTGAAATCCTCGCCATCATGGGTATCCCGGCCGAGCGCCGCCTCGATGTCCCGGGTCAATTCGGCGGGGTCGATGTTCTTCGTGCGGCATACCTCGTCCACACTGCGGCCGCCCTTGCAGCAGAAATCAATGCCATACGCTGTGAGCACAGCGGCCGCACGATAATCCCGCGCCACTATCGAGCCAATGCTCTGTTCCTGTCTGATGTTCATGGGGAGTGTTGTTCCGTTCGTTGCCGAAGTAACCGCCATCCCGATAGGACGCACATGATGAGCGTCAGCACCGTGCAAAATGGCAGAAGCGTTCGTCAGCGCTTCAGCACGGTCCCGCCCTTCTTCACATCCTTCACCAGATCCTGCACGCAGGTCCGTTCCAACATGCGGCGCAGATCTTCGCGCACTTTCAGGAAATGGTCGTGCAGTGCGCAGGGTTTTCTGGCATCGCACTGAGGGAGACCCAGCGCGCAGCCCTTGTAGATCGCATCACCATCGATGGTGGCCACGATATGGCTCAACCGCACCTTGCGAGCCAGCGCAAGCGGTATCGAGAAGCCGCCGCCCGGCCCTTTGGTGGAGGTCACGAGACCGGCATGCACCAGTTTCTGCAACACCTTGGCGGTGAAGGCCTCTGGTGAATCCGTGCCCTGCGCGATCGCTTTCAGGGTCATGCTCTTCCCATCCTCGCTACACGCGGCGATGCACACGGTTGCGCGGATGGCGTACACACAGGCTTTGGAGAACATGGTGCGCAAAGAACGCGAACCTGTGCGCACGATGGAATGACGGGCATCATCCCGACACACCAGAACACTTATGGCCCGGTGGGACCGCCAAGCGGCATCGGGTTACGACGCGCCAAGTGGACGAGCAGTGCGATCACACCAAGCGGGATGGGCACCGAGGTGAGCAGTTGCATCCAGTGGTAGCCGGGGATCATGCCCCAGCCGATCCAGAAGAAGGTCCCCTGCAGGAAAAGCACGGCTTCGCTGAGCAGCACACCGGAGGTGAAGAGCGACAGGCCCATGCGCACGAGCCGGTCGGTGGAGACGAACCAGCCGCGCAGCAGGGCCATGGCGAAGAGCATCATGCTGACGGCACCGAGCATGTTGAGGTGGATGAAGCCGATGACGTAGTTGCGGATGGTGAACGCCATGACCGCCACCTGCGGAACGGCCACCACGGTTTGCATGAGCACCTTGAGCCCCATGCCGATTAGCGCGTAGGTGACGCAGCGCCAGGCCCACAGCGGCGCCTTCTCGAAGAGCTTCCGTTGCGCACCGCGAATGGAGCGAGCGGTGCGCCACCCAGCCCACAGTTGCAGCAACACACCCACCGAGTTGATGGCGATGGTGGGCCAGTGCCGCTCACTCCACGCGATGGCGAGCGCGAAGGTGAGCACCGCCGACACCAGCCACAAACGGATGGTGAAGGGATCCATCGGTTCGGCCATGCCGTGCGTCTCGGCCCAGCGGCTCCAGAGCGCGAGCGCCGCGAACCAGAACCAGCCGTTGAACTGGAAGTGCAGGAAGAACTGGATGCTCCAGTAGTACCACTCCGAACCGAAGAGCCCAGTGGCCAGGATGGGGCCCATGGCCCACACACCAACGGTCGAGAGCACCATCATCCCGATGGCGATGCGCACCAGGCGGCGGCTCCCGGCGGGCACCCATTGACGCGTGCTCTTCCAGGCGAACACGGCGAGCGCATAGGATACGAGCAGGTGCAACGTGGTGAACGCGATGGACACCGCGCCGTAGCCCTGCACGGGAAAGCTCAACAACATGCCCACCACCGCCACTTGTATGAAGAGAAGAAGGGTGCGGTGCCGACGCTGGCCTGTGTCGTTGTCAGCATCTTCCAGCAGGAAGACCATGAGCGCGATAAAGATCCAGCCGAGCATGGCCACATGTGAATGCGCGTGCAGCAGCGGCTTGAAATTGACGTGGGGGATCTCCACGATATAGATGCTACGCAACACACAGCCGATGATGGCCGCCACGGCAAGGTTCAACAGGGCGATGAAGAACCAGCGGCGGGATGCGTTCCCTGCGGTAACGGTAGTTCTGTCGTGCATGCTGGTCGCGCTGATGGATATTTCGCTCGAAGATGACAAACGTCATATACCGGACAGAACTATCCGATGACTTTTGTCACACCTGGCGATAAGAACGGAGATAGAACGCCAGGACAACGCACCCACATCGTCCACGCGCCGATCCTCACTAACCACAACACCGCAGCACAATGAGAACGCATACCAGCAGAGTCCCCGCGATCATGATCGGAACCATGCTCCTTGCCCTGATGGCCTGTGGAGGCGGAGCGCCCAAAGCGCCTCCGGGTGTGCAGGCGCCTGCAGCACAGGCGAGCGACGCACCAGCGGAAGGATCCACCCCACATGGCACGCTCTTCACCGCAGCCGATCTGGAACTGGGCGATATCGACAAGGCCGTGGCGGAACAGGGAAAAACCACTTACGACGTGAAGTGCCAGGCCTGCCACAGCACTGGCCCGAACCGCATCGTGGGGCCGGGCTGGAAGGGCATCACCACACGACGCGAACCGTCGTGGATCATGAACATGATCGTGCACACCGACGCCATGCTCTCCGAGGATACGGAAGCCCAAAAGATGCTCGAAGAATGCCTTGTGCGCATGCCGAACCAGAACCTGAGCCACGACGAAGCACGCCAGGTACTCGAGTTCATGCGGACCCTTTGACACGCAGGACCCATCAACCATAACCACAGACCATGAAACGTCCGCTGATCTCCACCCTGCTGCTGCTCTCGGCGGCCGGTGGCTTGTTCCTTCTGCTCAACACGTTGCACAGTTGCCGACCCAGCACCACCCAGGCCGCCATCCAAGGTGACGCTGCCTCGAAGGTATATGTGCGACCGGGCGCTTACGATGAGTTCTACAACTTCGTGAGCGGCGGCTTCGACGGCCAGATGAGCGTTTATGGTTTGCCCAGCGGTCGCCTCCTTCGGCACATCCCGGTATTCTCCCAGGATCCACAGACGGGCTGGGGCTACAGCGAGGAGACCAAGCCCATGCTCACTACCACGCACGGCTTCATCCCCTGGGATGACTCGCACCACCCGGAGCTATCGATGACCGACGGTGTTCCTGATGGCAAATGGGTTTTCATAAACGGCAACAACACACCGCGCATCGCACTGATCGACCTGGGGACCTTCCGTACGAAGAGCATCATCGAGATACCGAACTGCGCTGGTAACCACAGTTCACCCTTCACCACACCGAACAGTGAGTACGTGGTGAGCGGCACGCGCTTCAGCATCCCCATGGGCACCGACGAACAACGCGACGTGCCCATCGAAAGCTATCGTGAGAATTTCAAGGGCACGGTCAGCTTCATCCATCCGGACGCGGAGACCGGCAGGATGTCCATCGCCTTCCAGATCATCACACCCGGCATGGACTTCGATCTGGCCCATAGCGGCAAGGGACCCAGCGATGGCTGGTTCTTCTTCAGCTGCTACAACAGCGAACAGGCGCACAGCCTGCTGGAGGTGAACGCCAGCCAGCGCGACAAGGACTTCGTGATGGCCGTGAACTGGAAGAAGGCCGAGCAGTACGCCAAGGAAGGCAAAGGCCACAAAGTACCCGTGCGTTACTACAGCAACTGGTGGAACGAGGAGACCCACAGCGGCGAAAGCACTGTGATGACCGAGGTGCTCCAACTGGATCCGCGCGAACTGAAGGACATCATCTACTTCATGCCCTGCCCGAAATCCCCACACGGTTGTGATGTGGATCCGACGGGAGAGTACATCGTGGGCAGTGGCAAGCTCGCCGCCCTGATCCCTGTGTTCCAATTCAGCAAGATCCAGGAGGCCATCGCCAAGAACGACGTGGAAGGTGACTTCCTCGGCATCCCGGTGCTGAAGTACCAGAGCGTGATCAAAGGTGAAGTGAAGAAACCAGGCCTTGGACCCCTGCACACCGAATTCGATGGCAAAGGGTTCGCCTACACCAGCTTCTTCGTGAGCAGCGAGATCGTGAAATGGAGCCTGGAAACATTGGAGCCCGTGGACCGTGTGCCGACCTACTACAGCATCGGTCACCTGTGCATTCCAGGTGGCGACAGCCGGAAGCCCTGGGGCAAATACGTGATCGCCTACAACAAGATCACCAAGGATCGCTACCTGCCGACCGGTCCCGAACTGGCCCAGAGCGCGCAACTCTACAGCATCGACGGTGACAAGATGGAACTGCTCCTTGACTTCCCCACCATCGGCGAACCACACTATGCGCAGGCGATCCCCGCCGACCTCGTGCGCCCACGCGAAGTGAAGTTCTTCGACATCAACAAGAACAAACACCCCTACCTGGCCAAAGGCGAGAAGGAAACGCGCATTGAACGGAAAGGGAACGAGGTGCACGTGTGGATGACGACCATCCGCTCGCACTTCACACCGGACAACATCGAGGGTGTACGACTGGGCGATGAGGTGTACTTCCATGTGACCAATTTGGAGCAGGACTGGGACGTACCGCACGGTTTCGCCATCAAGGGCGCGGCCACGGCCGAGTTGCTGGTAATGCCCGGTGAAACACAGACTTTGAAATGGATCCCCGACCAGATCGGTGTGGTACCGTTCTACTGCACCGACTTCTGCAGCGCGCTGCACCAGGAAATGCAGGGCTACCTGCGCGTGTCACCCGCTGGAAGCAAGGTGGAGTTGAAGGCGGAAACGCGTTCGGTGGACGCCGGATCCTGATCGCTGCCAACCGCCGATCCGCACGGAGTGAACGCCGGTGGGTATTTCCACCCACCGGCGTTCTGTTCCACCCAAGACCCATAGAACATGAGCCACACGCACATCCGCCCCATCAACAGGATCCTGATCGTCGTTGCAGCCCTCGCGCTGGGGGCGCTGCTCAAAGTGGCCATCTGGCGCATCGACCTGATGGCGCCGCAGTATCCCGAGGGGTTGTACCTGCAGATCTTCCACGATCGCTTCGCCGGCGACGTACGGAACATCAATGGCCTGAACCACTACATCGGCATGGCCAAGATCGAGAACGACATGTTCCCGGAGTTCGCCATCATGCAGTATGCGTTCTACCTGTTGATGGCCTGGGGCTGCGTTGCGGCGCTGATCGGCCGGAACGGCGCACTGCTCAGCTGGCTCTTCGGCCTGTTCGCGTTCGTGATCTGGGCCGTTTGGGACATGTATGCCTGGGGTTATAAGTACGGGCACAACCTGGATCCGCGCGCAGCGATCCAAGTGGAAGGCATGGCTTATCAACCACCGTTGATCGGCCACAAAAAGCTCTTGAACTTCGACGCCTGGTCAACACCGGACACTGGTGGCTGGATCCTCTTCGGGGTGATCGCCCTGGCCTGCATCATCTGGTTCGTCGAGTGGCGCTGGCCCGGGCGCAAAGGCTCGCCCGCGGTCGCGTCACCCCTGGTCGTTCCAGCGATGCTCAGCATCGCGCTGGCGCTGTTCGTCCAATCCTGCGCGAACACCGTCGCGCCCACCATAGCGTTCGGCCAGGCGGAATGTGAATTCTGTCGCATGAACGTGATGGACCAACACTTCGCCTCGGCGATCGTCACGAAAAAGGGTCGCACCTACGCCTTCGATTCGCCGGAGTGCATGGTGCAACACGTGGCCGAAGGGCGGGTGGCAGAGGACAAGGTTGCGGGCTGGTGGGTGTGCGACCATGCCCATCCCGGAGTGGTGATCGATGCGACCCAAGCGTTCTTCCTGCTCGCTCCGGAGTTGCACAGCCCCATGAACGGGAATGTGGCCGCCTTCGCGAGCGAAACGGACCGCGATGCCGCATTGGTGAAATCCACCGGTGAGCCGCTGGACTGGAAGCAGGCCAGGAAGCAACTCACCCAATGAAATGATGAGGATCCGCCTGGTCGTATGGGCATTGCTCCTGGCGAACGCGGCCGTCTATCCGCGCACCTGTGTCGTGGGTCCGGGTGCCACACGCACCATCACCGAGGCCCTGGCGATCACGGCCGAGTGCGATACGATCCTGGTCAAGCCCGGACTGTACCGCGAGGGCACGATCACCATCGCACGTTCGGTGGTCCTGATCGGCGAAGGCTGGCCGGTGATCGATGGTGAAGGCAAGGGCGAAGTGCTCCTGGTGAAAACCCCATACGTGACTGTGCAAGGGTTCGTGGTGCGCGGAACGGCAGTGAGCGACTTGAACGACAATGCCGCGATCAAGTGCATCAGCGTAACCGATGTGACGATCCGGAACAACCGCATCGAACGCAGTTTCTTCGGCATCTACCTCAGCAGTGTGGAACGCGCCACCATCGAAGGCAACAAGGTGATCGGGGATGCGATGGCGGACGAGAACCGGCGCGCGAACGGCATCCACCTTTGGAAATGCTCGCACATCACGATCCGGGGGAATCGGGTGGAACACCAACGCGATGGCATCTACCTGGAGTTCGTAACGGACTCCTACATCGAGAACGACACCAGCGCCTTTAACGCACGCTACGGCCTGCACTTCATGTTCAGCCACCGCGATAGCTACACGCACAACCTCTTCCACGACAACGGTGCTGGCGTGGCCGTGATGTTCACCCACGATGTGGTGATGACGGACAATCGTTTCCTGCACAACTGCGGCGCGAGTTCCTACGGCTTGTTGCTCAAGGAGATCAACGACGCGCATATCGCCCACAATACCTTCGAGGACAACACGGTGGGCATCCTCATGGACGGCTGCAACAGGGCCGATGTGCGATCAAACTCGTTCCGCAACAACGGCTGGGCCGTACGCCTGTTCGCCAATAGCACAGCGAGCGTTTTCGTGGGCAACATCTTCACCGGGAACACCTTCGACGTGACCACCAACGGCGATCTGATGCTCAGCACACTCAAGGGCAATTACTGGGACCGCTACCAGGGGTATGATCTGGACCGGGACGGGAAGGGCGACGTACCCTACCGCCCCTTCAGCCTCTTCGCCCTGGTGACCGAACGCATGCCCTACGCCATGGTGCTCTCTCGCAGCCTGATGGTGCAATTGCTGGATCAGGGCGAGCGCATGCTGCCCTCGCTCACGCCGAAGGCGCTGGAGGACAGCGCCCCCCTGATGCACCCTCCCCATGGATAGGATCGTGATCGAAGGCCTCGGAAAACGCTACGGCCGGCAGTGGGCCTTGCGCGGGGTGAACGCGCGCTTCGCACCCGGTGAAGTGGTGATGGTGATCGGGCCGAACGGATCGGGCAAGACCACCCTGATCAAATGCCTGCTTGGCCTGGTCCGCGCCAACGAAGGTGCGATCCATGTGCAGGGCCGTGAAGTGGGCGCCGATCCAACCTATCGCGCCACGATCGGCTACATGCCGCAACTCGCCGAGTTCCCGCGCGAACTCACCGTGGACCAGCTACTGCGCATGATGAACGACATCCGCAACGCGCGCTCAGGTTCCACGGACGATCGCCTGATCAAGGCATTGGGCGTGGACGTCTTGTTGGATAAACGCATCGGCACGCTGAGCGGAGGCATGCGCCAGAAGGTGAGCGCCGTGCTCGCCTTCCGCTATCGGCCCACCGTCCTGGTGCTCGACGAGCCCACCGCCGGACTGGATCCTGTGAGCGCGCACACCCTGCTTAACGCGGTGCAGGAAACGCGTCGCAACGGGACCACGGTGCTCATCACATCGCACATCATGGAGGAAGTGCAGCAACTCGGTGATCGCCTGGCCTACTTGCAGGACGGTCGGTTACGTGCCTTGCTCGCGCCGGAGACGATCCTCGATATCACCGGTGAGACCAGCTTGTCCAAGGCACTACCCAAGTACCTCGCCCAACTACCGTCCGCCCATGTGGAAAGTCTGTAAGTACACCTTGATCGATCTGGCGCGCAACCGCTTCGCGTTGGGCTATGCCGGATTGTTGCTGCTGGTGTCCCTCGGCCTCTTCCTGTTGGAAGGCGACCCCACGCAAGCGCTCATCAGCCTTACACAGGTCGCCCTGGCCCTTGTGCCCCTGCTCACACTCATCTTCACCGTCATCTACTTCTACAACCAGTACGAGTTCACCGTGCTGTTGGCGGTGCAACCGTTGCATCGCCGCAGCATCCTGCTCGCGCAGCTGCTCGCGGTCACCATCGCCATGCTGGTCGCGTTCTTTTTCGGCCTCGGCTTACCAGTGCTGGTCTACTGCCCCAATGCAGCGGGTTGGACATTGCTGCTCACGGGTGCGGCGCTCACCGCCGTATTCACCGCGATCGGCGGGTTGGTGGCGGTGAAGAACCGCGATCGCGCGCGGGGCGTGGGCATCGGATTGGTCACATGGGTGATGATGGTGCTCGTCTACGATGCGCTGTTGCTGTGGATCATGTTCTCGTTCAGCGACCGGCCCATCGAACCGGTGATCGTTCCGCTCGCCGCGTTGAACCCCATCGATCTGGCCCGCATCCTGGTGATGCTGAAGATCGACCTCGCCGCGTTGCTCGGCTATACGGGCGCGGTATACCAGCAGTTCTTCGGCAGCGCCGGTGGTATGTTGGTGGCGTTCGTGGCGCTCCTGCTCTGGGTCTTGCTGCCAGCCACTTGGGCTGTGCGTGCGTTCGCCCGCAAGGACCTGTGATCGACCCGGAATGAGCGTGGTTTCTGAACCACCTGACAACCATCATGTGCCGATCCATCATGCCGGACAACCTTGTCCGCTGTAAACAAAACGAGCACACATGACAACCTTCGGAAAACAATACGGCTGGTCAGCCCCCTTGTTCGCAGCCGCGTTCCTGATCACCTGTCAGAGCGGTGCCCCTTCGGAAGGGACCGAGGGGAGCGCTGCATCCACGGAGATGAACACACCCGATGGTGGGCAATCAACAGTGAAGGACGATCTCTCGCAGAAGAACGTGGTGGGTATCGCGGTCGGTTCCGCCGACCATACCACGCTCGTAGCCGCGGTAAAAGCCGCCGAACTTGTTGACGTATTGAGCAACGCCGGTCCATTCACGGTCTTCGCCCCGACCAACGCCGCGTTCGATGCCCTGCCAGCAGGCACCGTTGATGGCTTGCTGAAGCCCGAGAAGAAAGGCGATCTACAGGACATCCTGCAATACCATGTCTTCGTGGGTGTATTGAAGGCGGAACAACTCCACGACGGTCAAACCATCAACATGGTGAACGGAAGCAACGCCAAGATCACGGTGAAGGATGGAAAGGTGATGATCAACGATGCGAACATCGTGGCCAGTGTACCGGCCAGCAATGGGATCGTGCATGTGATCGATAAGGTGATCCTGCCCCCCGCACCAGCGAATTGAACCTGCCGACCGCGCCTGAAGGAAGGTGCTTGTTGGTGAAAGTCAGCGAAGGCGTCCGCACGGACGCCTTCGCTGTTCAGGGACACGCCGTTCACCGGGAACCAAAAACTGACGGATGTCAGTTCGTGCACTGACCGCCCTCAGTCAACGGGTGCCCATGGTGGGGCAGTTTCGCAGCGCAAAGGCAAGCGACTGATGAGCGTCATCTTCCTCCTGATCACCGCCAGCACCTTGGTGGCCGCCCTGTTCCTGGCGGCGTTCATCTGGGCGGTTCGGCAGGGGCAGTTCGATGATGATCGCTCGCCCGCCGTGCGCATGCTCCACGACCCCGCTCCCCCTTCGAACGAAACCAAGTGAACCGATGATCGACCGTTTCCAATACGACAACCGGATCGTCAAAAACTTCCTGTTCATCACCATCCTGTGGGGTGTGGTGGGCATGCTGGTAGGACTGATCGCAGCGCTGCAACTGGTGATACCGGAATTCAACCTGGCCTCCTGGTTCGCGTTCGGACGACTACGCCCGCTGCATACCAACGCGGTGATCTTCGCCTTCGTGGGCAACGGCATTTTCGCCGGGGTCTACTACAGCTTGCAGCGCCTGTTGAAGACGCGCATGTACAGCGACGTGCTTGGCCGCATCCATTTCTGGGGCTGGCAGTTGATCATCGTTGCGGCCGCGATCACACTGCCCTTGGGCATGACCACCGGCAAAGAGTACGCTGAACTGGAATGGCCCATCGATATCGCGATCGCCCTGGTGTGGGTGGTGTTCGGCATCAACATGTTCGGTACGATCCTGAAACGGCGCGAGCGGCACCTCTACGTGGCCATCTGGTTCTACATCGCCACCTGGGTGACGGTGGCCATGTTGCACATCGTGAACAGCATGGAGTTGCCCATCTCGATGACCAAGAGCTACAGCTGGTACGCCGGTGTGCAGGACGCCCTGGTGCAGTGGTGGTACGGGCACAACGCGGTGGCCTTCTTCCTCACCACGCCCTACCTCGGTTTGATGTACTACTTCCTGCCGAAGGCAGCCAACAGGCCCGTGTACAGTTACAAGCTTTCGATCATCCACTTCTGGGCGCTTATCTTCCTGTACATCTGGGCCGGTCCGCACCACCTGCTGTATAGCGCCCTGCCCGATTGGGCGCAATCGCTCGGCACGGTGTTCAGCATCATGCTCATCGCACCCAGCTGGGGCG
>JBDTNF010000243.1:0-16480 GCA_039933875.1 Flavobacteriales bacterium | reverse complement strand
AGGGCAACCCGATCATCTTCATGGACGAGCGCAGCGCGGAGCTGACCAAGTACGCGGCAAATGCCTTCCTCGCGGCCAAGATCACCTTCATGAACGAGATCGCGAACTTCTGCGAGAAGGTGGGCGCCGACGTGGACAAGGTGCGCATCGGCATGGGCAGCGACACGCGCATCGGCAAGCGCTTCCTGTTCCCTGGCATCGGGTATGGCGGCAGCTGCTTCCCGAAGGATGTGCAGGCGCTGGCGAAGAGCGGCAGCGATGCGGGGTACGAGTTCAAGATCATCAACAGTGTGATGGAGGTGAACGAGCGGCAGAAGACCACGCTCACGGACAAGATCATCAAGCACTACGGCAGCAGCGTCAAGGGCAAGCACTTCGCCTTGTGGGGCCTGGCTTTCAAGCCCGATACCGACGACATCCGTGAGGCACCGGCATTGTTCATGATCGATGCGCTCCTGGAGGCTGGTGCCACGGTGACCGCTTTCGACCCCGAGGCCATGGCCAACGTGAAAAAACTGAAAGGCGACACCATCGCTTTCGCGAAGGACGAGTACGAGGCGCTCAAAGGCGCGGATGCGTTGATCATCGCGACGGAGTGGGCGCTGTTCCGCACGCCGGATTTCGCGCGCGTGGCGGACATCCTGAAGGAGAAGACCATCTTCGACGGCCGCAACCTCTACGACCTCGACGAGATGAAGGAACTCGGCTTCCACTACGTGAGCGTAGGTCGCCAGCCTGTGAACGCACCTGTCAACGTGAACGCATAGCCCATGGCGAAGAAGAGATCGGCGATCAGCCCCAAGGCCGCGACCAAGGAACGGGTGCTGATCACTGGTGCCGCGGGGTTCCTCGGGTCCCACCTGTGCGATCGCTTCATCAAGGAGGGTTTTCACGTGATCGGGATGGACAACCTGATCACCGGGAGCCTGAAGAACATCGAGCACCTCTTCAAGAACGCCAACTTCGAGTTCTACCACCACGACGTGAGCCGGTTCGTTCACGTGCCGGGCCCGTTGAAGTACATCCTGCACTTCGCCTCGCCCGCTTCGCCGATCGATTACGAGAAGATCCCCATCCAGACACTGAAGGTCGGTTCGCTGGGTACACACAACCTGCTGGGCCTCGCGCTGGCGAAGAAGGCGCGCATCCTTGTGGCCAGCACGAGCGAGGTGTACGGCGATCCGAAGGTGCATCCCCAGGACGAGACCTACTGGGGCCATGTGAACCCGGTGGGCAAGCGCAGCATGTACGATGAGGCGAAGCGTTTCCAGGAAGCGCTCACCATGGCCTACCACAACTACCACGGCCTGGAGACGCGCATGGTCCGCATCTTCAATACCTACGGCCCACGCATGCGGCTGAACGATGGTCGTGTGGTGCCCGCCTTCATGGGCCAGGCCCTGCGTGGGGAGGACCTCACCATCTTCGGCAAGGGGGACCAGACGCGCAGCTTCTGTTATGTGGATGACCTGGTCGAGGGGATCTACCGCCTTCTCTTCAGCGACTATGCCGGACCGGTGAACATCGGCAACCCGAAGGAGATCACTATCAAGCAGTTCGCACAGGAGATCATCAAGCTGACCGGCACCAAGCAGAAGATCGTCTACAAGCCACTACCGTCCGATGATCCCATGCAGCGACAGCCCGACATCACGCTGGCGAAGAAGCTATTGAAGTGGGAACCGAAAGTGGATCGTGCCGAAGGCATGAAGCGGACCTTTGCCTACTTCAAGGGCCTCTCGCAGAAGGAACTCAAGGAGAAGGAGCACTTCAGCTTCGAGAAGTTCGCCCGCAAGTGACCGAGCAGCCGCTCACACGGATCCGCATCGCGGGGGTCCCGGAACACTTCAATCTTCCGTGGCAACTGGCGCTGGAGCGCCGCGCCTTTGTGCGTGCCGGCATCGAACTGAAGTGGCACACGGTGCCCGAAGGCACCGGGGCCATGTGCAAATTGCTGCGCGCCGGTGAAGTGGACATGGCGATGCTCGTGACCGAAGGCGCCGTGCGGGATATCCTCAACGGCAACCCGTGCAAGATCGTAAGCCACTACGTCGACACACCATTGACCTGGGGCGTGCATGTCGGCGCCGACAGCGCGATCGTCAAACTCGACGAATTGAAGGATGTGCGGTTCGCCATCAGCCGGCACAATTCGGGCAGCCACCTTGCGGCGCTGGCCTATGCCAAGACCCGTGGTTGGTCCGCGAAGGAGCGCGAACTCATCGTGGTGAACGATCTGCAGGGCGCGGTGACCCGCCTACAGCAGTCGCAACCAGCTGCCTTCCTGTGGGAGAAGTTCACGACAAAGCCGCTGGTCGACACCGGTGTGCTGCGCCGCGTGGATGAATACCGGCCTACCTGGCCCTCGTTCGTGATCGTGGCCACCGAAGCGGTATTGGCCGAGCACCCGAAGGAAGTGAAACGCTTGTTGAAGGTGATCCGTGATCAGGCGGCAGGCCTCATGGGCAAAAAGACCGCGCCAGAAATGATCGCCCAGCGTTACAAGATGGGGGTGGAGGATGCGCGCGAATGGTTCGGCGCGGTGCGTTGGAACACGGATGGGCGCGTGGACAAGACCATGCTCCGCGAAGTGAGCGACACCTTGTTCGACCTCGGCATGCTCGAACACAAGGCGACCGAGGAAGAGGTGGCCGGGCTCGCGGGGTAGCGGCTACTCTTTCACTTCGCTAGAGTGGAGGCGAAGTATGCTGGTTTTCTCGTTTTTCTGGGAGAAAGGCTAGGAGCAAGAGTATTAGCTCTGGCTCGGTTCGTCTGCTAACACGAAGCTCCCCTTCCCAGATGTTGCCGTTCGGTGTTCCAGTCTCTGACGGATACCGGATATAGAACGTGAAACTGCGGAAATCAATGGAGTAGTGTAGGAAATCGATTTTCTGGGCGCGAGCGTTCCACTTGTATTGTATGTCGGAAGTGCGCATCCAACTTTCGCTCACTCCTCGTCGCTCACATTCTCTGAGGTAGTCACGACGCGTTTCGCTTTGCCAGAGAAATACCTCCAGTGGTGGTATCGCTCCACCTCCCATGAGCCATTCAGCAATCTCGGAGGGGACCTGAAGACCATGGGATGCAAAAGTGCAACCAACGTGTTTCGCGAAGTACTTGAACAAGTCTGTCCTTGAGGAGTCCCAACTGGCCCCATAGATATCGGCCCATTTAACCCCCCAATCCTCGGTTAGTTGCTCTTGAGTTTTGAGGAATCGGAAGAGGTCGAAAAACGCAATGTCAGAAGGCTGTGTTCTCTGGTTGTTGCACTTCGTGCAAAGTGGTGCCTCGAAGGATAGCTCCTTCGACCGTGGACCGTATATGTACCGTGTCTTCCTAGGTCTCTTTGGCCCATTGGACATGAGGCGATCCGAATAAGGCCCAGAACCATACTCCAGTTTGAAGATTGATCTTAGATAACGATGCTCCACAGAACTAGCCTCGTCCCCGCATATCCAACAAGACACAGGTTTTGTCTTCACGACTGAGGTTTAGGAGTAGCGCGATTGCAAAGATGCCCGCCTTTAGCATCCCTCTCCCTTCGGTACCTTCGCCGTCCCGTTTTCGGGGCGCCCATGAGCTACACCGCCCACCCCACCGCCGTCATCGACGAGGGCTGCACCATTGGTGCGGGTACGCGCATCTGGCACTTCTCGCACATCATGCCCGGGTGCGTCATCGGCGCGAACTGCAACATCGGGCAGAACGTGGTGGTGAGCCCGCAGGTGATCCTGGGCAACAACGTGAAGGTGCAGAACAACGTGAGCATCTATACCGGCGTTGTGTGCGAGGACGATGTGTTCCTTGGACCGAGCATGGTGTTCACCAACGTGATCAATCCGCGCAGCGCGGTGGCCCGCAGGGACCAATACCTTCGCACGCTCGTGAAAACGGGTGCTTCCATCGGGGCCAACGCCACCATCGTCTGCGGGCACGATATCGGCCGCTTCGCCTTCATCGGTGCGGGTGCGGTGGTTACGAAAGAGGTCCCGGACTATGCGCTCGTGGTGGGCAATCCGGCCCGCCAGACCGGCTGGATGAGCGAGTATGGCCACAAACTGACATTCAATGCACAAGGCGAGGCGACCTGCCCGGAGAGTGGTCAGGTGTATCTCTTGAAGGATGGCAAAGTCAGCCGGCGGGATGCCGGATCACCCTTCGACTCCGCTCAGGGCGGGCACCCCGCATGACGGCACAAGACAAGATCAAGTTCGCCGTCGTGGGCTGTGGCCATATCGGCAAGCGGCATGCGGAGATGATCGGCCGGCACCCCGAGGCGGAACTCGTGGCGCTGTGCGACGTGCGCCCGCAGGAAGAGGTCGGCCTGGCCCCCGCGGACGTGCCGTACTTCTTGGACATGAATAGCATGCTGGCGTCGGTGCCCGAGATCGATGTGGTGAGCGTGTGTACGCCGAACGGATTGCATGCTGAGCAGAGCATCAAGGCATTGGAACATCGCAAGCACGTGGTGTGCGAGAAGCCGATGGCGCTGACAAAGGCCAGTGGCGAGGCGCTCATCTTCAAGGCACTCCAGATGAACCGCACCGTGTTCGGTGTGATGCAGAACCGGTACAGCCCGCCCAGCCAATGGATCAAGGGTGTGGTGGAACAGGGCCTGCTCGGAGAGGTCTTCCTCGTGCAGGTGAACTGCTACTGGAACCGCGACGCCCGCTACTACAAGCCCGGAACCTGGAAGGGCACGGCGGACCTGGATGGCGGCACGCTCTTCACCCAGTTCAGCCACTTCATCGACCTGCTCTACTGGCTCTTCGGTGACATCGCGGACATCAAGGGCCGCTTCGCCGACTTCAACCACACGGGCCTCACGGCTTTCGAGGATAGCGGTGTCGTGAACTTCCGCTTCCTGAATGGCGGCATCGGCTGCCTCAACTACAGCACCGCTGTCTGGGACAAGAACCTGGAGAGCAGCATGACCATCATCGGCGCGAAGGGCAGCGTGAAGATCGGCGGGCAGTACATGGACAAGGTGGAGTACTGCCACATCGAAGGCTACACCATGCCCGTACTTGCACCAACCAACCCGGCCAATGACTATGGCGTCTACAAAGGCAGCGCCAACAACCACGGCTTCATCATCGACAACGTCGTGGACACGCTGAAAGGAAGGAACACCATGACCACCAACGCGCTTGAAGGGTTGAAGGTGGTGGAGATCATCGAACGCATTTACCAGAAGAGGGATGAGCAACTTGTATGACCGCCTGCTGAAGAAGGAAGCGAAGCTCGCCGTGATCGGCCTTGGCTACGTGGGACTTCCCATCGCGCTGGCCTTCGCCCGCAAGATCAAGGTGGTGGGCTTCGACATCAATCCGAAGCGCGTGGATATGATGCGCCGCGGCGAGGATCCGAGCAACGAACTTGAAGCGTCGGAATTCGAGGGCTGCGACATCCATTTCAGCGCCGACCTGAACGACTTGAAAGACGTGGAGTTCTTCATCGTCGCTGTGCCCACGCCGATCGACAGCCAGAACATACCCGATCTGGGGCCCTTGCTGGGAGCCACGCGCACCGTGGGCCAGGTCTTGAAGAAGAACGATTACGTGGTGTATGAGAGCACCGTGTACCCAGGCTGCACCGAGGAGGATTGTGTTCCCCTTCTGGAGCGCTTGAGCAATTTGAAGTACGTCACTGACTTCAAGGTGGGCTACTCACCGGAGCGCATCAATCCGGGCGACAAGGAGCACACGCTGGAGAGCATCATCAAGGTGAGCAGCGGCTGCGATGCGGAGAGCGCGGAGATCATCGCCAAGGTGTACGAGCTGGTGGTGAAGGCCGGTGTGTTCCGTGCCGCGAGCATCAAGGTGGCCGAAGCGGCCAAGATCATCGAGAACACGCAACGCGACGTGAACATCGCACTCATCAACGAGCTCTCGATCATCTTCAACCGCATGGGCATCAACACCTACGACGTGTTGGAGGCCGCAGGCACCAAATGGAACTTCCTCAAGTTCCAGCCGGGCCTTGTGGGCGGCCATTGCATCGGGGTCGATCCCTACTACCTCGTCTACAAAGCGAAGGAACTCGGCTATCATGCACAGATCATCGATGCGGGCCGTTTCGTGAACGACAGCATGGGCGGCTATACGGCCAAGCAAACGGTGAAGAAGATCATCTCCGCTGGCACGAACCCGGCCGACGCGCGCATTCTCGTCATGGGTGCCACCTTCAAGGAGAACGTCACCGACATCCGCAACAGCAAGGTGGCCGACGTGGTGAAGGAACTACAGAGCTTCAGTTGCACTGTCGATGTGACCGACCCGCACGCCGATGCCGCAGAGGTGGAGCACGAGTACGGCTACAAGCTGTCGCCCGAGATGAAGGGACCGTACGACGCGATCGTCGTCGCGGTGAACCATTCCGAATACGCGGACAAGGATGAGGCCTGGTTCAAGAGCATGCTGAAACCGAAAGGCGTGCTGGTGGACTTGAAAGGCGTCTTCCGCAAGCGGATCAAGAACCTGAACTATTGGAGCCTGTGAGCGCGGCCCGCAACATCCTCATCACCGGCGGCGCCGGCTTCATCGGCAGTCATGTCGTACGCCGTTTCGTCGCGAAGTACCCGCAGTACCGCATCATCAACCTCGATGCCCTCACTTACGCGGGTAATCTCGAGAACCTGCGCGATGTGGAGCACGCGCCGAACTACACCTTCGTCAAGGCCGACATCCGTGACGCGGAAGCGCTGAAAGGGATCTTCGCCGAACATGCCATCGATGGCGTCATCCACCTTGCTGCGGAAAGCCACGTGGACCGCAGCATCAGCGATCCCATGGCCTTTGTGAGCACGAATGTGATCGGCACGGTGACGTTGCTGAACGCCGCGCGCGAAGCATGGAAGAACCGTTTTGGGGTGGGCTCCTCCCTCTCCTCGGGAGAGGGCCGGGGTGAGGTCCGTTTCTACCACGTGAGCACAGACGAAGTCTATGGTTCGCTCCATGACGATGGCTTCTTCACCGAGGAGACGCCCTACGATCCGCAGAGCCCGTACAGCGCGAGCAAGGCCGCGAGCGACCACTTCGTCCGCGCCTACGGCAACACCTACAAGCTGCCCTTCGTGTTGAGCAATTGCAGCAACAACTACGGCAGCCATCACTTCCCCGAGAAGCTGATCCCCCTCATGATCAATAACATCCGCACGAGCAAGCCGCTGCCGGTCTATGGCAAGGGCGAGAATGTGCGCGACTGGCTTTGGGTGGAGGACCATGCCAGTGCCATCGACACCGTGTTCCACAAGGGCGTGGACGGTGAGACCTACAACATCGGCGGGCACAACGAGTGGAAGAACATCGACCTCGTACACCTGCTCTGCCGCATCATGGACCAGAAGCTCGGCCGCGCGGAAGGGGAGAGCGCGAAGTTGATCACCTACGTCACCGATCGCGCCGGGCACGACCTGCGCTACGCGATCGATGCGGGTAAGATCGAACGCGAACTGGGCTGGAAGCCGAGCATCACCTTCGAGAAAGGCCTGGAGCGCACAGTGGAATGGTACCTGGCCAACACCGAGTGGCTGGAACACGTCACCAGCGGCGCATACCGCAGCTATTACGAGGCCCAGTACAGCCGCTGATCATGGGATTGCTCCAGAACTTGTTCGGGAAAAGGGAGACGGTGATGCCCCCGGCTGATCTCAGCGTGCTGGGTGCCGATATCCATTCGCACTTCATTCCGGGCATCGACGATGGTTCGCAGAACCTGGAACAGAGCATCGAACTGCTCACCGCGATGAGCGAACTCGGTTACCGCAAGGTGGTGACCACGCCGCACAACATGGCCGATGGCTTCAAGAACTCGCCGGAGATCATCCTCGGTGGCCTGGAGAAGCTGCGTGCCGAGGTGAAGCGCGTGGGCCTGAACATCGAAGTGGATGCCGCTGCCGAGTACTACCTCGACCACGAGTTGGAGACCAAGGTGAAGGAGCGTACCGTGCTCACCTTCGGCGACAACCTGCTGCTGTTCGAGCTACCCTTCCTCAGTGAACCGAATGTCCTCGCCTCGGTCGTGTTCCTTATGCAGACGCAGGGCTACAAGCCGGTGCTCGCGCATCCAGAGCGCTATGCTTTCTGGCACAACGACATGGCCAAGTACGAGAGCCTGAAGGACCGCGGTGTGCTATTCCAGTTGAACATGATCGCGCTCTCCGGTGCCTACGGACCGCAGGCCAAGCAGGTCGCCGAGAAGCTTATTGATGCGGGCCACTATGAGTTGGTCGGCAGCGATTGCCACAGCATGGGCCATATCGAAGCGATGAAGCATACGCTCACGCGGCCCTACCTGCACAAGCTGCTGGCGAGCGGGAAGTTACTGAACGCGACCTTGTGAGTTCGAGGAGTTGATCGCAACGAGGGCGACGGACACAACGCAAGCCCAGACGCCTTGGTCCTCTTCGATACGTCTTGCCCAACATGGGGCCAATCGGGGCCGACAGGAATGAACAGAGAGATTGGACGTGATCCTTTATCGAGAAAGAGTCAACGCTTCGCGGCCTGTGCGTCTGTATTGAGCATCGTATTCGCAGGGAAGACGCTCGCACAGGGACCGGAATCTTCACAGCTCGCTTTTCGAATGGACGCGGTAAGTGTCCAATACGCTGAGTTTCTCTCGGACGCGGCTAGGATCACAGCGGTCGATGGTCCATCACCGGCGTTCGTCAGTGAGCCAAGGCGTGGTCATGGGATGTATCTGGACCTGTCATTCCTTTCGATCGGTCAGTTGTCCTTCTTCGCCTCGGGGTCGTTCGAGAAGCTACCGATGGGATATCGATTGGATGCTCGAATGGTGGACCATCCGGGTGTACCGTTGCCGTTCGACATTCAAGACCTCAACTTGACCACTGCGTTCGATAGGGTGTCATTCGGGGTCGGCTCCGAATACAAGAGGAAGCTGGGTAAGCGACTTTCAGTGCAAGTCGAAGTTGCGATCCTCAGGCATTTCATCAACGTCGGACAGTACTATCACCATGGTGTGGGTGCTGCCACGGATACCACGAACACGTGGGTTATGGGACTCAGTGCTCGAATTTTCCAACAAAGCAGCACATGGCATGCGCGAGCTCGCGTCGGGGCCGAATATGCTATTGCTCATCGTCACTCAGTCGGCATATACGCGCTATTCGATAATCCCTTCGGGGATACGTTCAGTGATGGGAAGGTCATCTTGTTCGGGTTGACGCAATACAAAACGACATTGGAATTTGAGCAGCGAGGCGCGATCAAGGGATTGTGTCTGGCGTACCGATATTCCTGGCCAGGCCGACGAAAGCGGATAGAGTCGTGGAATGACTACGCTCCGCAGAAACCCATGAAGGATCGATCGCTCTAAGCCGCCGCCGTCTCCAATTCCTTGCTCACCTTCTTGAAGAGCCCTTGCAGCACATTGCCGGGGCCTACTTCCACCACGCGGTTGGCTCCATCGGTGAGCATGTTCTGCATGGTCTGCGTCCAACGCACGGGTGCGGTGAGTTGTGCGATCAGGTTCGCCTTGATGCGCGCGGGGTCCTTATGCGGGCGTGCGTCGACGTTCTGGTAAACAGGGCAACGCGGGTTCACGATCGGTGTGAACTCGATGGCAGTGGCCAGTTCCGCACGCGCAGGCTCCATCAGCGGGCTGTGGAAGGCACCCCCAACGGTCAGGATCAACGCGCGCTTCGCACCACCGGCTTTCAGCGCTTCGCAGGCTGCGGTCACCGCTTCCACGGATCCGCTGATCACGAGTTGGCCGGGGCAGTTGTAGTTCGCGGGCACCACCACGCCGGGTATCGTCTTGCAGATCTCCTCCACCTTGGCGTCCTCCATGCCGAGGATCGCGGCCATGGTGCCGGGCTGTAGTTCGCAGGCCTTCTGCATGGCATTGGCGCGCGCGGCGACCAATTTCATTCCATCGCCGAACTCCATCGCCCCCGCAGCGACCAACGCACTGAACTCACCGAGCGAATGGCCGGCGGTCATGGCCGGTTGGAACGCATCGCCCAGCACCTTGGCCTTCACCACGCTGTGCAGGAAGATGGCCGGCTGGGTCACTGCGGTCTGGCGCAGCTCCTCCTCACTGCCCTTGAACATCACATCGGTGAGGTTGAAGCCAAGGAGATCGTTGGCGTGCTCGAACCAGATGCGCGCATTGCTGTCCGCATCGTACAGGTCCTTGCCCATGCCGGGGAACTGGCTGCCCTGTCCTGGGAATACGTAGGCGGTCATCGGTGGAGGTTAGGTCGAAAGTACAAGGCCCGGAGCGTCGGTCAACGCCCGGGCCCTGTCAATGGAAATTCTGTGCTCAGTCACGGCGGCCGCCGAAGAGGCGCAGCAGCATGAGGAACAGGTTGATGAAGTCCAGGTACAAGGTCAGGGCGCCCATGAGGGCCATCTTCTGCGCGGTCTCCGTACCGGTGGCCACTTGCTCGCCCATGCGCTTCAGCTTCTGCACGTCGTAGGCGGTGAGGCCCGTAAAGACCACCACGCCGATGATACTCACGACGTAGCTCATCGTATCGCTGTGCAGGAACATGTTCACCAACGAGGCGATGACGATGCCGATGAGGCCGATCATGAGGATGCTGCCAAGTTTGGTGAGGTCGGTCTTGGTGGTATAGCCCGCCACCGCCATCACCCCGAACACCGCCGACGTGATGAAGAAGACATTCGCGATGGACGACATCGAGTAGATCAGGAAGATGTAGCTGAGGCTGATCCCCATGATCGTCGAGAAGGCGATGAAGGTGATGAGCATCACGGTGCTGCTCATCTTGTTCACCAAGCCGGCCATCGCGAATACGAGCGCGAGCGGCGCCAGCATGACCACCCAGCCGAGCATGGTGTTCTTTCCGGTCTCGAGGTTGATCAGGTACTGCAATTTGGTCAGGTCGTTGCCGAACCACCAGGCGATGACGCCGCTGATGACCAACGCCATGGTCATGTAGCTGAACACATTGGCGAGGAAGGTGCGCACGCTCGAGGCGGTGTCCGGGCCATAAATGATCTGGCCGGTCTGCTGGTTGGGGAAGGTGTTCTGTTCCATGATGGGATTCAATGCAATTTAGCGCTGATGAGCTTGATGAACTCCTCGCGGGTGCGGGGGTCCTCAAGAAATATACCAGTGAATGCGGATGTCGTTGTGACAGAGTTCTGCTTCTGTATGCCGCGCATTTGCATGCAGAGGTGGGCACATTCCATGACAACCGCGACGCCGAGGGGCTTCAGCGCGTCATGGATGCAGTCTCGGATCTCGTTGGTCAGGCGTTCCTGCACCTGCAGGCGGCGGGCGAAGGCATCCACCACGCGGGGGATCTTGCTCAGGCCCGTGATGCGGCCGTTGGGCACGTAGGCGATGTGGGCCTTGCCGAAAAAGGGGAGCATGTGGTGCTCGCACAGGCTGTATACCTCGATGTCCTTCACCAACACCATCTGGCTGTACTTCTCGGTGAAGATGGCGCTCTTGAGGATGGCCGAGGGGTCCAGGTCGTAACCGTGCGTGAGGAACTGCATGGCCTTGGCCACGCGCTCGGGAGTGCGCTTGAGGCCTTCCCGCTTGGGGTCCTCGCCGATGGCCTTGAGGATATCGGTGTAGTGGTCACCGATGCGCGTGATGCCCTTGGCGTCGAACGTATCGATACGCTCGTAGCCTTCGCTCACTTCCTTCCGCTTGTAGCTCTTGTTCTTCACTTTACCGTTCGCCATGATATTCCACGCTGTTGTTCTCGGTCTCCTGCACTTTGATACAGTGCAATGAACACCCGAGGGCAGCGATCGGTTCCACAAGCTGTTCCCAAATGGCGATGGACAGGTTCTCGGTACTGCTGAGACGGCCCTTCATGAAGTCAACGTCGAGGTCGATGTTCTTGTGATCCAACTTGCTGATGACCCGGTCGTTGATGATCTGGCTCACCATGGAAAGGTCAACGACGAACCCCGTCTCAGGGCTTGGTGATCCCTTCACGGTAACCCACAGTTCGTAGTTGTGCCCGTGCCAGTTGGGGTTGGAGCACTTGCCGAAGGTGGCCAGGTTCTGCTCCGGGCTCCATTCCGGTCGGGCCAGTTTGTGTGCGGCGCTGAACCGTTCGCGGCGGGTGATGTGGACGAGGGGCATTGGTCCTGGTAAGGGGTGGTAAAGGTAGCGAGGGCTTACGGCTGGGTTTACAGCGGCAAGTCGGCGAGCGGCTAGTTGGCGAGTTGAATACCCGTCCGATCGATGTTTGGACCGGTGGCCTACATTGGATGTGGCAGTTCGGAGTTGTGTTCTACTTCCCTTAAAGCCAAGGCCATGGCTGGATTTCGTCATATGATCGTCTATCAAAAGGCCTTTGATCTTGCTGTTCGGATCTTCTTCCTCACACAAAAGTTCCCCAAGGAGGAATTGTACGGGCTCACCTCTCAAGTGCGCAATAGCTCCCGTTCGACCTGTGCCAATTTCGGCGAGG
The DNA here is from genome assembly GCA_039933875.1 of Flavobacteriales bacterium. Taxonomy (GTDB): domain Bacteria; phylum Bacteroidota; class Bacteroidia; order Flavobacteriales_F; family PHOS-HE28; genus PHOS-HE28. The sequence continues at coordinate 4,050 of JBDTNF010000243.1, read as the reverse complement.
CCTATCGTCGCAGACGTTACAAGGCGCACCTTGTAGCCAAGCTCACAGATTCCGATTCGGAGAACACCGAGACCCAAGTGCATCTGGATATGGCTGTGGCATGCGGCTATGCTACCGCTGCTGAAGTCGCTGTGCTGGTCGCTTTGAGTGAGGAGGTCGGCTTGATGTTGAACCGCTTGATCGAGGATCCAGAGAAGCTTCTGCTGAAGTAGTTGCTCAAAGGGGAGGTAGCGCGTTTCAGAACTCGCCGCTCGCCAACTGGCCTACTCGCCGACTTCCCCCGCCTCTACATTTGCCCCGTGATCATCGTAACCGGAGCCGCAGGCTTCATCGGTAGCGCCCTCGTCGGCGAGTTGCTCCGCCAAGGCTGGCAGGATATCGTGGTGGTGGACGACTTCTCCCGGGGGGATAAGGCCCCGAACCTTGCTGGCAAGAAGCTCACTGCGCGTGTCGACCGGAAGGAGTTCTTCGCCTGGCTCGATGCAAACGAGAAGCTGGTCCAGTTCATCTTCCACCTTGGCGCGCGCACCGATACCACGGAGTTCGACAAGGCCATCTTCGACGAGTTGAACGTGCGCTACAGCCAGGACGTGTGGGAGCGTTGTGTGCGTTACGGGATCCCGCTGGTCTATGCGTCCTCGGGCGCCACTTACGGTGCGGGTGAATTGGGCTATGCCGACGATGAGGAACTGCCCTTCAAGTTGAAGCCGCTGAACCCCTACGGCGACAGCAAGAACGAGTTCGACAAGTGGGCCTTGCGGCAGGAGAAGAAGCCGTTCTTCTGGGCGGGCCTGAAGTTCTTCAACGTCTACGGTCCGAACGAGTACCACAAGGGTCGCATGGCCAGCGTGGTGTTCCATGCCTTCAACCAGATCCAGGCCGGGGGCAGCATGCGCTTGTTCCGGAGCCATCGTCCGGATTTCAAGGACGGTGAGCAGCTGCGCGACTTCGTCTACGTGAAGGACGTGTGCGATGTCTGTCTTTTCCTGATGCAGCACCGCAAGAACAGCGGCCTCTACAACCTGGGCAGTGGCACCGCGCGCACCTTCCTCGACCTCGCACGCGCCACCTTCACCGCGATGGGTGTGCCGGAGAACATCACCTTCATCGACACGCCGGCGGACATCCGCGACAAGTACCAATACTTCACCGAGGCGCCCATGGGCAAGTTGCACGGCATCGGTTACACGAAGCCGTTCACGGCGCTGGAGGCGGGTGTGACGGACTACGTGACGAACTACCTGGCGAAGGCGGCCTACCTCTGAGCGATCAGGTGGTGCTGATCGCGCGCAGGACCTCATCGCTGCGCTCCGCAGGCAAGGCGACGTAATTGGAGAGGCGCAGGTCGTTGTGGACGCCGATCGGGGCGTTGAGCGTTTCGAGCCGAAGACCGGTCGCTTCTTCGTCGATCCGATGCAGGCGGTAGCTGTTGCGCGTGAAGAGCGCTTCCACATCCTCCTGTCGCGACAATCGGGGGGCTTGTTTGCCCACGGGGAGGATCTCCAGCACAACGGCCGGACGATCCGTGCGAAGGCGTTCCTCCATACCGAGCAACACCTCGCGTTCACCCCCCTCCACATCGATCTTCACAACACCCACCGGCCCGATGGTCATGTCCCGCGCCGCCGTGTCGAAGCGGAGCACGGGGATGAGGAACTTGCGGAACACAGCGAAGCCTGGGCGGAAATCGCTCACCACAGTGGCGGCGGTATCGCCCATGGACGCACTGTGCAATTCCAATTGCAGCAGGCCGTCGCGCTCGGCCAATCCCGCGGGCACGATACGCGCCTCTTCCAGGTTGTTCAGGTGCGCAAGCTCACGTGCGTAGTGGATGCACACGGGGTTGGGCTCGAACCCCACATAAGGCCGTTGTGGCTCCAGTGCCTTCACCTTGCAAAGCGTCTGGCCCACGTTCACGCCTACATCGACGAAAGTGCCCGGGAACAGCCGCAGCAGTTCTTCCAGCAAGGGATGCATCCAGGGTTCATCCAGCATCAGCAGGTTGACACCGATCCCTTCCCGGATGGGCACGTTGATCCGCCGGCCGTCGATAAGCGCGCTGACGGTGAAATTGAACCGGGGCAGCAGCCCGGTTCGGCGCAAGACCCGCACCATGATCCAGGCGAGAGGACCGCAGTTGTGACCTTTCACTGGTCCAGGGGCTGGTCCAATTCGTGCCTCATCGCGACAAGGCGCGCGCGCACCTGCAGGAGTCGATCCCGCAACGCGTTCACATCGGTGCGTGCTTCAGGTGGCGGCGCTGGCTCCTCGCTCTTCCGCAATTGTTCCTTCGCACCGTTCAGGGTGAAGCCCTTCTCCTTCACCAGGTGTTGGATGCGCTTGAGCTGGTCGATCTCCTTGCGCGTGTAGAGGCGGTCGCCCTTGCCGGTGCGCTTGGGCTTGATCGTGCCGAACTGCTTTTCCCAGAACCGGATGAGCGACGTGTTCACGCCCAGTTCCACGCCCACCTCACCGATGGACCAGTAGAGCTTCTCGACCGTTCTCTCCACGTAGGGCATGCGATCAAATGTAGGGATCGATCAATCGAACGCCTGACCGGCGTTGCGCGAGATCTCGAGCATGCGCGCGTACTCCTCCGGTGTGAGGTCGTTGAAGTAGTAGTTGGCGGGATCCACGGCCACCTCGCCCTTGTGCACCTCGTAGTGTAGGTGCGGCCCCACGCTCAAGCCCGTGTTGCCCACCAGGCCGATCACCTCGCCGCGCTTCACGTGCTGGCCCACGCGCACTTTCAATTCGCTCATGTGCCCGTACAACGTCTGGTAGCCGAAGCCGTGGTCCACGATCACATGGATGCCATAACCGTTGGTGGCATAGTCCGCATAGATCACACGGCCATCGCCGGTTGAATGGATGGGAGTGCCCTGCTTGCAGGTGAAGTCCATGCCCGCATGGAACTTGAGGATCTTATGGATCGGGTGGATGCGCCAGCCGAAGCCCCCTGCCGTCTGCGTGAGGTCCTCGTTCGGGATCGGCTGAATGGCCGGGATGCTCGCGAGCATCTCCTGCTTCCGCAGCACGAGCGCCGCCACGTCGTCCAGCGACTTCGATTGCACCACCATCTGCCGCGTCAGTTTATCCAGTCGGGTCCTGGTATCGATCACCAGATCGCTGCTCGCATAGCCCTCCAGGTCCTTGTACCGGTTGATGCCACCCACGCCGGCCAGGCGCATGGACTCCGGTACGGGGTCCGCCTCGAAGATCACGCGATAGATGTTGTCGTCGCGGCGGCGCACATCGTCCATCACGCGGTCCAGTTCGTTCAATTGCTTGTTCAGCAGTTCGTATTGCACCAGCAACTGCTGGTTCTCCTGGCGCATCCGGGCCTCCTTGGGCGAATCCACGAACTGGTACACGAGCACGATCCCCAGCAGGCCCACCACGAGCCCGGGCGTAAGGGCGAGCAGCGTGCGCTTCGTTTTCTGCCACGCGCTCAGCCGGATGCGCTCGAAGTTGAGCGTCTTCGGATTGAAGCGGTATTTCTGCTCGGCCATGACGGAAGCCGCAAGATAGCCAGCCGCGTAAGCCGCTCTCCGCGATGTCGACGGGGAGGGTGTTAAAGAATGTGGATCGCATCATGGATCGATGGCCTGTAGCGGCCCATGACTTCCGGTACTTTTGCCGCGCCTTTCCAACGATCATGCTCACCTCCCGCGAGATCCGCCAAGCCTTCCTCGATCACTTCGCCAAGCGCGGCCACACCATCGTGCCCAGCGCCCCCATGGTCGTGAAGGATGACCCCACGCTGATGTTCACCAACGCGGGCATGAACCAGTTCAAGGACCTGTTCCTCGGGAACCGGCCGGCACAGCACAAGCGCATCGCCGACACGCAGAAGTGCCTGCGCGTTTCCGGAAAACACAATGATCTCGAAGAGGTGGGCATCGACACCTACCACCACACGATGTTCGAGATGCTCGGCAACTGGAGCTTCGGTGACTACTTCAAGAAGGAAGCGATCCAGTGGGCGTGGGAACTGTTGGTGGGTACGTACAAGATCGATCCGACGAACATCTATGTGACCTACTTCGG
>JBDTNF010000242.1:0-3097 GCA_039933875.1 Flavobacteriales bacterium | reverse complement strand
GACCCACCACATAGGCCGTGCCGTCGCCTGCCACGCTGATGTTGTTGGTGTAGGCAGAAGTGCCCGGTGTCTCGATGTTGTCCACCCCATCGGCCCATTGGAAAGCGGGACTCTGGGCGTGGAGTGCGACCGGGAGGAACGAGAAAGCGAGAGCAGGGAGCGGTGATCGCATGGGTCAAGTGCCTGCCCAAAGCGACGCGATCCCCAGGTGGATATCAATCACGTATTCTCGTGAGGTCCACTTCCACTCCCACCAAGGTGCCCAGGCCTGGAGCGCTGGTCAACGTCAGCACACTGCCGAGGGAAGCCGCGCGGCGGTGCATGCTGCCGAGCCCATGACCGTCCGGGTGCAAGGACACATCGAACCCGCCGCCGTCGTCCTTCACGCTCATGGCCAGTGTACCGTTACGACGATGCAATGAAACCTGAACGATGCTCGCATTGGCGTATTTGCTCACATTATGCAGGGCTTCCTTGAAGATGAGCACGACCTCTTTGCGTGCGTTCATCGGGAGTTTCAATTCCTCCACACCCCCGGTCACGGAGAACGAAACGTCGATGCCTTTGCTCGTGAGCAGTTCCGTTGCGATGCGCCGCATGCGTTTCACGAGCGCCTCGCCTTCGTCGTTCTTGGGGTCGATCGCCCACACGATGTCGCTCATGCTGCGCAGGCTCTCGCTGCTCGTTTCGCCGATGCGTGCCATCAACTGTTTCACTTGCTCGTTCTCGCCGCTGCTCAATTGCGTTGCCAGCTGCGAGCCGATCGTGATGGAACTGAGCGATGACCCTACCTCATCGTGCAGGTCGCTTGCGATCTTGTTGCGCACCGCCTGCAGCTTCGCGGCTTGCTTCAACTTGTAGCGCGACCAAAGGAAGATGCCACCGCTGACCGCCAATGCGATGATGGCGTAGAACCACCAGGTGAGCCAGAACGGTGCGGCCACGGAAATGGTGAGCAGCACCTGCTCAGGCCCGACGCGACCGAACGCATCGCGGACCTTCACCAGCAGGCGATATGTTCCTACGGGAACCCCGGCGTAGCGGATCCCATCGCGCAAGGAAGTGGTCCGCCATGTGGATTCCACCCCCTCGAGCCGGTAGTCCATCAGCAGCGCTTGCGGATGTCCGAGTCCCACGGCGCTCACTCCGATATCGATCACACTGGATCGGTAGCTGAGTCGCACTTCGCCATCGCGGGCCAGGAGGGGCAGGCCTGCTGCTGTCGCAGCGATCAGTCGTGCTTCTGGCAGTGCGGGCAGCTCAGCGAAGCCTTCAGGCTGGAAAGAGATCAACGCGTTGTCCGCGCAGAAGACCATGCGCCCGTCGTTCAACAGGGTGATCGCGCTCGTGAGCTTGCGGAAGCGCCTGCCGTCGTTCACAGGTACGTGCAGAAAGGAGCCGGAAGCGGGGTCGAAACGCAGGAGCCCGTTGTCTGTGGTGATCCACAAGCTCCCACTGCGATCGGCGGCAAGGCCGTACATGCCGGTCCGAAGATGTTCCGGTGGTGTATGACGCTTCACACGATCACCGCTCACCTCCAGGAGAACGCCACTGCGTGTTACGGCCCAGATGCTGCTGCCGAGCTTCACCAATTTGCGCACGTCTTCTCCCGTAACCACGATCGATCGTGGGTCGATCGGAAGCGAGGCTATGTTCTCCGGGGTGAGTAAGGGGTCATCAGGATGCCAGGTGAAAAGGCCGTTGGAAGACCCGAACCAGTACCGGCCATTCTCGTCGCGCTGCATGCTGCTCACCAAGCGGTACGAATTCACTTGTACAGCGGCTTTGGGCATGGCAGTGCCCAGGATCTGTTGTGTAGCAGCGTCCACCGCCTCCACTCCATAGCCCATCGTGGCGATCACGAACGCAGCACGCCCGGTTATCGTGTCGGCAAGCAGACCTCGCACCTGGTACATGTGTCCCAACGAGTAGGTGGCACCTTTCGTCCATGGCTCCAAGGCCGGGGAGATCGTTCGGCCCACGTTTTCTCCCCAACCGATCCCATATTCCGTTCCCACCATCACATGCCCATGGTGATCCCTGCTCATCACCGTGGGTTGCAATTCGCGACCAGCACCTTCAAATGGTTCATGGCGAAGGCGCCCGCCAGGCAGGTCTTGCACGAAGAAGCCTTCCGAAGTGAAGAGGCGCGCGCCGCTCGACCCTTCCGGATCAACCCGGTGGAAGAACACTTCCGGGTGATCACCGCGCGGATCGTTGAAGATGTCCTGCACACGAAAGCGCCAAGTGCCCGGTACATGGAAGTCGAGTCCATTCTCTGTCCCTGCCCAAAGCGTTCCCTTGCGATCCACCAGCAGACAACAGACGCGATCACTGCTCAGCGATGCGGGATCGGATCGGTCGCGGACGATGGGCGTTGCCTCCCTCTGTCCAACCCCGAGTTGAAGAAGACCACCCTGGCGGATACCAAGGATGAGCCCGTGCTCTTCCCATCGCGTGACGGCGGTCACTTCTTCCTTCGTAGGGATGACCAGGCCTTTGCAAGGATGGATCATTGGGCGTGTTGACATATCGCCCAGCGCCACCACGTCCAGTCCGTTCTGCCAACCACCAGCGTAGAGCGTATCGTTGATCATGGCAGCGCAGGTAAGTGTTTCCGATCCGCTCCGCTGCACGAAGGCGTAGAACGCAATGGCTCCCGTGTGCCGATCCGCGATGCAGCTCCGTTGAAAATTGAGGAAGCCGATCCAAAGCTTGTCGTTGTCCAGAGGGGTCAAGGCGTGGCACCATCCGGTGGCGTTCGCCGGGCGCTTCGATGCGCGTGACGGGGCGATGCTCGTACTGTCCGTCCAATAGGTGAATGCGAACGTGCGCTTGTCGAGGAACATCATCGTCACCTCGCGCGAGCCGATCAATAGGGTGGTGTCGTTCAGGTCGTAGAGCGCAGTGAGCTTGTCGCTGGCCATCGTGCATGTGAGCGTGTCGCTGCGTCTGAAGCGGCGCAATGCCCCGTTCCGTTCGAGCCGTAGCAAGCCCTGGTCCTTGGTGGCCACCCATATGATCCCCGCGCGGTCCTCGGTCACGCTCGATATGCTCATCCCGGCACCGCCGATCTGCTGCACCGTGCTTCCGTCGT
>JBDTNF010000241.1:0-4230 GCA_039933875.1 Flavobacteriales bacterium | reverse complement strand
CTGGATGGAGCAATACCGGCAGTTCTGGGAGGAACGCTTCGATCGATTGGACGCATACCTGAAAGAACTTCAAGCCCAGGAAAAGAAGGCCGCACCCGCAAAGAGGAAGACCCATGGACGCAACAAGAAGTGAAACAGCACCATCGCCCACGGCCGATCGCGAGATCATCATCGAGCGCATCATCAATGCACCGCGAGAGCGCGTGTGGCATGCCTTCACCGATCCGAAGGCCGTCGAACAATGGTGGGGACCGGATGGCTTCACGCTTACCACCAAGGCGTTCGACTTCTCCGTCGGCGGCGATTGGATCTTCACGATGCATGGCCCCGATGGTCGTGACTATCTGAATCACATCCGCTTCACCGAGATCGTCAAACCATCGCTGATGGCGCACGACCATGGCGGCGACCTTGCCGGCGACGAGCGCAAGGTGATGTTCAAGGCGACCATCACGCTGGATGATCTCGGCGCGAAGACACGGGTTACGATGCGGTCGGTATTCCCCACCGCGGAGGCGCGCGCGCTCGTGGTGAAGGAGTACGGAGCGATCGAAGGCGGCAAACAGCACCTGGCGCGATTGGATCAGTTCGTCAGCGACTTCGTGCTCAGCCTTCCCACGGAGGATAGCTTGGAGATCACGCGCACGTTCAATGCTCCTCCCGCATTGGTTTACCGCGCTTGGACCGAACCTGAAATGATGCGTCAATGGTTCGGCGGCCCGCCGCCCTTCATAACACCGGTTTGCGAAGTGGATGTACGTTCTGGCGGAGCGTGGCGCATGGTGATGCGCGATCCGGAAGGCGTGGACTATCCGCTGAAGGGCGCGTTCGAAGAGGTCGTTCCCGGCGAGCGTTTGGTGATGAACGGCACGCTGGCGGAACATCCCGCATCGTTCCATGGGATCGTGCGCAACCAATTCCCCGCAGGTCATCCTGAACCATCCCCGGAATTCTCATGGACCGTGACCTTCGCCGATGTTCCCGGTGGAACCCGGCTCACCATGCGCATGCGCCTGCCAGACCGGATCCACCGCGACGCCCACATCAAGCTCGGAACCGAACTTGGCTGGGGTGCGAGCATGCAGCGCCTCGCTGAACTGCTCACAACGATCTCCTGATACACCCGTGCGGGCGGGAGATCTCCCGCCCCGACCAACAACACGACCACAATGACAACCGCGACCCAACCCACCATCGGCGCAAGCCACACTGTTTCACGCGTCTTCGACGCACCGCGCGAACTCGTCTGGAAAGCCAACACCGAAGGCGAACGCATGGGCCAATGGCTCGCACCAAAAGGCTTCACCGCGCTGGTGAAGAGCATGGACTTCCGCGTAGGAGGCGTGTACCACTACGCCCAGATCAGCGAGGACAAGAGCACATACATGTGGGGCAAGATCACCTACAAGGAGATACACCCGATCGAGAAACTCGTCTTCATCCAGAGCTTCAGCGATGAGAACGGCGGCATCGGTGCGCATCCCATGGCGCCGATGTGGCCGAAGCAGATGCTCAGCACAACAACCTTCGAGGACCTGGGTGGCAACAAGACACGCATGAGCGTGGAGTGGGCACCCTACAACGCCTCGCCCGAAGAGCAGGCATTCTTCGACGGCGCACGCGATGGCATCACCGGTGGATGGAACGGCAGCTTCGATCACCTCGCCGCTTACCTGAAAACCGCGCAACCATGAACAAGGCAGCGATCTTCGACTTCACGGTGGAGAAGGAAAGCAGCGCGATCACCGTGAAGCGCTCCTTCAACGCCCCGTTGGATCCAGTGTGGGCCGCCTGGACCGAAGCCGACATTCTCTGCAAGTGGTGGGCGCCAAAGCCCTATGAGTGCGTGATCAAGTCGCTGGACTTCCGAGAAGGCGGGCGTTGGTTCTACTGCATGCAGGGCCCTACAGGCGAACGCCACTTCGGATACTTCGACTACGAGGAGGTGCGGCCAAAGAAGTACTTCGCAGCCATAAGCAACTTCAGCGATGAGCACGGCAATGCCAACCCCGCGATAAAGGGTCGGCACTGGAAGATCTCCTTCGATCCGCATGCAGGCGGCACATTAGTGACAGTGCGGATCCTGGTCGACTCCGTGGAAACCCTGGAGAAGATCATGCAGATGGGCTGGAAGGAAGGCTTCACCATGGGCCTCGATCAACTGGATGAACTGCTTGCCGCGGACAACATCTGAGCAACAACACCCTAACCCTCAGACATCACCTCACCATGCTCATCAAGATCCTCATCGGCCTTGCCGTCGTCGTCATCTGCATCATTATCGTCTCGCGCTTCCAGGCAAATACATACACCGTGGAACGCACGGGCAGCATAGCCGCACCGCCGTCAGTGGTGTACGCGCAACTTATCGACTTCCACAACTGGGTGAAATTCGATCCGTGTATCGAACAGGACAATAAGGTGGCTTTCACCTACCAAGGTCCGGCGAGAGGCGTAGGGGCCATGTACACTTGGGAGAGCAAGACCATTGGCACCGGCAGCATGACCATCGCAGAGGTCACGCCCAACGAGGAAGTGAAAATGGACATGCACGTACTGAAGCCCTGGGAGAGCAACGCGAAGACCGCCTTCAAGATCGCTCCTCATGGGAACGGCACGAAGCTGACTTGGAGCATGACAGGCGAGCATAACTTCATCAGCAAGATCATGTGCCTTTTCACGAGCATGGACAAGATGATCGGAGACCAGTACGAGAAAGGCTTCGAGCGCATGAACAAGGCCTTCAAGGGCTTGAGCCAGGAAAAGCCATAGACACCGAGACTCAGAACAGCGTGGAGATGCAGGAGGCGGGTTGGCAGGCGATACTGGACCGGTTCAAGGCGTACGCGGACCCACAGGCATGAACACCGGAAACCTCTCCAAGATGACGAACAAAGTGAAGGTCGTCGCGCACGGTGATCGCGCGATCCTGATCACGCGATCCTTCGCCGCACCGCGCGCGCTGGTGTTCGATGCCATGAGCAAACCCGAGATGATGAAGCAGTGGTTCCACGGGCCTCCCGGCTGGACCCTGAGCACCTGCGAGATCGACCTGCGCGGTGGCGGCAATTACCGCTGGGTATGGACCAACAGCGCCGGGAACGACATGGGCATGGGCGGCGTCTACAAGGAAGTCGCACGGCCCACACGCATCGTGAGCACCGAGAAGTTCGACGAGTCGTGGTATCCGGGTGAAGCCCTGGTGACGATCGAACTTGCCGAAGAAATAGGCACCACACGAATGAACATGACCGTGACCTACAAGTCGGAAGCTGCGCGCGATGCTGTGCTCGCCGGACCGATGGCCAGCGGCGTGGAATCGAGCTACAGCCAGTTGGACGCTTATCTCGCAACGCTTTGAACGCCATGAACGACACGAGCATGAAGAACCGGACCGGGAGGAGCATTTGGGCAGTGATCGCAGGCCTGTTCGCGGCCGCCCTGTTATCCATCGCAATGGACGCCATCATGCATGCAGCCGGCATATTCCCGCCCATCGGAGAGGTGATGTCGAACGGCCTCTTCGCACTGGCGACCGTATATCGTTGTGCGTTCCAGGCCTTCGGGGGGTACCTCACAGCACGCCTCGCCCCCACCAAGCCGATGAAGCATGTATGGATCCTTGCGGGCATCGGGCAGGTGCTCAGCTTGCTCGGCATCCTCGCGTGGCAGGCGATGGGCGATGCAGGTGGTCCACTGTGGTATCCGCTGGCATTGGTCGTCACAGCGATCCCATCGGTATGGCTCGGCGGTTACATGCATCAGCGTGTGAACAAACCCACGTACTGATCCAACCCACTCTATCCCTACAACCATGATCACCAAACCCGAACTCGTCAACACATCGGAAGTCCCTTCCGCTGCGATCCACCTCACCATCCCCGGCCGCGATATGCCGAAGTACATGGACCCCGCGATCAAGGACATCATCAAAACACTCGCCGACCAAGGCACGCAGCCAACTGGACCGATGTTCTCCTACCACTACCGCCGCCCGAGCGACACCTTCGATTTCGAGATCGGTTTCGAGGTGGCCAAGGCGATCAAACCTACTGGCCGCGTGATGAACAGCAAGCTGCCCGCAGTGCAGGTGGCACGCGCCGTTTACGAAGGTCCATATGAAGGACTGGCCGAGGCCTGGGGTGCGCTGCAGAAATGGGTGCGTGAACAGAAGCTCAGCGAGACCGGCTTGTTCGCGCCCGAGACCAGCGCCGTCACGGCGAGGTTGTC
>JBDTNF010000240.1:0-16765 GCA_039933875.1 Flavobacteriales bacterium | reverse complement strand
ACCTTCAGGACCCGGTCGTTGTTGGTCCCCATGTCGAGGATGTAGCGCAGACTGAAGAGGTCGTTGGTGGGGTTCTTCACCACGGCGAGCGGCACGCCGCTGTTGAGGGTGCGCTGCTGAATGGCCTTGGCATAGTCGATGAACTCGGGGACCAGCGTGGCACTGGGCATCTTCGCCCACTCGGTGCGCCAGGCGCTCATGCCCCCGCGCTTGATGTCGATGGCCGTGATGGTGGGCTTGGAGACTTTGTGGGCGTCCTTGTTCTCGCCTGTTCGCTTGAAGACACAGACGTAGTTCGCCCCGAACTGCTTGTTCGCAAAGGCGACGACCTCTGCTTTGGTGATGCGGCCCATGCGATCGTACAGCTCCACCATGTCCTTCCAATCCTTGCGCAGGATGAAGGCATCGGTCATGGCGCCCGCGCGCCGGCTGTTGTTCTCGTTCCAGAAACGGATCTGCTGCTGCTTCAGGTTGTTCACCACCGCTTCGATCAGCCAGTCCTCGAACTCACCTTTCTTGAGCGCTTCCATCTGCCCGAGCAAGAGGTCGCGCACCTGTTCAAGGGTCTGGCCTTCCTTGGCCTCGCCGTGCATAGCGAACTCCGAGTAATCGGTCTGCACATACGCACCGGCCTGGGCATTGAGCACCTTTTGCGCCTGGAGCAGGTTCAGGTCGATCAGGCCGGCCTTGCCGTTGTTCAGGATGCCACCGATCAGTTGGATCATGATCGGATCCGGGCTCGCATAGCCGCCGAAGCGCCACGCGAGATCCACCCACTCGGCGTCGGGCCCGTTCACCGTGCCGGTCACAGGTGCGGCGATCGGCTGCAGCGGGGTGAATTTGAAGGCGGGCACTTCCTTCGGTTTCCAAGCACCGAAGTACTTGTCCACCATGGCGATGGTGCGATCGTAGTCGATGTCACCAGCCAGCACCACGGCCATGTTGTTCGGGTGGTAGTAGGTGTCGAAGAACTGGTGGATCTTCACCATGCTCGGGTTCTTCAGGTGCTCGCCGCTGCCGATGGTGGTTTGTGTGCCGTACGGGTGCGTGGGATAAAGCAGGGCGTCCATCTTCTGGCCCGCCTGGCGCCTGTCGTTGTCCTGCCCGCGATTGAACTCCTCGTACACGGTTTCCAATTCGGTGTGGAAGAGGCGCAGCACGCATTCCTGGAAGCGCTCGCTCTCGATCCGCATCCACCGTTCCAGTTCGTCGCTTGGGATGTCGTTTATATACACGGTGCGCTCGGTGCTGGTGTAAGCGTTCGTGCCGCGCGCGCCGATGCTCTTCACCATCTTGTCGTATTCGTTCGGTACCGCATACCCTGCGGCCAGTTGGCTCAGGCTGTCGATGCGGTGATAGATCATGTCGCGCTGCGCCGCATCGATGGTGCCACGCCGCTCTTCATAGGCGTCGCTGATACTCTGCAACAGGGCGCTCTCCTTCGTCCAATCCGCCGTAGCGATGTGGCTGGTGCCCTTGAAGAGCATGTGCTCCAGGTAGTGCGCCAGGCCGGTGGCATCGGCCGGGTCGTTCTTGCTGCCCGCACGCACCGCGATGTTCGTCTGCACGCGCGGCGCATCGGTGTTGCGGCTCAGCCACACCTGCAGGCCATTGTCGAGCGTGTAGATCCGCACCTCGATCGGGTCGCCGGGTATGCTGACGTAGGTGTAGGTCTTCTGCGCGGCAAGGTGTGCGCTGGCCAGTACGGCACCCACGAACAGGAGGAACGATCTCATGGTGTTGCGTTAAGGGGTGTGAAGTTGCCGAAAATGTCCGGTGGGCCGTCCCGGGACGACCTATCCGTGCATGGTGGGCGCCTTGCTGTACCGGGCGACAACGGTCGCCTCGAACGCGAGGAACTCCTTCCAACGGGCATCCACATCCACCTTGCCGCCGTAGCGGGGACCTTGTCCAATTCCACTGTGTGGATCGATCACGTTCAGCGGTGATCGATCCACACAGTGGAATTGGACGTGCTCGCAGTTCGAGAGGTGGTACACGCCAAGGCGGAGAGAGGTAGGTACTAGCCGCACCGGCAGTGCCTGTTCTTCTTTTGATCGCAACCCGGGATCAAGTCCGGGGTGACGCCTTTCTGTAGCTCGTCGGATCAAAGCTCTTGCTCTTCGTAGGGTCGTCCGCTTTCTCCGCCGCACGGCGGATGGGGAGCGTGATCCGACAGGCGGTCATAAAGAGGTCAGCACTTCGACGGAATTCAATTGCGGAACGCGATCAAGAACGTAGTTCGAAGTGATGATCGGAACTGATCGGGCCGCAGGCCGGAAAGCAGACCTCACCGGCAAAGCCTGCGCATGCGGCCAACCCAATGCTGGCGAACGGCGGCCTTCCGTCCGCCGCACGGCGGAGCAGGCTGGTGGCGACGCTCCAAGAAAGATGCGGAGCACTGCCCCACCCTCGCCATGACCTTGAGGACTGCTGCCTTTTCTTTGGTCCTTTCTTTTCGGCGGAAAAGAAAGGACGGCGACAAGGCTTCGGCTTGCACTGCGGTGCTTCGCCAAAGGCGGCGATGCCCATGAGGTGGGCATGCGCCAAGGCGGAGATGGTCTGCATTACGCTGCACCCTCGGCGCCCCTACTTTCTCTTGATCGCAAGAGAAAGTAGCAAAGAGAAGCTCGTCGGATCAAAGCTCTTTCTCTTCGTAGGGTCGTCCGCTTTCTCCGCCGTACGGCGGACGGGGAGCGTGATCCGACAGGCGGTCATTCCAAGGTCCTCGCCTCGACGGAATTCAATTGCGGAACGCGATCACGAACGGTCCGGAGGTCGGCGCACTTTGTCTTCGCGCGGGCTTGCCTGCCGCAGGCAGGGACGTCCACCCCGGGTGATGCCGGAACCCTGCGATCCATTAAACCCTCACTCTTGGTGGTCTGCGGTACTGTGAACGGTGCACTGTCGGGGTTCAACGGCGGGAAGGTCCGGCATACGTTTGTTCTTCTGTCAAACCCACCCCCATGAGGATCGCCACTACGCTCGCTCTTGTCCTGGCCTCGTTCCCTGCGCATCATGCGCTCGCACAGTTCATCGCTTTGGATGAAGGCTTCCAACCCACTGGATTATCCAACGCTGGTCTTGTCGCCGGCTATTCCGCGCAGACCGGTCCGTACCGGATCTGGAACCCCGATCTGTTGACGGTGGATGATATCGGTGGGCTCGCCCCGGGCAGCGGGATCGGCGGCCAGGCGCAGTTCTCCTACGATGGCAACTTCCTTTCCGGCACCAGCCTTGGAACCCAAGGGGCTGAACTGTCCCGGTACGACGGCAGCACCGGCGAATGGACGCTGTTCGGGAGCCTGGGTTTCCCCGTGGACAATACCGTGAGCGGTGGCTACAGCATTTCGGGTGATGGCACTACGGTTGTCGGGAATTCGTGGGCCGATACCACCGGTAACCTGGCCTATTCGCACGCAGTGGCGTGCAACGCGATCGATGGGGTGATGGATCTCGGCACGCTGTTCTTCGGCAGAAGCACGCGCGCCAATGCGGTGAGCGAGGACGCCAGCGTGGTGGTGGGCTGGCAGGACTTCAATGGCCCCTGGAAATCCGCTGTTTGGAGAAAGAACCCGAACGGCGGCTATTTCCCGAACGAATACCTGCTGTTGGATGCTTCAGGCGACCCGACCGATGAGTTCAACCAACTTGGCGAGTGCAGCGCCGTTTCAGCCGATGGCGCATGGATCGGTGGCTATGGCGACTATGCCAACAACGGTGAGCCCTGGATCTGGAGCGCTGGTACAGGGGTGATCAACCTGGGCCACCTTCCCTTTACGGGAAATGGCTTCGTGGGGGGCATGACGGCGGATGCCTCGATCGTGGTGGGCTGGTTCGATGGTGAGCTCTTCGGTGATCCGCAAACTCCGTTCATCTGGACAGCAGCCGATGGCTTGCAGAACCTGAACACCTACATCACGGATGTGCTGGGCTTTGACCTGGGATCGCGCCAACCATATACCGCCAACTGCATTTCACCTGACGGGCGCTACATCGCGGGCTATGGTGTCGATAACACTTTGTTCGAACTGTTCACCTACCGGGTGGACCTTGACATGACCAGCGGCGTAATGGAAGCCGCAGGAGCCAACAGCATTAAGGCCTATCCGAATCCGACGTCCGGCATCGTTTCGATCAACGTTCCCGAGCGGTCGTCGTTGTCCATCCTGAGTGCAGATGGAAGTGTGTTACTGCGAACCTCGGTGGTCGGGAACAGCACGTTGGATCTTTCCAACTATGCGCCGGGCGTGTACACCCTCTCCTTGCTCTCCGGCGGATCGTTGCGCACCCAGCGGATCACGAAGTACTGAGCGCGCTTTACGCAGCGTGTGGTCGCCGAGCGACCAGCCGACATCGTGCTACTCGATCACCAAGCGTTGCACGCTGGTGCTGACCGGTGTGCGCAGTTCGATCGCATAGAGGCCGCGCGGTACAGCGCCCAGATCGAGCACGCACGTGTTGCCCACGATGCGTTGCTGGACCACCATGCGACCCACCGCATCGGTGAGGGTGATGCGCGCGTCGGTAAGCTCTTCCGGAATGCTGATGCGCACGCGGTCGTGGGCTGGGTTGGGCGCGCAGGTGAACACCGGTGCGGTCACGTCGTCCAGTCCCAGGCTGCCCCCGGCGAGCTTCACCACCCACAGGTCCTCGTTGCCGTGGCCGCCGGAAACATCGACATCGTTGGAGGCCGCGTAACCGGCCATAAGCAGGCCACCATCCGCAGCCAGCGCGGCGGAATAGGCTTCGTCCATGAGCGTGCCACCCACGGGCTTCTGCCATACGAGCGCACCCGTAGCGTCGAGCTGCACCAGCCAGGCATCGCCACCGCCGCGCTCGCCGCTCACGTCACCGTCGAAGGAGTGCGTGTAGCCCGCCACAAGGCAGCCGCCACCGACCGTGGGCACCAAGGCGTTCGCACGCTCGGCATCGATGCCGCCCAGTGCGCGTTGCCATTGGAGTTCGCCGGATGCATCGAACTTCACCACCCATGCATCGATGGCGCCGTGGTTGTCGCTTACATCGCCGTCATTCGAAATGGTCTGGCCGCCTACGATGCCACCGCCGTCAGGCGTGGCAGCGATGGCGAAGGGAAGGTCCGTTGTGGCGCCGCCGAAGGGATGCTGCCATTGGATGACGCCGTCCGCATCGAGCTTCACCACCCACATATCGTAGTCGCCATGTACACCGGAAACATCGCCGTCGTTCGATCCGGCGAAGCACGCGACCAGCGATCCACCATCGGCGGTGTTCGCGATGGCGTTGGCCTGCTCTGCGCTCGTACCGCCCAAGGCGCGCTGCCATAGCAAGTTGCCGTCGGGATCGAGCTTCACCACCCACGCATCGTGCGTGCCCAGTTGGTGCGCGCCCACCACGTCGCCATCCACCGAGCTGGTGGTGCCTGCGATCAGGTAGTCGCCATCGGCGGTTTGTTGCACGCCATAGGCCCGCTCGTAATACGAGCCGCCCAGTGTCTTCTGCCATTCGATGGTGCCCCATACGTCCACCTTCACCACCCACATATCCTCCATCGCGTGCGTGCCTGTCACATCGCCATCCGTGCTCGCGGTATAGCCCGCGAGGATGCAGCCGCCATCGCTGGTCGTGGCCACCGCGTACGCGACCTCGTCCATGGTGCCGCCCAGGGTCTTCTGCCATTCCAGCGCGCCATCCTCATCGAGTTTTACCAGCCACATGTCCCAGTTGCCCTGGTAGCCCGTTACATCCCCATCGTCGGAGGTGGTGTAGCCCGCTGCGATGGAACCACCGTCCGCGGTAGGCTGCACGGCATACGCGCGTTCGTTGAGGAAGCCGCCCAGCGAATGCTGCCATTGGATGACGGGCGCTTGCGCCATTGCGCACGGGATGGTGAACAGCGCTGCGATGACGAGGGCGGAACGAAGCGGCATGATGGGGAGCGTGGATGAAGCAGTGAATGTAGGGGCTTCGTGCACGAGGCCGCGCCTACGCGACAACAAGATCATGCAGGGTAGCGGAGCCTGACGTACGCTGATCCTGTTACGCGCAGCTACACGCTTCCCGCAGCGGAGGCGACATCGGCCGGTATGCGCAGAAGGTTCATTGAACGGTGCGAGCGTACGGCGGGAGTATCCCGAAGAAGTAGGAGCCATCGTCGTCCGTCGTGAATGTGCGCTTGAACACCTTGGCCACATCCTCCGGGGTGGCGGTTCCCACCGGTCCCTTGAACAGGAAGAAAGTGAACTCGATCTCTGTTCCGGGGATCGTATCTGGGCTGTTCAATTTGAAGGCATAGGTGAACTGCTCGCCGGTCTTTACCGTTCGTTGCTCCTCCCCTTCGGCCCCGATCATGCTACCGGAGAAACGTCCCGCCACGGCAACGCGGAGATCCACCTCGATCCGCTCCGGATACGCTCCGTCCGGAACGTACCGCCAACTCTTCAGTTCGATGTCGTGCAAGTGCGCTTTGCGTTGCTCCAGGAGTTCCTCCGTTGCACGTTGCGCTGTGGATTCCTGCACGCGGCCGTAAACGAACAAGCCCGCGGCGAGCAAGGCGATCGCACATACGGCTGAACACAGATGGATGAGCGCCGGATGCGAACCCGCGAAGTAGCGCATCGCGGCAGTGCTCAGTGCGATGTGCAGCAGCAGGAAAACGAGATATGACTTCACGAAAAGTCCCCTGAAGTCCAACGCGATCCAATCGCGGCCACTGCTCTTCAGCGTGTGGTTGTCCCACCACCAGATCGGTAGGATGAGGATGACCAGACAGGCACAGATCAGGAGGTGGGTACGCGGCATGGGTACGGACGATCGGTCTTGATGAGCACGAAGTACGGTGATCGCATACCTGCGGTGTGGTATTCAACAAGAACGGGCCGTCCACCATGCGGCGGACGGCCCGTTCTTCATTCAACTTTGTTAGGTGTATCAGACTTTGTCGAACCGGTCCAGGTTCATCACCTTGCTCCACGCCGCCACGAAGTCCTTCACGAACTTCTCTTTCGCATCGCTCTGTGCGTAGACCTCGGCGAGGGCGCGTAGCTGTGAGTTGGAACCGAAGACGAGGTCCACGCGGGTAGCCGTCCATTTGCGGTCGCCGTTCTTGCGGTCGTGGCTTCCGTAGAGGCCCTCCTCTCCTGCTTTCGGTGCCCATGCCATGCGCATGTCGAGCAGGTTCACGAAGAAGTCGTTGGTCAGTTGGCCGACGCGTTCGGTGAGCACGCCGTGCTTGCTGCCGCCGGTGTTGGCACCGAGCACACGCAGGCCACCGATCAGCACCGTCATCTCCGGCGCGCTCAGGGTGAGCAGTTGCGCCTTGTCGATCAGCAGCTCTTCGGCCGTCACGCTGTAGCTCTTCTTCTGGTAGTTGCGGAAGCCATCGGCTTGCGGCTCCATCACGGAGAAGCTCTCCACATCGGTCTGTTCCTGGCTGGCATCCATGCGGCCCGGCGTGAAGGGTACGGTCACGTTCTGTCCGGCATCCTTCGCGGCCTTCTCGATGGCTGCGCAACCGCCTAGCACGATGATGTCGGCGAGCGACACCTTCTTACCACCTGCGTTGAATTCCTTCTGAACGTTCTCCAGCGCGCTGAGCACGTTGCCCAACTGCGCAGGATCGTTCACGGCCCAGGACTTCTGCGGTGCCAGGCGGATGCGTGCCCCGTTGGCGCCACCGCGCTTGTCGCTACCACGGAAACTGGAAGCGGAAGCCCATGCCGTGGTGACCAGTTGCGATACGCTGAGGCCGGAGGCGAGGATCTTGCTCTTCAGCGCAGCGATGTCATTGGCGTCGATCAGCTTGTGGTCCACTGCGGGGATCGGATCCTGCCAGAGCAGTTCTTCGGTGGGCACTTCAGGCCCGAGGTACAAGGCCTTCGGCCCCATGTCGCGGTGCGTCAGTTTGAACCACGCGCGTGCGAAGGCATCGGCAAAGGCTTGCGGATCCTTGTGAAAGCGACGTGAGATCTTCTCGTACGCCGGGTCGAAGCGGAGCGACAGATCCGCCGTGGTCATCATCGGTGGATGGCTCTTGCTCTTGTCGTGCGCATCGGGGATCATATGCTCCGGCTTGCAGTCCTTGGGCGTCCATTGCTGGGCACCGGCCGGGCTCTTGGTCAGTTGCCATTCGTAGCCGAGCAACATGTCGAAGTAGCCGTTGTCCCACTTCGTCGGGTTCGGCTTCCACGCGCCTTCGATGCCGCTGCTGGTGGTGTGTACACCTACACCGGTGCCGAGTTTGTTGGCCCAGCCGAAGCCCATGGCCTCCAGGCCTGCAGCTTCCGGTTCCACGCCCACAAGTGCGGTGTCGCCTGCGCCGTGCGCTTTCCCGAAGGTGTGCCCACCGGCGACGAGCGCCACGGTCTCTTCATCGTTCATGGCCATTCGGCCGAAGGTGTCGCGGATGTCGCGTCCGCTGGCCACCGGGTCGGGGTTACCGTCCGGGCCTTCGGGATTCACGTAGATGAGGCCCATCTGGACAGCCGCCAGGGGGTTCTCCAGATCACGGGTGTGTTTGGTGCGTCCCTCATCATCGGTGGGCAGTACGCCACCGGGTTCCACCACGCCGGGTGAACCGTGGCTGTAACGCAGGTCACCGCCGAGCCACTTCCCCTCGCGGCCCCAGTACACATCCTGGTCGGGTTCCCAGGTATCGGCACGCCCCCCGGCGAAACCGAAGGTCTTGAAGCCCATGGATTCGAGGGCCACATTGCCCGCGAGGATCATCAGGTCGGCCCACGAGATGTTGTTGCCGTACTTCTGCTTGATGGGCCACAGCAGGCGACGGGCCTTGTCCAGGCTCACATTGTCCGGCCAGCTGTTCACCGGTGCGAAGCGCTGTTGGCCGCGACCGCCACCGCCGCGACCATCGCCGGTGCGGTAGGTGCCCGCGCTGTGCCACGCCATGCGGATGAAAAAGCCGCCGTAGTGCCCCCAGTCGGCGGGCCACCAATCCTGCGAATCGGTCATCAAGGCGTTCAGGTCCGCCTTCAGCGCTTTGTAGTCTAGCTTCTTGAAGGCCTCGGCGTAGTTGAAGTCCGCGCCCAGCGGATCGGCCGTGGGATTGTGCTGGTGAAGGATACCAAGGTTCAACTGGTCGGGCCACCAATCGCGGTTGCCCGTGCCGCGCCCAGCTACGGGTGCGCGTCCTGCGCCGTGTATCACCGGGCATTTGCCTTCTCCATTGGTGGCGTTCGCGCTTCCTTCCATCGTGCCGTGGTGTTGTTCCGTTCCCATGCTATCGCTTGTTCAATTCCCTATGAGTTGGTCTTCGCCCCGTCGGACAGTTGCGCATGGCTCTTGCCATGTTCTTCACTTCCATCAACGTTCAGGCGCTTCGATCGTTCGCGACGAAGTTATCGGCCGTAACAACTGGTTCCACTAACATCCGTCAACCAACGGGCTCACTCCTCGCTCTTCACCGGCGGCAGCTTCGTATCGAAGAGCGCGGGTGCGATGCCCTTGTTCGCCACGATCGCGTTCACATTGATGGTGATCTCCCCTCCTGCGGGCCCACCTCCTTCCACGATCGTGTGCGGGAACAACACGCCGTTCACCGCCTTGTAGTCGGCATAGTCCGTCACGATGTTCAAGCTCTTCCCATACATGAACTTCTGGTCCACCCGGCGGAGCTTCAGACCGGTCTGCACGTCGTAATAATCCAGGATCGTGGTCCCCGCATTGGTCATCATCGTGACCTTGTAGGCGGGTTTTCCATCCACCGTGGTGCGGCCCGTGAGGTACATGCGTTCGACATGTTCGGCGAGATCGGTCTCCGGCACCGGACGCGCGTTCATCCGGAGGTCGAGCAGGTCGATGTCCTGCAACTCCTCCTTCTCGGTCAGTTGGTTCTTCCGACTGGCACGTGAGCCATCGAGCACCACCTCCTCCATCGTGAAGTTGCCGATCTTGGTCTCTGAGCGGAACTTGCCGTGCGGACCGAACCACTTCGTGATGGTCTCGGCCTTGCCGTTCACCGTGGTTCCCATCTCCATGCGCAGGTCGGTGATCTTCGCGATCGCGGCCCGTCCGCCCAGAGCGGTGAGATACGCCTCGATCACCTGGTCCACGGTGCGATCGCTCACCGGGGTAAGGTCTTCGGCATACGGATCACCGTTCTCGTCCAGCTCGATCACGGTCTGATCCTCGTCCATGCTCAACGGCTTGAGCTTGTAATAGATGGACTTCCGGTCGCCCACAACGAGGATGACCGCGTTATCCGGATACAGGAACGACTCCGCAGCGGCCTGAACATCGGCTGCTGTCAGCGCGTCCAGGCGCTTGAGGTAGGTGGCGTAGTGGTCCGCCGGCAGATCGTTCAGGTAGGTGTTCAAGGCGAATCGCGCGACGGTGCGGGGATCCTCGAGGCTGCGTGCGAAACTACCCGCCATGAAGTTCTTCGCCAGGTCGATCTCCTCGGCCGTCACGGCATTGTTGCGCATGCCATCGAGTTCATTGAAGATCTCCCGGATGGCGCTATCGGTCACAGCGGTACGCACACTCACCGATGCGGTGAAGCCGCCGTTGTACCGATCGGCATCGAGGCTCGAGTGGGCCCCGTAGGTCCACCCCTTGTCCTCGCGCAGGTTCTGCATCAAGCGCGCGTTGAAGACCCCACCGCCGAGGATGGTGTTCATCAGCTGTCCGCTCAAGGCGCGCAAGTCCTTGGGTTGAAGGTTCAACGGGAAGACGACGCGGATGACCGACTGGGCCGCACCCGGCCGGTCCACGAGCACAACACGGCGTTCGCCCGATGGCGTGACGACGTGCGGCATGTAATGCACCGGCCCCAGTCCAGGAACCGTCTCCGAGCCGTCCTCACCCACTGCGGATACGGGCACGGCGGACACCCACTCGCCGAAGTGTTTGATCGAAAGCGTCTTCGCCTCCTTCTCGGTGATATCCCCCACGAACACGAGGTATCCTTTTTCAGGCCGGAAGAAGCGGTTGTAATAGCCTTGCACGTTCTTCAACTCCACCTGGCTAAGGGTCTTCTCTGTCATCACCTCGCCGTAAGGGTGGGCATGGCCGAAGGTGACCACACGTCCAACGGACTCGGCGATCGCGTCGGGATCGTCCTCGCGTTGTTTGATGGCGGAACGCAGGCGGGTCTTCTGCTTGTCGAATTCCGCTTGTGGGAAGGTGGGCCTGAGCACAACATCGGCGACCACATCGAGGATCGCGGGCAGGTTCTTCTTCAAACCGCTGGCATAGACGCCATCGCTGGAGGCGAAGAGCGATGCACCGAGCCGGTCGACCTCCTCATCGATGGTCGCCTTGTTCCGTGACGTGGTCCCGGAAGCGAGCAGATCACCCACCATGTCGATGTAGCCGGTCTTGTCGCCCTGCATCACGGGTGGGATGTCGAACCGTACTTGCACGTTCACCATGGGCAGCTTGTGGTTCTCCACCACGATCACCCGCATGCCGTTGGGCAGGGTGAACGAGGCATGGTCACCGAGGTGTACTTCGGGAGCCGGGCCCGGTGCGGGCGGATGGCTGCGGTCGAGTTGTGCGATCATCAGGGCCGGGGCGAGCAGGCCGCCAAAGGCGCACAGGACCTTGTGGGTCCTGCGGACGATATGGGCGGTGCTGCGGTTCATGGGGTGGGCAATGGCAGGTAGTGGAGTACCACACGCTGCTGTCGGGTGAAATACGTGGTCGCTGCTTTTTGCAGGTCCTCGCTGGTGAGCTTCAGGTAACGGCCCAGCTCCGTGTTCACCAGTTCGGTGCTGCCGAGGATGGTGTAGGCGGTGGCCAGATTACCCGCCACACCCGCCACGCGGCCATTGTCGGCGATGGCTTCGCTCTCGATCTGGGCCTTGAGTTTGGCGAGTTCTTCGGCGGGCACGCCGTCGGTCTGGATCCTCTTCACCTCAGCGTCCATCGCGTTCTCCAGCGCCTGAACATCCACGCCTGAATTGGCGATGGCGAACATGATGGCCAGGCCCGGTTGCTCGAACGGGAAGCTGAACGCACCGACGTAGACCGCCTTCTGTTGCTCGTCCTTCAAGGCCTTGTTCAAGCGCGCGGAGTTGCCCCCGGACAGCAGCCGGTTCACCATGTCCACCGCATAGAAATCGGGAGTACCGTTCGCAGGGATGCGATACGCCTGTACCACCGCGGGCAGTTGGATCCGGTCGTAGATGATGTCGCGCACCTCACCCGTCAACGGGGGCTCCACCACGGTGGGCTGCGTCACTGCGGCACCGCGCGGGATCTCAGCGAAATAGCGCGAAGCCAGTTCACGCGCCTTCACGCGATCGATGTCACCGGCCATCACCAGCACGGCGTTGTTCGGCACGTAGTACTTCTTGTAGAACGCCTGGTAGTCCGCCTCGCTCGCCGCGTTCAGGTCCTCCATGAACCCGATGGTCGGCCATCGGTACGGATGGACCGCGTAGGCGCGCTGGAGCACTTCGATGAGCAGGCTGCCATAAGGCTGGTTCTCGTAGCGTTGCCGACGCTCCTCCTTCACCACTTCCCGTTGCGTGTCCACACCCACCTGATCGACCTTCGCATGCAGCATGCGCTCGCTCTCCAGCCAGAGGCCCAGTTCCAACTGGTTGCTGGGCAGCACCTCGTAGTAATAGGTCCGATCACCGGAAGTGTTGGCGTTCAACACACCACCGGCACGCTCCACCAACTTGCTGAATTCGCCGCGTTCGATGTTCGCCGACCCCTCGAAGAGCAGGTGCTCGAAGAAGTGCGCGAAGCCACGGCGCGTGGGCTCATCGTTCTTGCTGCCCACATGGTACATCACGCTCACCGCGACGATCGGTGTGGTGTGATCCTCGTGCAGGATCACGTGCAGACCGTTGTCCAGGTCGAACTCGGTGTAGGCGATGGCGCGCATTTGTGCGGCGGCGGGGGCTGCGAGCATGGCGGCGATGATCAACGGGGCGTTCCGCATTGGGTGGACTTCGAAGACCGCCGCTTGCGCGGCGAAAGGGGACGAATTTAACGGGTTCGGTGTGTGTCCCGCCCGCCTTTGTGCTTCGCGGCCGTCCTACTTTTGGATGGTGCCGGACGCCGCCCTCCCGATCTCCGATCGCGTACGCGCTCGAATGCGTTCGCGCGCGATGCGCTACACCACCACGTTCATCGCTCCCGTTCTGGCCGTGTTCGGGCTGCTCGGTCATGGATGGTGGTGCTGGGCGCTTCCGATACATGCCTTCGTTCTGGTGCCACTGGTGGAACTGCTGCTTGGCCCTTACACCGACAGCCTGAGCGAGGAGGAAGAGCAGGCCGCACTGGCCGATCCGCTGTACGACATCCTCATCTACCTGCTTGTGCCGATGCAATGGGCGCTGCTCGTGCTTTTCCTGTTCCGCGTCGGCGAGCCGGGGATCACCCCGTCGGAAGTGGCGGGACGCGTCGCCACCATGGGCATCCTTTGCGGCATCTATGGCATCAACGTGGCGCACGAACTGGGGCACCGCGCGAAGCGCTGGGAGCGCGACCTCGCCCGGGCGCTGCTGCTCACGAGTTTGTACATGCACTTCATCATCGAACACAACCGGGGGCACCACCGGCGCGTGGCCACGGCGGAGGATCCCGCATCGGCGCGCTATGGCGAAACGATCTACGCGTTCTGGCTGCGCACCATCATCTTCAGCTGGCGCAGCGCGTGGCATATCGAGGCGGACCGCCTGCGCAAAGCCGGGGAACGCCCCTTCGGCTTGAAGAACGAGATGCTGCACCTGATCGGCTGGCAACTCGCGTTGCTCGTCTGCATCGGTGCGGTCTTCGGCCTGTTCACCCTGGGAGCGTTCTGCATCGCCGCGCTGATCGGTGCATTGCTGCTCGAAACGGT
Source organism: Flavobacteriales bacterium (assembly GCA_039933875.1). Lineage (GTDB taxonomy): Bacteria > Bacteroidota > Bacteroidia > Flavobacteriales_F > PHOS-HE28 > PHOS-HE28. The sequence continues at coordinate 2,967 of JBDTNF010000240.1, read as the reverse complement.
GAACTACATCGAGCACTACGGCTTACGCCGCAAACGCGGTGTGGATGGCGGATACGCCCGCGTGAAGCATGTCCATTCATGGAACAGCGACCACCTGCTCGGCCGCCTCATGCTCTTCGAACTCACGCGCCACAGCGACCACCACTACAAGGCCAGCCGGAAGTACCAGGTGCTGCGCACCCTCGCGGAGGCGCCGCAACTGCCCACGGGCTATCCCGGCATGATGATGCTGAGCCTTGTCCCTCCCCTGTTCTTCCGCGTCACGCACCCCTTGCTGGCGGTGATGGTGGACCGCGATCCCGACCTGGAACTCGCGGCCTGAGCCGCTCTTCCGCTCCTGTGGGGAGCCGATCCGATGGAACCCGTTCAACGGATCATAACCGCCTGCCCATGATCGACGTAGAACCGCCCCGAACAATTGGATCGTGTGATAGGAACCCTGCAAGACCGGACGTTGACCCCTGCTGTAAAAGCACTGATCAACGAATTGATGCACCACTTCGAGCGGCGCAGGCTGGATCTGATCGTACAGCGCGACCTGCGGCGATCATCGCTTTCACAAGGGAATGTGGACCTGCTTCCGGACACCGCCCATGTGCGGACCAGTGAATGGAAGGTGGACCCCGTTCCTGACGCGCTGAACGAGCGCCGTGTGGAACTGATCGGCGGAACCTCGCGTTCCGAATTGATCAATGGGCTCAACGCTGGCGCGAAGAGCTACATCGCCGACCTCTGGAACTTCAGCCCCGGCGACTCGTGGAGCATGGTGCGTTCGCACCGCAGCCTGGCACGGATCGCACGGCTCGACCTCGCTTTCCTCGAACCTACCGAAGGTCGCATCCGGGTGAACCCGGCCACAAGCACCCGCCTCATGGTGGTGCCACGCCCGATACACGCGTTGGAGGGCGCGATCACCGTGAACGGCGAGCCCGTTCCTGCCAGTTTCTTCGACGTGGTGATGCTCGCGCTGAATTGCGGCGAAGCGTTGAGCGAGCGCCAGGGTGGATTGTACCTGGTGCTGCGCGATGTGCACGGCCACCTCGAAGCACGCCTCTGGTCCCAACTCTTCAACGCCGTCGAGGAACACACCGGTCTCACGCGGGGCACCATCCGCGCCACGGTGATGATCGATTCCATCGCTGCCGCATTGGAGGCGGATGAGATCCTCTTCGAACTGATGCACCATGCGGCCGGCCTCTCGTTCGACCCGCAGGGCTATGCCGCCGACCACATCGCCTTGTTCAATGGACCCGATCGGCCAGTGATGCCCGATCGCGAGGTCATCGGATTGAACTCGCCCTTTCTGCGCGCATTGAGCCTGCTCACCGTCGGTACAGCGCACCGGCGCGGGTGCCATGCCATCGGTGCACCAACGTTCGTACTGCCGCCCCACGACCCGAACCGGCTGAAGGCCACCTACCTCGAAATGCTGGCCGACAAGGAGCGCGAAGCGGTCGACGGGTACGATGGCACCATCGTGGTCCACGCGGATACCGTGAACGCAGCGATGGTCGAGTTCAACAAGAGCATGCCCCGCGCCAACCAGTTGTACTACCAGCGCACCGACCATATTCCACCCAGCGAACTGGTCAAGCGCCCCGAAGGCCCGATCACGGTGGACAGTCTGGTGGGCACGATCCGCACCGCGCTCCGTTCCCTGGTGCAACGCGAACTGGGCAAGGGCTGGGTGATACAGGGTGGTCGCATGCACGACCGTTCCTCCCTGCGCCTCTCGATCCGCCTGCTGTGGCATTGGAACAAGAGCCGGCATGGCGTGATCACCGCCACAGGCATGGATATCGGCTACGACCTGTTGCACTACCTGGTGCGCAAAGAGGCCGATAAGATGTTCAGCGGTGAGGACGACCGCACACGCAAGCTGGGCGCCCAGGCGGTGGAGCGGCTGCTCGAGATCGTACAGGGCGATCACATCCCACTGGAACCCATCCCCTAGTTGCGGCTGGCAAGAGCGTAAACTTGCCACACGCCACCCGTGGTTCCGTCGATGAGCACTTGGATATCCGTTGCCGAACAATTGCCCGATGATGGCCAGCGCGTGCTGTGCTGGCTACCCACCAACCGTGTCTACCTGCCCGGCAAGACCGGCGCCTTCGAAGAACGGACCGTTGTGGTGATGCGTTTCGCACACGACTTCTTCCTGAAGAGTCCGAGCAAGACCGGCTACACCGGCAGCCCCCACTTCTGGCTGGGCGAAGGCACGAGCAATCGCTTCTTCACCGAGGTGACGCATTGGAGGCCGCTGCCCGATGGGCCATAGTCCACATCGGTCCCATGCAACAACGAAAAGAGCGGGCCAAGGCCCGCTCTTCCCTTTCCCTGTCCTTTCCAGGACAGGAACGATGTTGCTCTTACTTCATGATGTCCAGCAGTTCCAGATCGAACACGAGGACGCTGTTGGCGGGGATCCGACCACCGGGGCCATCGCCCGGGCCGTAGGCCAGGTCGCTGGGGATGGTCAATTTCCACTTGCTACCGACAGGCATCATTTGCAATGCTTCGACCCAGCCCGGAACGAAGCCGCTCACCGGGTACACAGCGGGTTCCCCACGATCCACCGAGCTATCGACCTTGGTGCCATCGATCAAGGTGCCGGTGTAGTGCACCTTCACGGTGTCCGTTGCCAACGGCTTCGGGCCCTTGCCCATGGTGATCACCTCATACTGCAGACCGCTCGGGGTGGTGGTCACGCCTTTCTTCTTGCCGTTCTCCGCCAGGTATTTCTCACCGGCCACACGGTTCGCCTCTCCTTTCTCACGCTCCTCGGCCATCTTGGCCTCCTGCAACTTCATCATGTAGCCCTGGATCACCGAACGCGCGGTCTCGGGGTCCATCATTGCCGAACTGTCGATCCCGTCGCGCAACCCCATGGAGAGCGCATCGATGTTCACGTTCTCCAGCTTGGAGCGTTTGAAGTTGGCACCGATGTCGGTACCGATCGCGTAGCTC
>JBDTNF010000239.1:0-8759 GCA_039933875.1 Flavobacteriales bacterium | reverse complement strand
CGAGCAAGACTTCACCTCCAGTAATGAGTGGCCGAACTGCGGGGAAGCCTACAACTTCACCTCCAGTAATGAGTGGCCGAACTGCGGGGAAGCCTACAACAAAGCGCCGACCTACCGGTCGCTAGCGCAAACACTATCTAAACCCGATCCCCTGGAGGCTCCAGTTATGATCGTCCCGCATACAGCGAAAGCTCAGGCCGACGCAGCGAAGCAAACCAACCTGTCACTGCCATTCCTTAAATCGGTTGCATTGCTCTGAAAAAGTAGTCGCAATACTGAACGTTGAATGGCCTGCGGCAAAGTACATACCGCATGTTGGAGATCACTTCTTCTGAAGCTTCCACATCCTGAATGCGAATTGCGTGGATAACGCGTTCCAGCGCTCCATTATTAAATCGCATGCACCAGTACACCAGAAACACTAGCGCAGGCTCATCCTTTAAGCCCAGTAGTTCAAGCGGCTTCGAATATGTTGCCGGTAAATAGTGTGCTAAGTATCTGGCCCCTTCGTCTTGATCGACGTTGAGGAGCAGCACGATATGATGGAAGACCGCGTTAAACCCTTCTGTTGCTAACCTATTTTCTATGTACTCAAGGCATAATGCTCTCGCCTCGCTAATGCCAAGGATCAACATGGTTGACATGGCTTGATCGCGATAGTTCTGGTCATTGAACAACGTGCTGGTGTAAACGCTCACGATCTGCGACCTAACCCCACCATCAACAGGAAAATCCAATCCCTGTAATGTCGGAAGACTATAAGGCTTCAAGCCGAACTTGTTCCATAACAGTTCCTCAACTAGAAACCGGGTGATGCGAATTCTGTTTGCATCATCTTGCTGGCTGATGTATCCACATATTTCCTTGATCAACGCGTCATCCGAGTTCTTAAACAACCTATGATCAGATAGAACTGACCGCACGAACTCTACAAAGTCGCTAATGGTCCTGTTCTCCTTATCAGGCTTCATGGGCCAAGCCGTTCAATGGTATAGCTTCCTGGGGGGAGTTGAACAGGTCCTCGATACATGATCCCCAATCTGGTCGTAGCCTATGTCTACGACCCAAGAGAATAAGCTCAGCAGCGTTGGGCTAGTTCTACAACCCCAACTTCCCGCTCAGGAACTTGTGGACCTTGCCCACACGTTCCACCTGTCCCTTGGCGGCGAAGCGCTCGTAGAAGCCGTCGTCGCGGAAGTCGCGTTTCAATTCGGTCCATGCCGCGAGCTTGGTGGCCCAGCGGCGTTCGCGGGTCTCTTCATCGCCGCGGTCGCGGGCGTTGAGTTCGGCGCAAACGCGGATCATCGCTTTCAGCGTAACAGGCTTGGTCACGTGGTACTTCTGGTCGCCCCAAACGTCGCCCCAAGCGGCGCGCGCGCCACGGAAGAACTCCTGCAGGATCCGGTAGCGCTTCTCCACGGCGGCGTCGTTCACCTTCTCGCTCTTGTCGAAGGACTTGAGGATCCAGCGGTGTACCTCGTTGAAGAGTTCGGCCTGCATGATCCACTTCTCCTGCTTACTGCGGTTGCCCAAGCGGTTGATGCGGTAGCGCAGCGGGCTGTCCGGTTCGTTGTACAGGCGCTCGATCACTTTCGCCGCGAGGCGTTTGTCCGGCTTCTCCCAGCTCACCCGCTCGTACAGATCGATGAGGTGGCTCTTGTTGATGCGCGTCGGCGTGCTGTTGATGATCACGAACATCTCCGCGGCGAAGTCCTCGCTCTCACCATCGAAGATGATGCAGGGCACATGGATCGTCTTCGCCTCCTCCGGGTGCGTGCGCAGGTAGAACTCCAGCGCGGCGAGACGGTGCTGGCCATCGATGATGAGGTACTTCTCCTTCGGCTCCTTCAGGTCGCCCACGTTCTTGAGGTTGCCAAGGGGCGAGAACTCGAGGATGTCGCTGCTGAAGAGGAGCACGGTGCCGGGGATCGGCGGTTGCGCCACAGCGGTTTCGTAGAAATTGCGGATCGCCTTGATCTTGCCCTGCGACATCGTGCGCTGGAACGCGGCGTCGCTTCGCTCGATGCGTTGGATGAAGGAAGCCACTTCGTCGCCCTTGCCCGCCTCATCGGGAGCGATGGACTTCTCGCCTTCAGCATAGAAGCGGCTGATGAAGCGCACGCGGCGCAGGATGTCCTCGCAAGGATAAGAGACGAAATAGAAGCTGGCGTCCTTTTGGCGGATCTGGGTAGCGATCATGGTGGGGTCTTGGGCCGGGGCTTGTCCCGAACAGATCGAATGTATGCGGTTCCGGGCAAGACCCCAGCGACTTGACCTTCAGAAGGTGAAAACAGCGGGGAACTCAGTCCGCCTTGACAGCCCGGAGGTACTGGAACCGTCCGTTCTCCAGCACCCGCACTGTGTAGGTGCCATTGGGCTGGGCGCCTAGATCCAGCGGCAGGGTGGTAGTGCCTGCCAAAGTCCCTGGAACCGAGAGCACAAGGCGCCCTGTGGCATCCAGCACGTCCACTTGGGCCTTGCCCGCACCGGACAAGGTCAATGTGGTTTGGCCGTTGAAGGGGTTCGGCATCAGGCCCAAGGTCGTCCCAGCTTGCTCGGCCAGGCCGGAGCAGATCTCCACCTCCACAAGGATGGTCGAAGTCCCCGGGCATTCGCCCGGTGCAGCGGCGGTAAGCGTCACCGGCCAGAGGCCGACACCCACCACCGAGGGTTCGAAGACCACCAACCCTCCTTGGCCCGTCACCGTTCCGCTCCAGGTACCCGAAGGGCTACCCGTAATGAACACACCGGCGCCGGTGGTGCAGAGCGTGCCCACGGGGTCCACGGTCACCACGGACTCGGCCCCGATCTCGAACGTGGCCGGTTCGTTGGTGAGCACGCAGCCGTTGGGGCCGCTCCAGATATAGCTCAGGTCGTAGGTGCCGGTTGTCAGCGTTCCAGGGGCCAGCACGCCATCGGCGCTGAGAGGCGCGGACCAGGTTCCACCAGCCGGTGCCGCATCGAAGGCGACCTCCGGGTCGGTGGTGCAGAAGATCAGGTCCTCAACGGTCCAGGAGAGGGCCACACTATCGACCAACTCCACATAGGCCAGTCCGGAGGCGGCGCAGCCGGCGGGATCCTGGTAGGTATAGGAAAGGGCATACGTCCCGGCCGTGAGCTGCGAGGGATCCAGCATCAGCCCATTGTCCACACCGGGGCCACTCCAGGTGCCACCGATCGGTTCCGCTCCGGTAAGGGCGAAGCTTGAGCCATCCGCACAATGCGGTGCGAGATCGGTGGTAGTCACCACGGGAATGGCGTCGCTCACGGAGATCACGAGCGTATCGCTATTGCCGCATTGACCCGGGCCGCCAGCGGTCACATCCAATATGACCAGGTGGTCACCGGCGCCAATGGAGGGGTCGAATGTGGCGCCAGCCGAATTCCAACTGACGATATCGCCGCTCCACGACGTGCCGAACGGGGGCTGTGCCAGGGCTGTGATCAATTGCTCACCGTCGGTGATGCAGAACGGACCGGCTGTCTCGATCTCCGCTGCCAGCGAGGTCCATACGGTGATCGGCTCGGTCTGGCTCGCGCATTCAGCGCCCGTGCTATCGAGGAACACACAGGAGACAATGCCGTTGGCGAAGGTCGCCGGGTCCAGGATGTTCCCCGCATCAAGGCCGAACCAAGTCACGTTCGCCGGCTCGGAGGTCATTTGGATGGGTGGTTGTCCGGAGCAGAGCACGTTCGGCAGAGCAGGCGTGATGACGGGACCTTCAAGCAACTGGATACTGGTGACAGCGGCTACGGGGCAACCCTGCGGCTCGTAGTAAGTGTGAGAAAGTGGGTAGATACCCGTAACGCCCAAGTTGGAGCGATAGAGGATGTTCTGGTCGATCCACTGGCCCGACCATTGGCCCCCGGCGGGCTCGGCCTCAGGCATGGCGAGCGGTGAACCCACCACGCACAGCGTTTGGAAAGCAGGAAGGACCAGCGTGGTCGAGGCCTCCTCCAACTCGCTCGCGTACCATTCCGTGCCCGCGGGATGTCCCAGCACCAGATCATCCTTGCCATCGCCGTTCAGGTCCGCGAGCAAGGGATCGGTGCCGCGTGGTACACCCGGTACATCGTTCCGGTAAGCGAAGTCGTCCAGTTCATCCACCCAGGCGCTCCAGCGCACCGGCAGGCCCGGGTTGGACGGCACATAGACCAAGGTGGTGCGTTCTCCGCAGCCGTTGTGGCCGAACATACCGTGGCCTGCGCTGGTGAACGGTTCCAAGGTGTGATCGGTGAAGGTGCCCCATAGGCCGCCTTCGCCCAAGGGGTTCTCCGCCCAATGCACCGAGACGTTGCCGGCCTCCGCCAGATCCAGGTCACCATCGTGATCGATATCGATCAACTGCGGCTCGTTGTAGGGGTATTCGGACCAGATGCTGATGGTGTCCACCTCCCAAGCAGTGGCGTCGCCATTCGAATTGCGCAGGGCGAGCACCATGTTGTCGCCGTTCACAACGACATCGATCCCGCCTACCAGGTCCATATCCGCCACAGCGATGTAGGATGAGACCGTTCCGCCGATCTGTAGCGGAGCGAGGGCGAGCGGCTCGAAACCGGTGCCGTTACCGGCGAACCAGCCGATGCCGTTGCCATCGACATCGGTCAGTGTAAGTATGATATCCGGCAGTCCGTCGCCGGTCAGTTCACCGATGCGGATGGCGCCAGTGGCCATGCCCGGGAAACCGAGCGAGGTAGGCGTGCTGAAGGAACCCGCGCCAAAGTTCCGGACAACGAATACCTCATCGAACGTGCTCAACAACACCAAGTCGGGTAATCCATCCGTGTCGAGATCAGCGATGTCGAAACGCGAGCATTCATCCAACAGGTCGGCGATCTCCAAGGCACTTCCGAAGGTTCCAAGTCCGTCGGTGTTCTCGAACCATTTGAAGGTGTGACCAGCGAACAGCCCGGCCATGTCCAGATCCCCGTCCGCATCCATATCCAACGCATGCAGTTGGAGATCGGCACCCGATGGATGCACCATCAACGGCGCTGCGAACTGAGCGTGAGCCCCGATCAAAAGCAGGAATGAAACCGCGAAGCTTGAATAACGTTTTGTCGATGACACGGTCATTGGGTCGGGCGAACTGTAAAAAAGCATCGGCGAAGGTAAGGCGAGATGGGACCTTAGAGGGTGCCCATTCCGCAGGATTTCGACGGATACTTTCGAACCGTTCAGGCGCAGAGCACCGGGATCAAGGCGTCGTTGGTCAGGAGGCGTTCCTTCTCAGCATCAGCAATGTAACGGTACTCATCCGAGGCGTGCGCCATGACAGCGATGAGACCGGCGCCGACCTTGCTCGCGTACTTGATGGTGGCCACGGCGAAGCCGACGCTGAATTCGGTGAAAGGCTCATTGGCTTCCACGTGCCGGATCCCCTCTTCCCGCAGGCGCTGGAGCATGATGAGCTTGTTGGCGAGCAGTTCGTCCGAAGGTTGCTCGTTCGGTCGCATCAGCTGGAAGACATGCACCTCGGCGGCATGGGCACGGGCGAGCGCGCACACGGCATCCAGAAGTTTCCCGATCGTTGCGTGGCCGGCCACCGGAAGAACGATACGTTCCAGCACGGGGGACACCAAACTCTCCTCCTGGACCACCAGGCAGGGGATCTGCGAACGGCGAACGAGTTTCAGGATGTCCGCACCGAACAGGTTCTGGCGCAAGCCGTGCGGGCCGTGCGTACCCACCACCATGAACGCATGCTCCTTCGCGGTCTCCTCGGCGATCCGCTCTACGAAGTCGCCTTCCAGGATCAGGCGCACCACACGGCCCGCGCCCTGTGTGCTGGCGGTCTGCTGGTCCATCGCCGCCTCTGCCTGGGCCTGGCGCTCGGCGGTGCGGTCCTTGCGCCCCAGCACATGCAACAGTGTGACGTTCGACCCGATGCGTTCCGCAAGGTTGAGTGCGTGACGCAAGGCATTGTCCGATACCGGTGAGAGATCGGTGGCGCAAAGGATATCCTTCATGGGGTCTCGGAACGGGGCGGGAAAGTTAGCTGATGGCTAAGCGCCTTGCTCCCCGGTCCTTCACTTCATACCGAAGGCTTCCAATGGATCCCTGCACACGTGCACAAGTCGATCCCCGCTGCATGCTGTGATCGGGTACATTGGCACGCTTTCATTCGCCCCCTTCCCATGAGATCGATCGCTATCCTGTTCTTCGCCCTGTTCGTCTTGACAGGCCGCGCCCAGTTGAACATCTCTTTCGTCGGCCACTTGAGCTACCAGGACCTGCGCAGCAGCGACTTGGCGAACATCTGGGGGTATACCGATGAGATGGGGAACGAATATGCCCTGGTGGGCGTTGATGGAACGGGCGTTTCGAACCCCGGTGGTCTATCGGTCGTGGATCTCAGTGATCCGGCCAACCCGCAGGAGATCTTCTTCTACCCCGGGCCAGCCTCGATCTGGCGCGAGATCAAGGTGTGGAACGATCATGCGTATGTGACCACCGAGGCGGAAAGCGGCGGCATCACCATCGTGGACCTTAGCCCGCTCCCACAGAGCACCGCGCTCACTGGAACGCTGTGGCAAGCGCCCGACTGGACCACGGCGCACTCGCTCTTCATCGATGAGAACGGCAGACTTTACCTGCACGGTTCCGACCGCGGCAATGGTGGTGTGATCATGTACGACCTGACCCAGGATCCCATGAACCCCGTTGAGGTCGGTGAGTTCGATCAGTGGTACTGCCACGACAGCTTCGCACGTGGGGACACCCTTTATGCCGCCCACATCTATGACGGGTTCTTCTCCATCGTCGATGTTTCCGACCCAGCCGCCCCCATACTTCTTGGCACACAGGATACCCCGAACCAGTTCACCCACAACACCTGGCTGGATGATAGCGGTCATCACTTGTTCACGACGGACGAGCAGACCAATTCGTATGTGGGTTCCTATGATGTGACGGACCCCACGGACATCCAGGAAGTGGACCGCTTGCGGAGCGACAACGGTTCCGGCGCGATACCGCACAACACCTATTGGTTGAACGACTTTGTTGTCACTTCCTACTATACGTATGGTGTCTCCATCTACGACGCCACCTATCCCGATAACATGGTAGAGGTCGGGAACTACGACACATCGCCGTTCTCGGGTGATGGATTCAACGGTGCGTGGGGTGTGTATCCCTTCTTCGACTCGCAGAACCTGATCATCTCCGACATCGAAGGCGGGTTGTATGTGTTGGCGCCGACATATGTCCACGCGTGCTGGCTGCAGGGTAATGTGTCCAATAGCCAGACGACGGGCCCGGTGGGGGGTGCCACGGTCACCATCCTGGGTCCTTCTGTGGTGGATGTGACCGGATTGGATGGCACGTACGCCACGGGTTATGCTACCTCGGGTTCATATGTTGTGCAGGTCTCAGCTCCTGGATACCTCAGCGCGACGGTCAACGATGTGGTACTGGTGAATGGAGAAGTGACATTGCTGGATGTGGAACTGGAGCCCTTGGTACCGTTCAGCATGCAAGGTTTCGTGGTCGAGGAAGGCACGTTGGACCCGATCCCTGGCGCCCAGGTGGTGATCCAAAGTCCTACTTACAGTTTCAACACGGTCGCCGATGGGAGTGGGGCCTACACGTTCCCTGCGATCTTCCAGGATGATTATTCGATCACCGCTGGGAAGTGGGGCTGGCATACGGTGTGCCTGCCAGCGCAAACTTTGACGCCGGTTTCCGGCAGCGTGACCATCGAACTTCCAGCCGGCTATGCTGATGATTTCGCATTGAACCTCGGATGGACCGCGACAAGCAACGCAGGGACCGGCGCATGGGAGCGCGGCGTCCCGGTAGCGACGTTCTTCGAGAATTCCACCTCCAATCCAGGCAGCGATGTGATAGGTGATTGTGGTGAGCAGGCTTACATCACCGGGAATGGCGGAGGCGGTGCAGGCGACGATGACGTGGATGATGGGAGCGTGACGCTCACATCCCCGGTTTTCGATGCGACGGGTATGATCGACGCTCATGTGACCTATCAGCGCTGGTTCTTTAATGCCGGAGGCGCCGGTACACCGAACGATCGCATGGAGATATCCCTGACCAACGGGACCTCAACGGTTCTTGTCGAGACCATCACCCTCGCTACGGCTGGCATGGGCAGCTGGCAACCAGCGAACATCGTCGTCGCCGATCATTTGCCTGTCACGAGCACGATGCGCCTGTTGGTCGTTGCACGCGACGACTCTCCGGGCCACTTGGTGGAAGGCGCTCTGGACCTGTTCCAGTTGACGGATGAGGGTGTGAACGCGGTGGCAGGGATTGTGCGCGAGGATGCGCTGATCATAGCACCCAATCCGAACGACGGACACTTTGAGATCATCCTGCCCGGCAACGGCCAGGGCTCTTTCCAACTCTTCGACGCGGTGGGAAAACGGGTGCTCGATGCGCAGCCTTTGCGTCCCGAACGGTCCGCTGTGCAGGTCGATGTCCCGACCGGCATCTACTCGATCCGCGTAACCATGGCGGACGAGAGGGTTCTGGTGCGCCGGCTTGTGGTGAACCGCTAGCGGTTCACTTCTTGCGCGGGGCCGGGGTGCTCGCGCAGTTGTCCTTGATCAGCTGATCCACCTCGGGCACGTCGCCCAAGGCCTTGGCCAACGTAAGGTCCTCGCACGCCTTCTCCCGTTCCCCCTTGCGCAGGCGCAGGATGGCGCGGGTGCGTAGCGCGTGCGCATTGCTCGGGTAGGAGCGGAGGCTGCGTTCCACATCGGACCAGGCTTCCTTGTCGCGGTCCGTTTTCAAGTAG
>JBDTNF010000238.1:0-45286 GCA_039933875.1 Flavobacteriales bacterium | reverse complement strand
ACAAGGCCCTCGCATCGCTCAGCGCGGAGGATGCCTCGATCCTGAGTTTCTTCTACCTCGAGGAATTGAGCGTTGAGGAGATCGTAACCGTCACAGGGCTCAGCGCGTCCAATGTGAAAGTGAAGTTGCACCGCGGCCGCAAGAAGTTGTTGGACGAATTGAACGGCGAATTGAAGGGCGAGGCACACGCGTTACTTTTGGATCATGCCTGAGTTGAACGAGAAGGATCTTCGGAAGCTGTTCCAGACGGCTGGCCATCACGTTCCTGCAACGGACCTTACCGACCGGATCATGGCCCGGGTCGCCGCCACTCCCATCACCCGGATCGACCTGGCAAAACCCCTGATCAGCAAGCGCGCGTGGATCATGGTCGGGCTCGGCCTTGTGGCCCTGTGCACCGTGCTTGGACTGATGCCAGAAACTCCTGACCAAACACCAGGACCAGCATCCACCGTGATCTCGGCCATCGAGGGTCTTCTCTCCGGCATCCAAATGCCCCAGGGCTCGTGGCCGATGTGGACCGCTATGGCGATGGGCAGCCTGCTGTTCTTCGCATGGGTGGACAGCGCGCTGATGCGCAGCATGCGGCGCACGGCCGCTTGAGGGCCGATCAGAGCAAAGCTCTCGCCGCTTCCAGCGCGGCATCGTAGTTCGGCTCGGCAGCCAACTCAGGGGCGAGTTCCATATAACGGACGGTCCCTTCCTTGTCGATCACCCAGGTAACCCGGGCCAGGGTTCCGTTCAAATTGCCTTCCACGAGGCGCGCTCCCCAAAGATCACCAGCGTCCCGATAGCGAAAGTCGCTGCCGGTCTCCACGTTATCGATCCCCTCGGCCAGGCAGAAACGCTTCATGGCGAAAGGCAGGTCCATGGTCACAGCGAGCACGCGGGCGCCCAGCCCTACCGCCAACTTGTTGAACTTTCGCGTCTCCAAAGCGCACGTGCTGGTATCCAAGCTGGGGAACATGAGCAACACGATCACTTCGCCTTTGAGGTCGGCCAGCTTCGCATCGCTCCTGTCCTGTTTCACATAGCGCAGTTGGGGCGCCGGAATCCCCGGTGATGGCAAGAGGCCGCTGAGTTTCGGCTGGGGCATTGGATCGAATTACCAGGGTCGCTGCAATGCGGATACGCACATACCGATCAGCGTTCGTTCATCAGTTTCGGGATCGCCTCTTCGTAGATCTTCCGGGCATCCTCGATGAAACCGAAAGGCTCATCATCAACCACGAGTTTGCCCTTGGTGACATGGCCGAGCAGGATGAACGCTACGCGGCTCGCGCGCATCAGGTCGAGGAACTCGGTCTCGGTATCCTCATTCACGGTGATGATCGCACGACCCTGCCCCTCGCCAAAGAGGAAAGCATCGGGCCGGATCTCGCTGTCGGTAACGACATCGAAGCCCAAGCCACGCGGCAGACCCATTTCAACCAGTGCTGTCCAAAGGCCGCCATCGCTCACATCATGGGCTGCGTTGATAAAGCCCTTCCGGATGAGCATCAGCAGCATCGTATGCAGCCGACGTTCATCCTCCAGATCGAAGTACGGCGCAGGCGAGCGGTCAACGCCGTGATGACGCACCAGGTATTCGCTGCTCGCGATGTCCTCCGTGGAGTGACCGAGGAGGAAAATGAGGTCGCCTTTCTCTTTGAAGTCGAGGCTCATGCGTTTCGTCACGTCAGGAACGATACCGACCATACCGATCGTCGGCGTAGGGAACACGGGAACGGTCGAGTCCCCTATGGCGGTCTGGTTGTAGAAGCTCACGTTACCCCCGGTCACAGGCGTTTCGAACGCACGGCACGCGTCGCCCATACCCTTGATCACCTGGGCGAATTGCCAGTAGACCTCGGGGTCGTATGGATTCCCGAAGTTCAGGCAGTTCGTCACGCCACAAGGCTCACCACCGGTGCAGGCGATGTTGCGGGCGGCTTCGGCCACCGCGATCATCGCGCCTTTGTATGGATCGGCATGAACGTACCGGCCGTTGCAATCGACGGTCACGGCCAATCCCTTCCCCGTCTCCTTGATGAGCACAAGGCCTGCATCGCTCGGCGCATTGGTGCTCATGTTGTTGGTGCGCACCATGCTGTCGTACTGTTCGCTCACCCAACGCTTGCTCGCGATGTTCGGACTGGCCAGCAGATCGAGCGCGACCGCACGCAGGCTATCGGGCTCTGGAACATCGGCGATCTTGAACTTCCCGTTCTCCTTGATATAGGCCGGTTCGCGGGTCTCGCGCTCGTATACCGGCGCACCGCCACCCAGCACCAGGCTTTCCGCAGGAACTTCAGCGACGAGTTCATCCTGCATGTAATAGCGGATGGTCCCACCATCGGTCACGGTACCTATCTCCACGCAATTGAGATCCCACTTGGCGAAGATCTTCTCGACCTCTTTCTCACGGCCCTTCTTCACCACTACGAGCATACGTTCCTGGCTTTCGCTGAGCAGGATCTCCCAGGCGCGCATGCCCTTCTGGCGCGTCGGTACGCGATCCAGGTGGACGTCCATGCCGCTCTCCCCCTTCGCGCTCATCTCACTGGTGCTGCAGGTGATCCCTGCCGCGCCCATGTCCTGCATGCCGATGATCGCATCGGTGCCGGCCAGTTCAAGCGATGCTTCGAGGAGCAATTTCTCCATGAAGGGATCGCCGACCTGCACCGCAGGCAGATCGTCCATGCTGGTCTCGGTGATGTCCTTGCTCGCGAAGCTGGCGCCGTGGATCCCGTCCTTACCCGTGGAACTACCCACAATGAAGACCGGATTGCCCTTGCCATGGCTGGTAGCGCTGATCACCCGATCGGTGCGGACGATGCCGACACTCATGGCGTTCACCAGCGGATTGCCTGTGTAACACGCATCGAAGTACACTTCACCACCGAGCACCGGGACGCCGAACGCATTGCCATAGTCACCGATGCCTTTCACAACCCCGCGCATGTGCCAGCGGCTGCGGGCCTCCTTGGTGATGTCACCGAAGCGCAGCGAGTTGAGCTGCGCGATGGGTCGTGCGCCCATGGTGAAGATGTCCCGGTTGATCCCGCCGACACCCGTGGCCGCGCCCTGGTAAGGTTCGATGGCGCTGGGGTGGTTGTGGCTCTCGATCTTGAACGCACAGGCCCATCCATCGCCGATGTCCACCAAGCCGGCGTTCTCCTGACCGGCTTCGGCCAGCAGTTTGGGACCCGAGCGGGGCAGCGTCTTCAGCTGCTTGATCGAGTTCTTGTAGGAGCAATGCTCGCTCCACATCGCGCTATAGATGCTCAGCTCCGTGAAGTTCGGGACGCGACCAAGGATATCCTTGATCTTATCGAACTCTTCGGGCAGCAGGCCCAGCTTCTTCGCGGTGTCCACGCCAGCAGGCGCCAGATCGGGGTTGGTGGTG
Source organism: Flavobacteriales bacterium (assembly GCA_039933875.1). Lineage (GTDB taxonomy): Bacteria > Bacteroidota > Bacteroidia > Flavobacteriales_F > PHOS-HE28 > PHOS-HE28. The sequence goes on along the minus strand of JBDTNF010000238.1, from coordinate 41,898 downwards.
AGGGTAGGCATATCGGTGCGCAAAGGTAGCCGGGGGCCCGAACCGCTTGTGCCTGGAACGCCAACCTCCGCACATACCCCTCGAAGCTGTACGAGGCATCACCCACCCGGTGGTGTACGTCTACATTGCGACCCCGATGCCCGGCATCCTACTCGCCATCGCCTACACCGCGCTGTTCCTCTACGGGATGCGGCGGATCCCTTTCTTCTCGCGCGTACCGGGTCTCCCCATGCGCTGGGTGGCGGTGCTCTTCGTTGCGAAGATCCTGGCAGGAACAGTGTTGTGGGCGGTCTACACCTACATCTACACCGATCGCCTCACGGCGGATGTCTTCAAGTATTTCGACGACAGTGCGGTGATGTTCAACGCCCTCTTCGACCGGCCCTTGGACTACCTCAAAATGGTCACCAGCATCGGCAACGACACGCCGTACTTCACCGAGTACTACTACGCGGTGATGAACAACTGGATCCGGCAGTTCGAGAACAACATCTACAACGACTCGCACACGATGATCCGCCTCAATGCGATGCTGCGGTTGTTCTCCTTCGGCCACTACCACGTACATACCGTCTTCGCATGTTTCCTGAGCACTACCGGCCTTGTAGGCTTGTTCCGAACATTCGCCCCCCTGTTGCGCGGCCTTGAGCGCGGCCTTATGGCAGGCGTATTCCTTTGGCCAAGCATGTTGTTCTGGGCCAGTGGCGTACTGAAAGAGAGCCTCCTCGTGTTCGGCCTCGGCTTGTTCATGATCGGCGCGATCGGCCTGCCCATGGAGCGCCATCGGTGGCGTGCCGTGCTCGCCACAGTGATTGGGCTTTCCATCATGCTCGTCGTGAAGTTCTACGTGCTCTTCTGCCTACTCCCGGGACTCATCGCACTCCTGTGGCACCGCCGGAACGGTGGCAACGCCATCCTCAAAAGCGCCATGGTGCATGCCCTGGCCGTTTTGTGCGTGGTCGGTTCAGGCTTGATCCTGCCCGGATATGATGTGCTCCAATTGCTCGCCTTGAAACAGCACGACTTCATCGGCATGGCCACCTCCGTGCATAGCGGGAGCTTCGTCCAACTGCCCGCCCTCGAACCGGATCTTTGGAGCTTCGTGCGCAATGTGCCGCACGCGCTGTACATGACCCTTCTCTCCCCTTTCGCAGCGCTGTCCAACGGACCGCTTGGTTGGGCCAGTGCAGCGGAGAACGTGCTCCTGCTGTTGGCACCGATCGTCGCGCTGCGCTACCGGCGCCCCTGGAGCGAGGTGGACAAGCCCATGCTTCTCTTTTGTCTGTCCTTTATCCTCCTGCTCGCAGTGCTGATCGGTCTGACGGTGCCGGTTATCGGTGCCCTCGTGCGCTACCGCATACCCCTGCTCCCCTTCATCTCAGTGGCCACGCTGCTGCTCATCGACGCACGCCGCCTGCCGCGCTGGCTTCCTTTCACTTCACGCACATGAACCGTCGATCCCTCTGGCTGCTCATCATCCTGTTCGCGAACGCGTGCGGCTACCGCTCGGAGGATGCCGATCTCATCGTGCATAACGCGGTGATCAATACCGTGGATGAATCGAACACCACCTACCAGGCCATGGCGGTGAAGGATGGCCGCATCATCGAACTGGGACCTGAACAACAGATCCTGAACAAGTACAGCGCGAAGGAGACTTACGATGCACAGGGGCGCATGGTCTACCCTGGCTTCATCGACGGCCACTGCCACTTCTTTGGCTACGGATCGAACAAGCAGAAGGTGGACCTGAGCGGTACGAAGAGTTGGGCGGAGGTACTTGAACGCACCAAGGCCTTCGCTGATGCACATCCGGAAAAGACGTGGATCATGGGCCGGGGCTGGGACCAGAACGATTGGGCAGTGAAGGAATACCCGGACCGCAAGGATCTCGACGTGCTCTTTCCTGACAAGCCGGTGCTCCTCCGGCGCATTGACGGTCATGCGGCTATGGCGAACGCGGTGGCCTTGCGTCATGCACGGGTCCAGAGCACCACGCGCGTGCCGGGTGGTGAGGTGGTCGGACACTTTACCACACCCGATGGTGATGCGTCATGGATGGATCCCGATGAGTTGAAGGAAGTGAAGCATTCGAGCTACCCCATGTGGGAACCCACAGGCCTTCTGATGGAGAACGCCTTCAACGTGTTCCAGCCCATTTTCGACGAGGCCGACGAAGCCACCAAACGCAAGGCCCTGCTCGATGCCCAGCGCGACTGCTTTGAGGTCGGTCTCACCATGGTGTGCGATGCGGGTCTCGATGTGGGTACGATCAACCTGATGCACACCATGCAACAGGAAGGCGCATTGAAGATGCGCATCTATGCCATGGTCGCCGATAGCCCTGAGAACCTTGCGCATTTCGATTCCATCGGTGCGATCCACGAGGACAGACTGGACGTGCGCAGTGTGAAGGTCTACGCGGATGGGGCGCTGGGCTCGCGTGGGGCATTGCTCAAGCAGCCGTACAGCGATCAGCCCGGTCACCACGGACAGCAACTCGCATCGCGCGAACACTTCCTGGAAGTGGCACAATGGTGCAAGGCGCACGGCTTCCAGATGAACACGCACTGCATCGGCGACAGCGCCAATAAGCTGCTGCTCGATGTGTATGGTGAAGTGCTGGGTGGTGAGAACGACCTCCGCTGGCGGATCGAACACGCCCAGGTCGTTTCCCCTGCGGATCTTCCACTCTTCGCGCAGTACAGCATCGTTCCCAGCGTGCAGCCCACACATGCCACCAGCGATGGCCCCTGGGCCGCCGACCGCCTCGGACCGGAGCGCATCGCGACCGCTTACGCCTATGAGGACCTGCGACGCACGCTCGGGATCCTCGCGCTCGGCACCGATTTCCCCGTGGAGGGCATAGACCCTTTGCAAACGTTCCGCTCGGCGGTGCTTCGCCAGAGCGCGACAGGCTGGCCTGATGCCGGCTACCACATGGAGAACTCGCTGACCCGAATGAACGCCCTGCGCGGCATGACGATCTGGAACGCGCTGGCTAGTTTCACCGAGAGCGAGCTGGGGACCCTGGAGGTGGGCAAACGGGCCGACTTCGTGGTGGTCGACCGCGACCTGCTTGGAACCGACGCCGACGGACTGCGCAAGGCGAAGGTGAAGGCCACGTTCATCGGTGGCGAACAGGTACACTGAACGGTACTTTCGAAGCCCATGCCGACCGGGCACTTCGTCATCTCACTGGATCTGGAACTCTACTGGGGCATGCGCGATACACGCACGCTCGAGGCCTATGGCACGAACATCCTGGGTGTACGCGATGCTCTTCCGCGCATGCTCCGTGCTTTCGATGCGCACGACGTGAAAGCCACGTTCGCCACCGTGGGCCTATTGTTCTTCGACGACAAGGAAGCGATGCTACGCGGCCTTCCTGGTGAGCGACCGGGCTATGTCAACAAAGCACTTTCCCCCTACACCGATCACTTCCAGCGCGTGGGAACGAACGAAGCGGAGGATCGCTTCAACTTCGGGGCGTCGCTGGTGCGCATGATCCAGGAACACCCCACCCACGAGATCGCCTGCCACACTTTCTCGCATTACTACTGTCTGGAACGCGGACAGACCGAGGGCGAGTTCGCTGCCGACCTCAACGCGGCGAAGCGCGCTGCGGCATCGTTCGGTGTGGAGCTGAAGAGCTTCGTATTCCCCCGCAACCAATACAACGAGCGTTACCTCGGCATCTGCCGCGCTCAGGGGATCATCACGTACCGCGGCAATGAACGCAGCTGGCTCTACCAAGCACGCAATCGTGAGCAGGAGACCACGATGCGTCGCGGGCTCCGTCTACTGGACACCTGGTTGAACTTGAGCGGCCACAACTGTCACACGCTTTCGGCACCTCCGCCAGGCCAACCACTGGATATCCCGGCCAGCCGCTTCCTGCGACCATGGAACAGGCGTTGGAACGCGCTCGAAGGACTGCGCCTTCGCCGGATCACCAAGGCCATGGAACATGCTGCACGCACAGGACAGGTCTTCCATCTCTGGTGGCACCCGCACAATTTCGGCCGCGACGTGGAAAAGAACATCGCGTTCCTCGAACGTATCCTGGGCCATTACCAGCACCTGAACAAGCAACACGGATTCGAGAGCATGACCATGCGCACGCTCGCGGAGAAAATGATGGACCATGACCGGTGAACGGGTGGTGCTCCTGGGACGCGAGAACGCTTCGACCGCGTTGCTCTACCACGCGTTGACCAGGGAGTTCGATACGCGCGTCGTACTGGAACAAGGTCCTTCGACCTGGTCGTTGTTGCGCTCACGCATGCGCCGGCTCGGAGTGGTGAAAGTGTTCGGTCAGATGTTGTTCCAGCTCCTTGTCGCAACACCGATGGGGGCGCTTTCCAAGGCGCGTCGACGCGATATCCTGTCGGCATCCGGCGCATCCACTGAACCGATACCGGACAACGTGATCACACGGGTGCCCACAGTGAACGGCGCCACATGCTGGGAAGCCTTGGGATCGCTGGAGCCAGCGGTGGTCGCGATCAACGGCACGCGCATCCTCTCCGCGAAGACCATCGCTGCCATCGGCAGGCCGATACTGAACACGCACGTCGGCATGACCCCACGCTACCGCGGGGTCCATGGTGCCTATTGGGCGTTGGTGAACAATGATCGCGAACACTGTGGTGTGACGGTGCACGTGGTGGATGAAGGCATCGATACCGGCGGCGTGCTTTATCAAGCGACCATCGAACCCACCGCGCACGACAACTTCACCACCTATCCCCTGCTGCAGATGGTGACCGGAGCCCCGTTGTTGGTGCGTGCGGTCGGCGATGCGATGCGCGGTGAACTGAAGCTGGTGCCTGGCCCTTCCGGTGATGCACGCTGGTACCATCCCACGCTTTGGCAATACGTGCGCAACCGCCTTGGTAAAGGTGTGAAGTGAGAAGAAGCCAGGTCATTGCCTGATGGTTTCTGTCGGCTGGTGGTCCTTCCGTCTGATACCCCGCCTGACCGATCAAACCGGTTTTTTCATTCGGGTTCAACGCTGCGTTACCGTCGTATGATCCTGGCGCGGGCTTCTTCGTTCACAGGCATCCCGGCGCGATCCATCCGTCTTCGCATAAACCGACCGAACAATGTCCGGCACCAAAGCGACACGCGGCATGCGCTTCACCTGCGATCAGCGGTGGGAGGATATGGAAGCGCATGGCAGGGATCGTTTCTGCTCGAGTTGCCAGAAACCCGTGGTCGACTTTACGGGTTGGGAACGAGATGCGCTCGTGGGTTGGTTCAAGGACCGCCCCGATACGTGCGGCATGTTCCGCGCGGAACAGGTGGACCCTTCGCTTGTGGCGATGAAGGAGCTGGACCTCGGCTTGCGGCGGGGATCCCTCGCCGCCCTGGCCGCGCTTACCCTGACTACAGCACAGGCCCAACGTGAACCCGCAGCACCGGTGCGCATGGAACAAACGCCGGGTAGCGTTACACGAACGGTCAGCAAGGAACAACCCCGGGAAACGAGCACCGACCGGTGCTGGGTGGAGAAGGAGACCATCCCCTCCAAGGCGAAGACCGAACGGCGTTCGGCCCGACGCAAACTCTACGTGTCAACGCGCTTTCCATTCGTACACCTGCGGCGCAGGCACACCATGGGGCGCATCACCATGGGTTGTCCTTCGTTCTGAACGAACGAAGCCCGGATCAAGATCGGCTTAGGGAAGCTTCACGAAGCCCGTTTCCCATCGCGCATCACCCTGCCGCACACGGAGCGCATAGGTTCCGGCCGCCACTCCACGCAAGGGCACGATGATCGAACCACCGCTGGTCTCCTGCTGATCGATCACCACACGTCCCCTTGCATCGGTCGCCGTGATCCGCACAGCACCGCTGCCGTTCGCTGGCGTACGAATGGTGATCAGATCCGTCGCCGGTGAAGGCCAGATGCTGAAGCCTTGGACAGCAGCGTCCGCGATCCCCGTGATCACCACCGCCTCGGGGGCGCTTTCCGCCGCGCATCCGTTGGCATCCGTGATCACAACTGTGTACGAACCCGAGACCGGCGCAACGTAAACCTGTCCGTTCGCACCACCGATAAGGCCACCATCCAAGTACCATTGGTAGGATGGTCCAACGCTGCTGGTGAGTTCGGTCCCAACCGCGGTGATCACTGGGGTCGGAGGCAGGGGGAACAAAGTGAAGGTGAGCCCATTGCTGTGCGCACAACCGGTGGCCGTGCTCGCCACCACGGTCAGTGGCCCTGTGCCTGTATAGGTCGTCGGATTGTCCGTGGAACCATTGCTCCAGAGATAGGCGTCGTAACCAGCGGGTGCGGTGACCTGTACGGCTTCGTTCGCGCACATCTCATCATCGGAACCGCTGATGGCGATATCGGGCATGTTGGAGGTAACGAGCGCATTGAACGCATGCACACGTCCGTATCCGAAGCGGTCGTTGGGCAGAGTCCCTGTAAGTGCATCGCCCCACGCCGTGTTCAAGAAGGCTTGTCGGATCTGCCCCCAGCTGGCATTGGGACATTTCTCCAAGTAGAGCGCCACCGCGCCCGCTACAACAGGCGAAGCGATCGAGGTGCCACCATTGCGCGCGTGCCAGCCGCACTCGTCCACCTTCCATGGTTCGTTGTCGATGGCCCATTGGAGATTCACGATCGCACCGGCCGTCATTGTGATGTCACCAGGGGCGGCGATGTCCGGCTTCACGCGAAAGTCTCGCGTTGGACCCGCGCTGCTGGCGGCAGAAATGGCCCAAGGAACAATACCCATCTGCACGGTGCTATCGTCGTAGGCGAGGTACTCCGTTCGGTTGTTGTAGTTGGCCACTGTGAAGGTCATGTCGCTGCATGCCCATGAGTCCACGATGTGGGAACTGAGGTCGGGTTGCACGTAATCCACCATGTCAGGATACTGGGCGACGGTGGGGAATGGCAACCCAAGATCCCCGGCGAGCACGGGTCCGAGCATGTTCGACGTCGCGGTGAGAGTGGTGATGCTCCATACATCGAAACTCCCGCTGCCGGTGGTCATCAGGCGCCAGTTGTACGCTGCGGAATCAGGCGAGGCCATCAGCACCTGCAATTGGATCTGGTCGCCGCGTTGTTGCGCGAAGTACTGCACTGTACCGAGCAGGTTCCCATCAAGGCTCATCAGCGGCTCCGTGATCACGTTACCAATGTTCGCAGCGACAGTGTTGAACGCGGTGCGGCCTCGATAGGCCAGGCTGGGTTGCACGCGGTCGGCACCAATGGCGTACTGCACGTTCGCGAGATCCGCGGCATCGGCCCACAGTTCGAAGTACAGGTTCGGATAGGGAAAGAAATTGTACGGTGCTCCGTTCGCGTTGGTGGTGAACCATGTGAACAAAGTGTCGGATCCCACATCGGTGTGCAAGTGGAGGGGGTAGTAATTACCCGCATTACCACCAGCGCATACCAAGGCCCTTCCTCGCTGGGCATTGATCAGGCTGTCGATGAGGAGCGCTGCAGCATCCTTGCCATCGTGCGAGCCACCGTATGATCCAAGGCTGATGTTCACCACCGCTGGTTTGCCCATGGCGGCTGCGCGATCGAAGATGTACTTCACCCCATCGACGATCATCGCGTGGTCTCCCTCGGACTCGTTCCCCACCGCCACGACGATGATGTCCGCTCCTGGGGCTACACCCTTGTTATGCCCACCCGCAAGACCATTGCCCGCGGCGATGCCGGTCGAGTTGGTGCCATGCGTGCCGTGGTCCGTTACGGTGATCTGTCCCGCATCGATCTGCGCAGCGGTCCACTCACCGCCATAACCGAAATCAGGAGGTGAGGTGGAACCCACTTCGCCCTGGTCCCAATACCAAGCCACACGCGTGGTGCCATCCTCGTTCTTGAAGTCACCATGCTCATAGTCAAGTCCGGTGTCGATGATCCCCACCACCACACCGGTCCCATCGTACGCCTGTGGAAGCGGGGCAAGTCCTGCATGCACTTCGTTCACACGCGCCTTCACCCGCATGCTGTCGGCGAGTTCTTTCAAAGGGTCCATCCGGAACTCGAAACTCTCCACGGCCGAAGAAGCCGCCAGGTCACGCACCCGGGAGACCGGCACGCGTGCGCTCACCAAACGGCCCATGCTCATTTTCACGAACCCACCGTTCGCGTGCACCGCTGCACTCACCGCGCTCGCCGATCCATGGATGAACAGGTCCACCTGATCGCCCGGCGCGTGGTCGCGCTCCAGGAACGCCCGCAGGGGGAAGTCGATCTTCTCGCGGTGCTGGGCCACGGCAGGAGCGGCAGCGGCGAACAAGGCCACGAACAACAGAAGCATACCATTTCTCATGCTGTGCAGGCCCCGGCGTTTAGCGAAGACCTGGTCCAAATGTAGTCCCGGTCAAGGCCGGGACATGTCCGCGTAGCTCGGGATATCAACGAGGAAATCAACGCTTCCCTTGGAATGGTCAATGCGGCAGCAGAAGTGCCGGAAGCCGTTGGTCACGATCAGGTAGCGCACCTTGAACACGAGGTTGTAGCGTGCCACCTGCTCGAACGTTCCTTGATCGATGCGCACGTTCGGCGCCTTGCATTCCACCAACAGCAACGGGCGGCCTTCGCGGCTGAAGACCACGACATCAGCCCGTTTCGCCAGGTCGTTCAACACCAGTGAACGTTCCACGGCTGTCAGCGAGGCCGGGCAGCCGAGGTCGTGCACCAGGTGGTTCAGGAAGTGCTGCCGCACCCATTCTTCAGGCGTCAAAGCGACCCAACGGCGGCGGTATGGATCGAACACACGCGCCCCATCGGTGTCGTTCTTAGTTTTGACTCCGTGGTCGGGCAGGTCCAATAAGGGCAGGCCGGTATCCATCCCCCGCAAAAGTGCGCACCAAAGAAGAGATCGTAACGAACTGGCTTCCCCGCTACACGGGAATGCCTTTGGAGGCCTTCAAGCCCCATGTGCTGCTGACCAACTTCGACAACTACCTGGATATCTTCTGCAAGCTCTCGGGCGCGACGATCCCGGTGGCGAACAAGGCGATGAAGGTGGCCGTGGCCGAGGATATGATGATGATCAACTTCGGCATGGGCAGTCCCATGGCCGCCACCACCATGGACCTGTTGAGTGCCATCGACCCCAAGGCTGTGCTGTTCCTGGGCAAGTGCGGCGGGCTGAAGAAGAAGAACGAGTTGGGCGACCTGATCCTGCCGATCGCCGCGATCCGGGGCGAGGGTACCAGCAACGATTACTTCCCGCCCCAAGTGCCTGCTTTGCCCAGCTTTATGATCCATCGTGCGGTGAGCGGCGTGATCCGCGATATGGAACTGGACTATTGGAGCGGGACCGTGTACACCACCAACCGCAGGGTGTGGGAGCATGACGAGGAGTTCAAGAAGGAGTTGCAGCGGATGCGGTGCATGGGCATCGACATGGAGACAGCCACGCTCTTCATGACCGGGTTCGCCAATGGCATCCCTACCGGCGCATTGTTGCTGGTGAGCGACCAGCCCATGGTTCCCGAAGGTGTGAAGACCAGCGCGAGCGATGCGAAGGTGACGGGGGCGTTCGCCGAAACACATGTGCGCGTGGGCATCGCCTCCCTGCGCGAGATCATCAACGAGGGACGGTCGGTGAAGCACTTGCGCTTCGAATGAGCACCACGGACGATTACAAGAAGATCATGCTCGAGGTGCGCTCGGGCAAGTTCAGGCCGGTGTACGTGCTCCACGGCGAGGAAGGGTTCTTCATCGATCGCATCGCCGGCGAGATCGAACACCTCGGGTTGGAGGAGCACGAGCGCGACTTCAACCTCACCATCCTCTATGGGCGCGATGCGAACCCCGAAGTGGTGAAGGACACCTGTTTGCGCTACCCCATGATGGCCGAACGGCAGGTGGTGATCGTGCGCGAACTGCAGACCTGGCGCATCGACGAGGTGGAGAAACTGGAGCCTTACCTCGCGCGGCCCACGCCGACCACGGTGCTGGTGCTCTGCTACAAGCACAAGAAGATCGACGGCCGCAAGACCATCCTGAAGACCGCGCAGAAAGGCGGTGGCACCGTGTTCCTGAGCGACAAGGTGCGCGATGACAAATTGCCCGAAGTGCTCATCAGCTTCGCGAAGAACCAGAAACGCAAGCTCGGCAGCACCGAGGCCCAACTGTTGGCGAACCACCTGGGCAGCGATCTGGCCAAGGCCGTGAAGGAGGTGGAGAAGCTTTGCCTGGTCACCGAGGAAGGCGGCGCCATCACCAGCGAGGTCATCGAACGCTTCGTTGGCATCAGCAAGGACTACAATGTGTTCGAATTGCAGAACGCCATCGGTATGCGCAACGCGGAAAAGGCGCACCGCATCGCCAACCACTTCGCCGCCGACCCGAAGGACAACCCGCTGGTGCTCACCGTGGGCTTCCTCAATACCTACTTCAGCAAGCTGGCCATGGTGCACGCCCTGGCCGGGAAGAACCAGCAGGAGATGGCCGCCGCGCTGAAGGTGAACCCCTTCTTTGTAAAGGACTACGTGGCCCAGGCCCGCAACTACCCGCTGGCCAAACTCACCGAGGTGCAACGCCACTTGCGCCAGTGCGACCTGCGCAGCAAAGGCATCGGTGGCGACGGGGGCGACCAGGGTGAACTGCTGCGCGAACTGCTCGCCAAGGTGATGGCGTGAGTTCATCCACCGGGGAGGGAGGGCGTCCACGGGGGCGCTCAACCTGCGGTCGGAACCATCCATGGAACGGTGGTGCGGCCGAGCGGGGCCTTCTTCTACCTTAGCGGCCCTCGCAAGGAAATGACCCGACCATGATGCGTGCCCTCAAACTCGGCCTGCTCGTCGCAGTGCTCTGTTCTTCCTCCGCCCTCTTTGCCCAGACGGGCACCATCCGTGGCATCATCAGCGAGAAGGGTTCGGGCGAGCCGGTGATCTTCACCAACGTGTTCCTGCAAGGCACGTCATACGGCGTTGCGACGGACGTGAACGGCTACTACTCCATCAGCAAGGTGGAGCCTGGCACCTACCAGTTGATGGTGACCTCCATGGGCTACGATACCCTGGCCCAGCGTGTGACCGTGGCGCGCGACCAGATCATCACCTCGAACCTGTTCATGTCCAAGAGCGCGATCCAAATGCGCACGTTCGAGGTGAACGCCGACAAACAGGAAGCACAGACCGAGGTGCGCATGGGCCTTACGAAGTTGACCCCGATCCAGATCAAGCGCATGCCCGCCATCGGGGGCGAGGCCGATCTGGCCCAGTACCTCCAGGTGGTACCCGGTGTCATCTTCACCGGCGACCAGGGCGGACAACTATACGTGCGCGGCGGTTCGCCGATCATGAACAAGGTGATGATGGACGGCATGGTGCTGTACAATCCCTTCCACAGCATCGGCCTGTTCAGCGTGTTCGACAACGACATCATCCGCAACGCCGACATCTACACCGCGGGCTTCAACGCCGAGTACGGCGGCCGGTTGAGCTCGGTGATGGACATCACCACGCGCGATGGGAACAAGACGCGGTTCGGCGGTCGTGTGAGCGCGAGCACCTTCGCCGCCAAGGCCATGATCGAAGGCCCGCTGAAGAAGCAGACGGAACCGGGCGCAGGCTCCTCCAGCTACCTGCTCAACTTCCGCCATTGTTACCTCGACCAGAGCAGCAAGACCTTCTACACCTATGTGGATTCCGCAGGGCTCCCGTTCAAGTTCAGCGATGCCTATGGCAAGGTCTCTTTCAACGGCGCGAACGGCAGCAAATTCAACCTGTTCGGCTTCAACTTCTCCGATGGCGTTACCTACCAGCATGTGAGCGACCTGAGCTGGAAGAACTGGGGCGCCGGTACCAACTTCGTGCTGGTGCCCTCGGGCAGTGCGGTGCTCATCGATGGCGTGTTCGCCTATACCAAGTACAGCATCGAGATGCTGGAGGGTGACCTGCAGCCACGCACGAGCGACATCACCGGTTTCAACGGCGGCCTCAACTTCAAGTACTTCATCGGTGAGGACGAGGCCAAGTACGGTATCGAGGTGCTCGGCTTCCGCACCAACTTCAAATTCTACAATTCACTGGGCCGTCCGTACGAGCAGGAGCAGAACACATCGGAGATCGCGGGCTACTTCAACTACCGCAAGAACGTCGGCAAGGTGATCATCGATCCGGGCATCCACCTGCACTATTACGCCTCACTCTCGGTGCTGAGCATCGAACCACGCCTCGGTTTCAAGTGGAACATCACGGATGACTTGCGCTTCAAGGCCGCCGCAGGCCGCTACAGCCAGAACCTGGTGGCCGCCAACAGCGACCGCGATGTGGTGAACCTCTTCTACGGCTTCCTCTCCGCCCCGGACAACCTGCCCAGCACCATGACCGACCGCAACGGTGACGTGCACGATGTGAAGGACCCTTTGCAGCGCGCGAACCACTATGTGGCCGGCTTCGAGTACGACATCACCAATGAACTTACGGCCAATGTCGAGGGGTACTTCAAGGACTTCCTGCAGGTGACCAATCTGAACCGGAACAAGATCTTCAATGACACGCAGGAGTTCGCCGACCAGCCGGATGAGCTGAAGAAGGATTATGTCGTGGAGTCAGGCCATGCCTACGGTGTCGACTTCCAGTTGAAGTACGAGAAGGGCCGCACCTACCTGTGGGGGGTGTACAGCTACACCTACGTGGACCGTTTCGATGGCTTCAACACATACAACCCCGTTTGGGACCGCCGTCATAACGTGAACCTCGTGGCCAGCTACAGTTTCGGACAATTCGAGGCCTGGAAGCTGAACGTGCGTTGGAACTACGGCTCGGGCTTCCCCTTCACCCAGACCCAGGGCTTCTATGGTTCCGTCCCCTTCAACGGCGACATCAACACCAACATCGCCACCAGCAACGCGGACCTGGCCACGGTATTCGGCCCGACCAACGAGGGGCGCCTGCCAGCCTACATGCGCCTGGATATCGGGGTTACCAAGAGCTGGAGGCTGGACGAGCACCAGGTGATCGACCTGGACTTCAGCCTGACGAACGTCACGGATCAGGAGAACATCTTCTATTTCGACCGCGTGCGCTACGAACGCGTGAACCAGCTGCCCATCCTGCCCAGCGTGGGGGTGAGCTACAAATTCTGAGTTGTCAGCCTTTTTCCACCGTTCCTTCCGGGGCCGGGGGATCAGGCTATCTTTACACCCCGTGATCGCGGCTCGTCCATGAGTCCTTTTCACCAGCGATGACGGGATCCACCAAGTACATTTTCGTTACCGGAGGAGTCACCTCCTCCCTGGGCAAGGGCATCATCAGCGCGAGCCTGGCGAAGCTGCTGCAAGCGCGCGGTTTCACCGTCACCATCCAGAAACTGGATCCGTACATCAACGTCGATCCCGGCACGTTGAACCCTTACGAGCACGGCGAGTGTTTCGTGACCGAGGATGGCGCGGAGACCGACCTGGACCTGGGCCACTATGAGCGTTTCCTCGATGTGCCCACCAGCAAGGCGAACAACGTCACCACCGGCCGCATCTACCAGAACGTCATCAGCAAGGAGCGGCGCGGTGAGTACCTTGGAAAGACCGTCCAGGTGATCCCGCACATCACCGACGAGATCAAGTCGCAGATCCAGGCGCTGGGCCGCAAGGGCATCTACGATTTCGTGATCACCGAAGTGGGCGGTACCGTGGGTGACATCGAAAGCCTCCCCTATCTCGAGGCGATCCGCCAGCTGAAATGGCAGAAGGGCAAGGACTGTCTGTCGATCCACCTGACCCTGTTACCCTACCTCGGCACCACCGGCGAACTGAAGACCAAGCCTACGCAACACAGCGTGAAGGAACTGCTGAGCCTCGGTGTTCAGCCCGACGTGCTCGTGTGCCGGACCGAGCACCCCATGCAAAAGGGGATGAAGGAGAAGATCGCCCTGTTCTGCAACGTGGATGCACAAGCGGTGATCGAGAGCCGCGATGCCGAAACGATCTACGATGTGCCCCTCCTCATGCAGCAGGAGAGGCTGGATGAAGTGGTGTTGCAGAAACTGGGTGTTTCCAACTACCCCGAGGCTGACCTGACGAAATGGAAGGACTTCCTACGCCGCTACAAGGAACCCAAGAGCGAGGTGCATGTGGGCTTGGTGGGCAAGTACGTGGAGTTGAAGGACGCGTACAAGAGCATCAAGGAAGCCTTGGAGCACGCTGGCGCGGAGAACGAGACCAAGGTGCATATCAAGTGGGTGCATAGCGAGAAGCTTACCGCGAAGAACGTCGCCAAGCACCTGGGCGGATTGACAGGCATCCTGGTGGCACCGGGCTTCGGGCATCGGGGCATCGAAGGCAAGATCGAAGCGATCAAATACGCCCGCGAGAACAAGGTGCCGTTCCTGGGCATCTGCCTGGGCATGCAATGCGCGGTGATCGAGTTCGGCCGCAACGTTCTCGGGTACGCCGACGCCAACAGCACCGAGATGAACGCGGACACCACCCACCCGGTGATCGCCATGATGGAGGACCAGAAGACCGTCGCCGACAAGGGTGGTACCATGCGGCTCGGCGCCTACCCGTGCAAACTCACCGAGGGCAGCCTGGCGCAGAGCGTATACAAGCGCAAGGACATCAGTGAGCGTCACCGCCACCGCTTCGAGTTCAACAACGCCTACCTCGCTGCCTATACCAAGGCCGGTATGCTGGCCACGGGCATCAATCCGCAGGGCAAGCTGGTCGAGATCGTCGAGCTCAAGGACCACCCCTGGTTCATCGGCGTGCAGTTCCACCCGGAGTACCGGAGCACGGTGGCCAAACCCCACCCGCTCTTCATCCACTTCGTGAAGGCCGCTGTGGAGCAAGCCGCCGTCGAAGCCCGGCGAGTGGAACCCAGCGAGAACGTGAAAGCCTGAGGGGGCATCGGCATCCCGGCTATCTTTGGCGCCCTTCCGCCTGCCCTGAACTTCCGGCGGACACCGCATGGACCGTAATTCCATCATCGGCATCGTCCTGATCGTTGCCATCCTCTTCGGCTACACGCTGTACGTCCAGCCCAGTGCGGCAGAGGAGGCGCGCATGCAGCATGAACAGGACAGCCTTGCGAATATTGAATTCGAAAAACGGGCTCTAGAGCAAGAAACAGCTCTTCAGGCCGCGACCCCACAACCCGCAGCGGACAGCGCTGCGATCGCTGCGAACGGAGGCGCATCCTTGAGCATGGCCGATACGACCATGAGCGACAGCCTGCGCCTGGCAGCGGGGATGCGTCGCTTCGGCATCTTCCGGCCAGCGAGCGAAGGGAAGGCGGAGGAAGTGGTGATCGAGAACAAGCATTTGCAGGTGAGCATCAGCACGCACGGGGCCCTGCCCTCGCTGATCCGGCTGAAGGAGTACACGACCCACGCCAAGACCCCATTGATCCTGGCGGATCCCGATTCGGGTGTTTACGAATTCAAGTTCTTCGCGAGCGACGTGGACATCAGCACACGCGACCTGTTCTTCTCCGCCGAACGCATGGGCACCGATGGCGTCCGCCTCAAGGCCGCCACCACCGATCCCGGCAAGTACCTGCAGGTGACCTACCAGTTGGACACGGCGACGTACTTCATGAACGTGACGGCGGAGTTCGTCAACCTGGAAGCGGAAGTGGATCCCGGCAACCTGTTCTTCCGATGGGAGATCGCCGGCTTGAACAACGAGAAGTACCTGCCAGCCGAGATGCAGAAGTGCGGCGTGTACTACAAGTATTTCAGCGCCGACCGGGATTACCTGAAGGAGACCGCTGCCGACGAGAAGAAACTCGATGGCCGGACCAACTGGATCGCCTTCAAACAGGACTTCTTCACCGTGGCGATGGTGAGCGACGAGGGATTCGCCGCCAATGGATCGGAGATCGCGATCACCCCGCTTACGGACAGCACCCACACCAAGCATTACGCGGCCAAGGTCTTCTTCGAGAAGGAACGCAGCGCGCAACTTACCGTGCCGATGCGCTTTTACATCGGCCCGAACCACTACGGCACGCTGCACCGCACGGAGATACCCCAGTTCGAGAAGATCATCGACCTGGGCTGGGGCATCTTCGGATGGATGAACCGCTGGCTGGTGATCCCCATCTTCAACTTCCTCGATGGTTGGGGCTGGAACTACGGCATCATCATCCTCGTGCTGACGATCGTCATCAAGCTTCTCTTGATGCCGTTGACCTACAAAAACCTTGTCTCCAGCACCAAGATGCGCGTGCTGAAGCCCGAGATCGATGCGATCAATGCCAAGCACAAGGACGCCGACGCGCTGAAGAAACAAAGCGCCACCATGGACCTGTACCGCAAGGCTGGCGTGAACCCCGCGAGCGGATGCCTGCCCATGCTGGTGCAGATGCCTGTGTTGTACGCGATGTTCCGCTTCTTCCCTGCGAGCATCGAACTGCGCCAGGAACATTTCCTCTGGGCCGATGACCTGAGCAGCTACGACAGCATCCTGGACCTGCCCTTCCACATTCCGGCCTATGGTGATCACATCAGTCTCTTCACACTGCTGATGTCCATCAGTACCATCGCGTATTCCTTGATCAACCAGAAGCAGATGCCCCAGCAACAGGGCATGCCCAGCATGAAGCTCATGCTCTGGATGTTCCCCATCATGATGCTGTTCTTCCTCAACAACTTCAGCAGTGGCCTTAGCTACTACTACCTGCTGGCGAACGTGATCAGCATCCTTCAGATGACCGTGCTGAAGTCGTGGTTCGTGGACGAGGACAAGATCCGCGGCCAGTTGCTCCAGAACATGAAGACCCCGCGCAAGAAGAGCCGCTGGCAGCAGCGTCTGGAGGATATGCAGAAGCAACAGCAGACGGCGCGCAAGCGCTAGACCAAGGGGCAGGAGCAGGTGGTACACTCTGAACAATCGCTCGTTCTACAGCACAATGCCCCTGCTCCTGCCAACTGCTCCCGAGCTTTGGCATGTGATCCGCATAACCGACGCACCATGATCAAGTCAACCTTACTTTTTCCCGTTCTCCTGCTGGTCCCCCTCCTGTTCGGGTGCAAGGACAAGCAAGCCGCGGTGAGCCCTGATGCTACCGCATCCACGCCTCCAGCCGTTGACCAAAGCGGCCCGCGGTTCGGTGGTGCTGCCGAGTCGGATTCCCTCTTCTTCAGCCTGGAGCGCACGCCCTGTTTCGGCGCCTGCAAGGCCTACGTGATCAAAGTCTATCGCAGTGGCTTCGCCACCTATGAGGGTCGCTCGAACGTGGAACTCGTTGGCAAGCACACGGGCCAGGCAACTGAGCAGCAAATGGAGGATCTGGTGACCAAGGCCGAAGGCTACGGGTTCTTCGGCATGAACGACCGGTATGATGGCCAGGTCACTGACCTGCCGAGCACCATCATCACCGTGGTGTCCAGCGGCCGCATGAAGAAGGTCGTGGCACGCGTGGACACGCCGCAGGCGTTCAAGTCCTTCGCGCAATACGCCGAGGGCGTGTTGATGCCCCTGCACTGGGAACCGGGCACGGCGAAACAGTGAACACAGCCCTGCCCCCTCCCCCAGCACACCCGTCCCGCACCCTTCCATCCGTCCCGCAAGGCCCCGGTACAGTAGGCTGATCCTACTACATTTGTCGCCCTCGTTCGCCCCAGCGCGACCACGCCGGCGAGTTCCCTCACGAACCCTTCAACCATGAATATCAAGCGTTCCCTTTTGCTGTGTTCCACAGCGCTGCTGATGCTTGCCGCACAGGCCCACGAGGGCATGTGGCTGCTCAGCAAACTCAAGCAGATCAACGAGTCGGAGATGCAGCGTCTCGGCTTCAAACTCACCGCGGAGGATATCTACTCCATCAACCACAGTGGCATCAAGGATGCCATCGTGCGTCTGGGTGGTGGCTTCTGCAGCGGCGAGATGGTGAGCGCCGAGGGCCTCTTCCTCACGAACCACCACTGCGGCTACGATGCGGTGCAGAGCCTGAGCACCCTGGAGCACGACTACCTCCGGGACGGTTTCTGGGCCATGACCCGCAAGGACGAGCAGCCTGCTGGTTTCGCCGTGAGCTTCCTGCAGCGCATCGATGATGTGACCGAGCGTGTAATGGGCGAACTCACCGACGGCATGACCGAAGAGCAGCGCGCCGAGAAGATCGAGGAGGTCGCGGGCAAATTGAAGACAGCCGTCGGCAAGGAGCACGGCTTGAGCGCAGACTTCAAGATCATGTTCGAGGGCAACGAGTTCTACCTCTTCGTTTACAAGACCTATTCTGATGTGCGGCTCGTGGGTGTACCCCCGGAGGCCATCGGCAAATTCGGTGGCGACACCGACAACTGGATGTGGCCCCGCCACACCGGCGACTTCAGCATGTTCCGCGTGTACACGGCCCCCGATGGTGAGCCCGCCGACTACAACGAAGCGAACGTGCCCTTCAAACCTGCCCACCACCTTCCGGTGAGCCTTCAAGGTGTGAAGGAGGGCGATTTCGCCATGATCATGGGTTACCCCGGCAGCACCGATCGCTTCCTGAGCAGCCAGGGTGTGCAACTCGCGTTGGACATCGAACAGCCGAGCCGCGTGAAGATCCGTGGCAAAAAGCTGGAATTGATGAAGCAGGACATGGACGCCAGCCCTGAAGTGGACCTGAAATACGCCAGCAAGTACGCGCAGATCAGCAACTACTGGAAGTACTTCATCGGGCAGCAGCGCGGGTTGAAGCGCCTGCACGTCTATGACAAGAAGAAAGCGCAAGAGGATGAACTGATGGCCTGGGTGAACGCCGATGCTACACGCAAGGCCAAGTACGGGAACATCATCACGCTGTTGGCCAAGGGCTATGGCGACCGCGCGAAATTCGAGAAGGCCAACACCTACATGCAGGAGGCCGCCTTCGGCAGCGAAGCGATCGTGATGGGTTTCCGCCTGTTCGGGTTGAAAAAGCAGTTGGAGACCGACCCGAAGGACGCCGCCAAGGTGAGCGCCGCCGTGGCACGTGCGCAGGCCGCTGCTGAGGAGTTCTGGAAGGACTACAACCCCGCCACGGACCAGAAAGTGACCGCTGCCATGTTCCGCATGATCCACGACGATGTGGAGCGCGACCTGCAGCCCGACGTGATGTCCACCGTCGAGAAGAAATACAAGAGCAACTTCGACGCGTGGGCCCAAGCCATGTTCTCCACGAGCATCCTTACCGACCGCAAGAAGCTGGACGCCTTCCTGGCGAAACCCACGCTGAAAGTGATGCAGAAGGACCTCGGCATCCAGGCGATGGAAAGCTGCTTGAACCACTACCGCAATGTCATCGGCCCCGCGGTGGACGCCACGCAGACCGATCTCGACCACGGTTACCGCCTGATGGTGGCCGCCATGCGCGAGAAGGACCCGAACAAGATGTGGTACCCCAATGCGAACAGCACCATGCGCCTCACATACGGGCAGGTGGGTAGCTATGTACCGGGCGATGCCATGTTGTACAAGAACACCACGACCGCCGAGGGTATCCTGGAGAAGGAGGACAACACCAACGACGAGTTCATCGTGCCCGCGCGCGAACACGAGTTGTTCATGAAGAAGGACTTCGGGCGATACGCAGATCCCGACGGACAATTGCACATCTGCTTCCTCAGCAACAACGACATCACCGGTGGCAACAGCGGAAGTGCGGTGATGAACGGGAATGGTGAACTCATCGGCATCGCCTTCGATGGCAACTGGGAAGCCATGAGCGGTGACATCGCCTTCGAGAACGAACTGCAACGGACGATCAGCGTGGACATCCGGTATGTGCTCTGGATCATCGACAAGTACGCCGGTGCCGGCCACCTGGTGAACGAGATGACCCTGGTGGAACGCAAGCCCATGGTGGAAGAGCCGAAGGCCGAATTGGTAACGCCCGTCGCACCCGCGACCGTGAAGCCGACAGTAGCGCCCACACCGGTGAAGCACTAGGACCGAACGAACGATCAACTGGGAAAGGGGGCCTCGGCCCCCTTTCTTGTTACCCGGAGGTCCGCTCGACTTCACCGAACTCGTCCGCGAAGGCCTGATCACCACCGATCAGCTTGACCGGTTGAAGGAGAACCCTGGAGCCTCGCACTGACCACAACTCAATCCGGTACCAGGCGCAGGTCCACCTCCCGTGCACTTTCACCGGGCTCGAAGGGCGGAACCAACTCGACGAAGGGGCGGTAGCCGTTCTCCGTCACCCGCAATTCGATCGGCTGGCCCGAGAACAGGAACAACGCGTAGCGCCCTTCCGAGTTCGTCTGCGTGATCGCCTGGCGCTTGCCATTGCCATCGTACCACTCCACCAACGCCCCGAGCACTGCGTTCCCGGAGAGGGAATCCAGAACGGCACCGTGGAGTTGCACACGCAGGCTGTCCTGCGCGACGGCCGTGTGCATGCACGCGACGAACAGAAACAGGCCCAGGATGCGTGTGATCATCGTTCAGTAAGTTGTCGGTTGAAGCGTTGCATTTCGACATCCGGCAAGGCACCCTCCTTCTTCACCGTCGCCAGCACAGCACCTACGGACGCCATCACGGGCGCGAACATCAGGCCAAGAAAGGGAAGGAACAACAACATGCTCAATTTCATCACCAAGCTGAACAGGATCCCGTTCGCCAGGACCAGTCCCAAGCGGGAGTTCACAGCACGCACGCTCTCCCCGATCCGCATCCGTCGGCGCTCGAACACATAGTCGAACATGGAGAAGCCATAGAAGTACGCCGACACCATGAACAGGAGGATCACCGAGACCGGTATGAGCAGCGGCACGAACAGGGTGAGGATCCAGATACCAATAGTGACCACCAGTTCCAACACCCCGTTGCGCATGGCGATCAAGGCACCGCGCAGGGCGTCCTTCATCAGTTGTGACCAACTGAACGTGAATTCGCGGCCGGTAAGGATCTCCTCGGTGCGTTCACTCGCGTAGGCGAGCAAGGGTGAGAGCAGCACCAACACGATGTACTTGTTGGCGATGAAGAGCAGGTAACCGATGGCCAGCTTGAGGATGATCGACACGACCACATCGCGCGCACCATTGACGAAGGCCTTCACATCGCTCCACCAACCGGGATCGTTCCCGGCCAACGGAATGGCGAGGTATCCGCTCAACCAGTCGGACAGCTGGTCCACCGGCCCTTGCAACAAGTGGAACAGCCCATAAGCGAGCAGCAGCCACAGGAGGGCTGGCACGAGGAACATCCACCCCATGCCGTTGCTGAAGGCGAAGCCGAACGCGCGGAAGAAACCGGAAAAGCCCAGCCCGAGGTCCTTGACGAACGCCATGACACAAAGATGCGCGCTCGCACGGTGGCTACCTTTGGCGCTTAGTCGCCCCGATGGACCTTGATGCCCTTACCGCTCTTTCCCCGATCGATGGTCGCTACCGTGACCGCACCCGCACGCTGGCCCGCTGGTTCAGCGAGCAGGCCCTGATGCGCTACCGCCTGCGGGTCGAACTGGACTATTTCGTTTTCCTGTGCGAAGTGCCACTGCCCGAACTGGCCGGTACCCCGTTGGACAAACTCGCACCGGTGCGCACGCGCATCACGGATCTGAGCACCAGTGACGCGCAACGGATCAAGGACATCGAGCAGGTGACCAACCACGACGTGAAAGCGGTGGAGTACTTCCTGAAGGAGCGCCTGGAGGAAGTTGGACTGGCGCGGCAGAAGGAGTTCGTCCACTTCGCCCTCACCAGCCAGGACATCAACAACACGGCGCTGCCGCTGCTCATCAAGGATTTCCTCTTTGAGGCGTACCAGCCAGCGATCATCGGTCTTCGCGACCAGCTGCACGGGTTCGCCCTGGAGTGGGCGCAGGTGCCGATGCTGGCACGCACACACGGCCAGCCCGCATCGCCAACGCGCTTGGGCAAGGAGATCCAGGTGTTCGTGGAACGGCTGGACCACCAATTGAAACTGCTCCGCGAAGTGCCTTTCACCGGGAAGTTCGGCGGGGCGACGGGGAATTTCAATGCGCACCATGCCGCTTACCCCGAGTTGGACTGGATGCGGCTCGCCGATCGCTTCCTCGATGAGAAACTGGGTCTGCAACGACAACAGTTCACCACGCAGATCGAACACTACGACCATCTGGCCGCACTGTTCGATGCGATGCGCCGGGTGAACACGATCCTCATCGACCTCTGCCGTGACCTCTGGCAGTACATCAGCATGGAGTACTTCCAACAGCGCATCAAACCGGGCGAGATCGGCAGCAGCGCCATGCCGCACAAGGTGAACCCGATCGACTTCGAGAACGCGGAAGGGAACCTGGGCATCGCCAACGCGCTGTTCGTCTTCCTCAGCGAGAAGCTTCCCGTCAGCCGCCTGCAACGCGACCTAACGGACAGCACGGTGACGCGGAACATCGGCGTGCCCATGGCCCACACCATGATCGCCTTCGACGCGTTGAAGAAAGGCTTGCACAAATTGTTGCTGAACAAGGCGGCCATCTCCCGCGATCTTGACACCCAATGGGCCGTGGTCGCTGAGGGCTTGCAGACCATCCTTCGCCGCGCTGGCTACCCCCAACCCTACGAGCGCCTGAAGGAACTGACGCGTGGAAAGGAACGGATCACGCAAGCGGACATCACCGCGTTCATCGATGGGCTCGATGTGGCGGCTGATGTGAAGGAGCGTCTGACTAAGTTGTCACCACACAACTACACCGGCATCGATCTGCTCGGACGCGTGACATCGTGACCGGATCACCAGGTACCGTGAGGGTCGTTGGTATCATCCGGAGCAAGCGTTTCCTGCTCACCTGCGCGATGCTGTTGCTGTTGGCATTGATCACGGTGTGGTGGTGCGATCATCGGGTCACGAGCAGCGCGAAGGCTTTCGTGTTCGACTCGGAGGCAACGATGCCTTACAACCGGGTCGGCCTGGTCCTCGGCACCTCGGAGAAGGGTCGACGCGGCGGGCCAAATCCGTTCTTCGTGAACCGTATCGAGGCTGCCGCTGCGTTGTACCGCACGGGCAAAGTGGAGCAACTCCTGCTGAGCGGCGACAACGGTCGCGAGGGATACAATGAACCCGAGGACATGCGCCGCGCCTTGATCGCGGCGGGTGTGGACAGCACACATATCACGCTCGACTTCGCTGGCTTCCGCACGTTCGATTCGGTGGTGCGTGCGCGTGAGGTGTTCGGCCAGCAACGGTTCACGATCGTGAGCCAGCGCTTCCACAACGAGCGTGCGATCTATATCGCGCAGCGGCTGGGTATCGATGCCGTCGGTTTCAATGCGCCGGATGTCGGCCGGCGACAAGGGCTGCGCACCCAGCTGCGGGAGAAGATCGCTCGTGTGAAAGTGTTCCTCGATCTGGCGTTCGGGGTGCAGCCGCACTTCCTCGGAGAGCCGGTTACGGTCGGCGAGCAGGTGCTGCACTAGATCCGGTGCACGATCTGGAAGTGGGGGGAGTCCCGGTTAGGTGAAGGATGCCGTGAAGGGCCAACACCACCGATCGGCGATCGACTAAAGCTAATAGTACGAAGGCCGGTCAGGTGGACCTCAGAAGTTGAATTGGGCCTGTATCCGCAACAACTCGCCAACCTGCACATTATCCTGCTTGATCCCATCTTCGAAACGGCGGTCGCCCAGGTAGTATTCGCAAACCAATTCGAAATTCCTGTTGGGCTGCCATTCGACCCCGAACTCGATATCGTTCACGGAGTAGCTGCGGGCATCCAATTCATGCTTCTTGCCGCCTTCATAGACCTGATAACGTGCGAAGGGGAACAGTGTGTGATCCTTGACCCGCAGGCGGTAGGACAGCGTTACGAAGCCTCCGCTGAGGTCCTGTGTTTCGATGCTGTCGGTGGCGGTGTTGAATTCCGGACCGCGTCCCGTGTTATATTCAGCCAGCACGCCGAAAGGACGTGGATACAGAACGAGTGACCCAAGGATCCGCTCATCCGCGTAGTTCCAATCATCACTTCCTTTCACACCGATACTGCGTTGGTCGGGCGTGACGACGTATCGTCCCGTATAGCCTGCTATGGAGGACTCAACGATCTGCTCACCGACCGTGAACGGCCATGTGACACGTGCAACGGCATGTAATTCATCGTTGGCCTCGGGTCGGTTCGCTGTCTGGCCATTGAAGACACCGATCGCGATCACACCGTAATCGCCGCTGCCCTTCAATCCGTCGTCAACGAGCATCTTGAACCGGTCACGTACGAGCTTCGGCGCCCAATACACGAAGGCTCCAAGATCGCGTTCATTGCCGGACGCACTGTTCGTTGGATCGGCCCGGTCCAACGGGAGCCGCTTCTGGCTGCTCTGCATATTCTCAAAACTGTACGGCACCTTGCTTTGGCCCAGGCGTATGCGGAATTCATTGTCCGCATCGAGACCGACGTCCACGTACCAATCACGTAGCTGTACCACGTTCTGGGATGTTCCCACCGAGCTGGCAAAGTCGGGTTGCAGGTAGATATAGACGCGGGAATGCACATAACCACTGAAGATGATACGGGCCCTGCGTATGAAGATACCCCCATTATCGCCCCAACTCTTGTCGCATTGTTCACACTTGAGGTCGGGGTTCGTTTCCAGTAGGCGGTTGTATCGCACCTGGCCGTATCCACGAATACTGAAGGTCTCGTACCAGGATTTCTTTGGCGGAGCCTGGGGCGCCCCTGCGACCACCTCCGTCGGTACATGTTCGCCACTCGTGATCTGCGCGTAGAGAGCGCACGGCACGGCCTGCAATAGCATGGCCATCGCCCAATGGAAATGGGATCGGTACATCGCGCCGCAAAGCAGCCGCCCACATGTTAAGCGAATGTTGTCAGGTCGTTAAGGTTCGCTGGTAGACCACCAGGTCGTTCGCCGGTATCTCGTCCAGTCCCAGCGTGCGCATCAGCGTGATCACCTGCCCGCGATGTTGCGTGCTGTGATTGAAGCAATGCATGAGCATTGACCATGCCTGTTGGGTATGCGCGTTGCCCCTCAGATCGAGGTAGGTGCTGTCTGAGGCCAATGATGATCCGTCCATGCCAAGCACCAGGTCGCGCAAGAGTGTGCTGTGCTTCAATAGGGTGTCGATGGACGTGTCGCTTTCCGCCGGCCATGCGGCTTTGACGCCGGTGAGCCTGCACCGCCAGGCATTCTCCGCATCGCGGATATGCAGCAAGGTGGCCCGCAACGATGGAAAACTGTTCGGAACAGGTCGATCCAACACATCGGCAGGTTCGCGCTGCAGG
This sequence comes from Flavobacteriales bacterium, assembly GCA_039933875.1. Taxonomy (GTDB): domain Bacteria; phylum Bacteroidota; class Bacteroidia; order Flavobacteriales_F; family PHOS-HE28; genus PHOS-HE28. The sequence goes on along the minus strand of JBDTNF010000238.1, from coordinate 16,767 downwards.
CGTTGAACGAAGCGTGTATTCGCCCATAGATCGTAGGCGGCGTATTGGTCCAACAGGGGTTTGATGGTCATGGGAGGTGGATAACCTTGTTAAAAATACCTGAAGCCACCGTCCCCTACAGGGTTGGGGTCCACGCAACTTCGCACAACTGAAGAACCCATGATCGCTACCATATTCGGTAAGAAGAAGATCACCGAGGACAAGCTCGCCAACGTATTCGTGAACGCGGTGCTGGAGCTCACCTCGGAAGGTTTCGGCGCGGTGGCCGATGAGATCAACGAATCGCCGGAGTTCACGGTATCGCCGAACGTGAGCGAAAAGGATGATGCGGCGTTCGCCTTGGTGGTCCTTGCCGCCAACTTGATGGATATGCAGCGCGTGCTCGGACCCGGGCTGGACAAGCGCATGTTCTCCCTGTCGGTATCCAAATTCGCGCAAGCGATGGACCGCGACTGTACCGCCGTGGAGAGCCAGGTGCGCGAGCTGCAAAGCCGGATGGAACGGCTCAACTTCCCGAGCAAGAACACCGTGTACGCCATGGCCAAGGTGCTCTTCCAGGAGTACGACCTGTTCTGCTTCCAGGACGCTTACTTCCGCGAGATGAAGGCGCCGAACCCGATCATCCTCAAGCGCCTGAACAGCCTCATGGGTTACTTCCTGTGGAGCTGGACGGAGGTACAAGAGCAGTACCGCGTCGTCTGACCCCCTCTCCTTTCTTGGCCTGCGGACCGGACCGACCTACCTCTTCAAGCGAGCGTTCTGGAGGGCGTGATCTGGAGTTGATCCACCGCCATGTCAACAATGCCTTGACCGATCGCAAGGGCCGCTGTGGCCGCGGGTGATGGCGCGTTCAACACGTGTATGTGGTTGCCGCGTCGTTCGATACGGAAATCATCGACCATGCTCCCATCCGTGCCCAGGAGCATGGCCCGCACTCCAGCACGCCCCGGTTCTATATCGTCCATGGTGAGCGAGGGGATGAGTCGCCTCAGGGTCTTGAGGAAAAGTCGCTTGCTGAACGCCCGGCGGTACTCCTCGATGCCGTAGCTCATGTTCTTGAAGAAGAGTTTCCAAGTGCCCCCGTAGGTCAGCGCATCCATGGTGTCCTTCAGGTCGAAGTCGGTCTTGCCATAACCCTCACGCTTGAACGTGAACACCGCGTTGGGTCCGCACTCAGTGCTTCCATCCGTCATCCGCGTGAAATGAACGCCCAGGAACGGGAACCGCGGATCGGGCACCGGATAGATCAGGTGCTTCACCTTGTGCCGTCCTTGTTCGGTCAACTCATAGTAGTCGCCTCGGAAGCCGACGACATGCTCGTTCACGATGGCCCCGTCCGCCCTGGCCAACCGATCGCTCTGCAATCCACCGCAGAAGATGATATACTGCGCCCGATGGGTCCCCTTCGAGGTACGGACAACACTTTTCCCCTCGCGTTGTTCCGTGCCGAGAAAAGCCTCACCCAGGGCTACGCGACTGTGTGCGTTGATGCCCAACGCGATGGCGGCCATCTTTTCGGTCGCCCCGCGGAAATCGATGATACCCGTGCATCCCACGCGAACACCGGCAACACCTTCACAGAACGGCTCGATGTCACGGATCCCATCAGCGGTTATGCGCTCCATGCCCTCGATGCCATTGGCGATCCCGGTCTGGTAGATCTTCTCCAGCCGTGGGAGTTCCTCCGGGTCCGTGGCCACGATGAGCTTCCCACAGATGTCGTGCTTGATGCCATGGTCCTTCGCGAAAGCGACCAACTCACGCCGTCCGCTCACGCAATTATCCGCCTTGAAGCTGCCTGGCTTGTAATAGATGCCACTGTGGATCACTCCGCTGTTGCGCCCGGTCTGGTGGAAAGCCAACGCGCCCTCCTTCTCCAGGAGCAGGATACGCATGTCGGGAAAGCGGGTCTGCAACTTGTACAGCGTGGCCGCACCCACAATGCCGCCGCCAACGATGATCACATCCCAGTCCGGTGTTTCAGCCATGCGTTGGTCGCCGGAACTTGGTCGGCGACGTGGCGAAGTTACCCGATGGCGGCCGGTACCGTTTCCTCCTTCGGAACGCGCAACAACAGGAGGAAGCCGACCACGAAAAAGCTACCGATGGCGATCACGGTGTTCCGCAGGTCGCCGGTGATCGCATAGACCGCCCCGTAGGCGAACGTGCCCAACACAGTACCCAGGTAGAAACTGACGTCGTAAAAGCTGAAGTAGCTGGCGGTGTCCTCCGTGGGCGGAAGGAACTTCGCATAGGTGCTGCGCGAAAGTGCCTGGCAGCCGCCCATGACCAAGCCCACACCGCTGGCTAGGAAATAGAACTCGATCGCCCAGTGCGTGAAATACGCCGCAACGCACAAGCCGATCCAGGCGATCGCCCCCATCATCAGCGCGCGCACGTTCCCGAAACGCTTGCTGAGACGCACGAAGAGCGCGGCGCCGATGGCCGCAACGAGTTGGATAAGCAGGATGCTCGTGATCAGTCCCGTCTCATCGATGGGTACGACTGCGCCCCGGGGATCATGGTCCTTGATCTCCTGCTGCGCGAAGTTCACCGCGAGGTACATGACGGTCTGGATCCCCATGTTGAACAGGAAGAACGCGGCGAGGTAGCGCTTCAAGCGCGTGGCGTGCCCGAGCTCACCCCACACCTTGCGCAACTCGCGATAGCCGTTGGCGAACACACCCATGCCTCGGTGCGGCCCGGGGCTCCCAACAGGCAGTCGCCTGAACGCTATCTGCGCCCAACCAGCCCACCAGATCGCAACGCTGATGAAACTGATGCGCGCCGCAATGCCCCCGAGTTCCCTGCCGCCCAACCAGGAGGGCAACACAACCGTCGCTGGAATGTGGAAAAAGTCCGGGGCCATCACCATGGCGAGGTTGATGACGAGCAGGATCACACTGCCGATATACCCCATCGTATACCCCCGTGCACTGATGCGGTCGTGATCCTTCTTCTCGGCGATCTCCGGCAGGAAAGCATCATAGAAGATGAGGCTCCCACTGAAGCCCACGCATGCGACCATCAGCAGCCCAAGGCCGAGGAAGAGATTCTCCAAGGTGAAGAAAGCAAGACCTGCACATGCAGAGGCGCCCAGGTAACAGAAGAACTGGAGGAAGCGCTTCTTGTTCCCGAGGTGATCGGCAATGCCAGAAAGCAACGGGGAGATCAACGCGACAAGCAGGAAACCCGCGGAGAGCGCCCAAGAATAGGCCGTTTGTGCCGGCACACCGTGCGCCTCCATCACGAGGTCCTTCGTCCCCCCATCCGCAAGGGTCACCACGGTGATCGCCCCATAGAAGATCGGGAAGATCGCGGACGAGATCGTGAGCGAGTACGACGAGTTCGCCCAGTCGTACATCGTCCAGGCACGGATGATCTTCGGGTCGCCTTTCACCATGGAGGTTCTGCCCTAGGGCAACGTCGTCAAGGTAAGAGCAGGTCCAGGAAACACGAAGGCCGCGGAAACGCGGCCTTCGAAAAGCGTTCCTGATGGATCACTGCAGTTCGACCTCCACGCGGCGGTTCTTGCTCATGCCGACCTCGGTACCCGAGTTATCCACTGGATCAGCGGCGTCCTTGGAAGCAACGGTGATGCGCGCCGGATCGATCCCGCTTTCCACCAGTGCATCGCGCAATGCCTCAGCACGCTCCTTGGCGAGCGGCAGCAGGTCGGGCCGCACATGGGTGCGCTCGAATTCGGTGCCGTCCAGGTAACCCACCAGCCGGACTTTGAAGTTGGCATCGGCCTTCATCGCGGTGACCAATTCGGTCAGCCAGGATTCGGTCGAAGAGTCCAGCGTGCGCTGGAACCGTTTGAAGTAGAACACTTGCTGGTCGGCGATCTGGGCTGGCTTCAAATTCGCAGGCGTACCGCCCTTGCGACTGAAGATGTACTCACTCTCCGCATCCTTCAATTGCTCGCAGGTACACTGGTGGCGGAACTGGACAGGGAACACCTCCACGTTGTCGATGTAGTAGTAGGCCGAGAACACTTGCGGACGTGTCTCCCCCCGCGGCCGCTTGGCCTTGGCATTGTTCGTCTTCTCTGTTGCCTGGAAATTCCCGATCAGCATCCACTCCTCATTGCCGGTGCTCTGGTAGGTGCCACAAACACCCAGCCAGCTGAACATGTCATCATAGATCTTGGTACGCACGGAAGGGACCGTGACATCATACGTCAGGCTCACCGGATCCTCTTTCACGATCTGATCTTTGGTGAAGTAGGCCCCCAGTTCAGAGGTGGCATACTTGCTCAGATCGGCAAGGTTCACGTAGTAGCGCACGCAGTAGAGTGAGTCCTTCTTCATCTTGTGCGTGAGCTGGGTCTGGAGGTAGGTGCGCGGCTCCTTGTTCTGGTAGCTCCACCAGCGCACACCGGCATAGTTGGCCCCGCTTAACGCCGTCTGCTCGCCAGCGAAGTTCTTCGGAGTGGAAACCGTGCTCTCCACGGTCGCGTGCTCGCTGAACAGGTCCACCTTTTTCGACGTGGCCGAACTCCAGCCTGTAGCGTACTGGATCCCACCTGGACGCTTCAATTTCTTACCATCCAGCAATTCGAAATCACCATTCACCACCCAAGTGTGGGCGGTGTCGATCTCCTGTGCAAGAAGGCCCAGCGGCAACAGAGCGACGCTCAAGAGCAGGATGCGGTACCTCGTGGATAGTATCGGGGTCATGGGGTGGGGTCTGGACGGTGGGCCAAGTTAAGCGACACGGCCACGCCCGAAGACAAGGACCGTGCCTGAGGCACCGAGCGACAAGCGGCAAAAAAGAAAGGGCCGCTGAAACAGCGGCCCTTTCCAATGGTGTTCGGTGCAACCCGATGGGTTGTTCCTAGTTGCCCAAGTAGATGCCGAAGTTCAACAATACACCAAAACCACCACCGTTAACGGCATCACCCTCTTCAGGCGAGAGGCTCGTCATCGAATACTTGATCATAGGCTCGATCGATACGTTGTCGTTGAGGAAAGCCGCATAACCCACACCTATACCCAGAGCACCGGTGCCATAGGTCACATCCACTGAACCCAATGGAGGGCCGAGGTCGATAGTCGTCTTCTGGCTTCCGAACTGGTACCCCACTTCGGCGAAGATCTTCATGGGCAAGTAGTAACGCACATAAGGACCTGCGTTGAAACTGGAGGAGGATTGGTCGCCCACACTGGTCGAGCTGAACCCGATGTCCAAGCCTATGGCCAGGTTGTCGATCACGAAATATCCAGCACGCGCATCGAGGGAGAAATTCGACACCGCGTCCTCCTGATCGTTGTCATCCTTGGATGAGGTGAAGCCCAGATTACTACCGGCCCCGAACATCCAACCACCTTGGTCGGTCTGGGCCATGGCCGTAGTCCCGAGGGCTACAGCGCAGAGAGCGATGAGTACTTTTTTCATGGTTTGAGGTTGGTTTGTTTCGAGTTGCTGGGGCGAAATCTATGCCATGGAAAGATCCCGACAAGCAGTAGACATGGAAACTGATGCACATCGCTTGGTGGAAATCATGTCGTGAAAACCGGTGGGCCAACGACTAACACTCTGAGAGGCAAGTGATCAACCGAGATCCCACAAGCATGTCCATGCCTTCAATTTTTCTGTTGCGCGCGGATGATATTCAACGCCCCACCCGCTTTGAACCACTCTATCTGCGGCGCATTGTAGGTGTGGTTACAAACGATGGTGTCGTTTCCGCCACTCTTGTGTTTGAACACCAGCGTGAGCGGTTTGCCCGGTGCGAAGGCCGTGAGGTCCGTGAAGTCAACTCGATCATCCTCCTGGATCTTGTCATAGTCGGCTTCATTGGCGAAGGTGAGCGCGAGCATGCCCTGTTTCTTCAGGTTCGTCTCGTGGATGCGTGCGAAGCTCTTCACCAGCACAGCGCTGACACCCAAATGGCGGGGCTGCATGGCCGCGTGTTCGCGACTTGATCCCTCGCCGTAGTTCTGGTCGCCCACGATGATACTCGGCACACCCGCCGCCTTGTATGCGCGTTGTGTGGCGGGCACCGGACCATATTCTCCTGTCAGTTGGTTCTTCACCTTGTCCGCCTCGCCATTGTAAGCGTTGGTGGCACCGATCAAGGTGTTGTTGCTGATGTTGTCCAGGTGACCGCGGTAGCGCAGCCAGGGGCCCGCCATGCTGATATGGTCGGTGGTGCACTTGCCCTTCGCCTTGATCAGCACCAGAGCATCCGTAATGTTCCTGCCGCTCCAGGCGGGGAATGGTTCGAGCAGTTGAAGGCGTTCGCTGCCGGGCTTCACCACCACACTCACAGTACTTCCGTCGGTTGCAGGTGCCTTGTAGCCGGCATCTTTCACCTCATAACCTTTCGGCGGCATCTCCATACCGCGCGGCTCGTCCAACCTGACCTTCTTCCCCTCTTCGTTCACCAGTTCATCGGTGAGCGGGTTGAAGGTGAGATCGCCGGCGATGGCCAGCGCGGTCACGATCTCGGGTGAGGCTACGAAGGCGTGCGTGTTCGCATTCCCATCATTCCGCTTGGCGAAGTTCCTGTTGAACGATGTGATGATCGAGTTCTTCCGGTTCGGATCATCCGTGTGTCGGGCCCACTGGCCGATGCACGGACCGCATGCGTTCGCGAGCACCACGCCACCCATCTTGTCGAACGTGTCCAGGATACCATCACGTTCGGCGGTGTAACGTACCTGTTCGCTGCCGGGTGTGATGGTGAATTCGCTCTTTGTCTTCAACCTCTTGTCCACCGCCTGCTGCGCGAGCGATGCACTGCGCGTGAGGTCTTCATAGCTGCTGTTCGTGCACGAACCGATCAGCCCAACTTCGAGTTTCGCGGGCCAGCCGTTCTCCCTCACCGCGGCAGCGAACTTGCTGATCGGCCATGCGAGATCCGGCGTGAACGGTCCATTGACGTGCGGCTCCAGGGTGCTCAGGTCGATCTCGATCACTTGATCGAAATATGTGTTCGGATCGGCATAGACCTCAGGGTCGCCCTGCAGGTGCTCCTTGATCGCATCGGCCATCGCCGCCACTTCCGCACGACCCGTGCCTTTGAGGTAGCGCGACATCGGATCGTCGTAGCTGAACGTGCTGGTGGTGGCACCGATCTCGGCGCCCATGTTGGCGATGGTGCCTTTGCCCGTGCAACTCAGGCTCTCCGCACCGGGACCGAAGTACTCCACGATGGCGCCTGTTCCTCCTTTCACCGTGAGGATGCCTGCGACTTTCAGGATCACATCCTTGGATGAGGCCCAGCCGCTGAGCTTTCCGGTCAGCTTCACGCCGATGAGCTTCGGCCATTTCAATTCCCAGGCGAGCCCGCTCATGACGTCGCAGGCATCCGCCCCACCCACACCGATGGCGATCATCCCCAGACCACCCGCGTTCACGGTATGGCTGTCGGTACCTATCATCAACCCACCGGGGAAGGCGTATTGCTCCAGAACAACTTGATGGATGATACCCGCGCCCGGTTTCCAGAACCCGATGCCGTACTTGTTGCTAATGCTCTCGAGGAAATTGAAGACCTCGTTGCTCTTCAACAGGGCATCCTGCAGATCCTGCTTCGCCCCTACGCGCGCCTGGATCAAGTGATCGCAGTGCACAGTACTTGGCACGGCGACAGTTTTGCGACCGGTCGTGCTGAACTGCAGCAACGCCATCTGAGCGGTGGCATCCTGCATGGCCACGCGATCCGGCGTGAAGTCGACATAATCAGCACCCCGGCCGAAAGCGTGTTCCGCTTCACCATCCCACAAGTGGGCGTATAGGATCTTCTCGGTGAGGGTAAGCGGCTTGCCCACCGCTTTGCGGGCGGCGGCGACGCGGCCGGGGAAGCGGCTGTAAACCGCTTTGATCATGTCGAGGTCGAAGATCTGGCTCATTCCTGGGCTGCGGGGTTTGAGGCAGCAAAGGTAACCGCCATGAAAATGTTCCTTGTCCCCGTCCAGTAACGGATCTCAACAACGGGCACGCCAAAGAGGCGCGGAACACGGCTTCATCCGACCGCGACCCAGCCTTGCGCCCCGAGGAATGCCGGATCCAGCGTGGCACAAAGACCAGGAAGTTCAGGCACGGTGATCCCACCGCCTGGGCCGTAGGTGATCCCGCCGATCACAGGGTCGGCCGTGAACATCATCGGCGTATCCATATCGCAGTGCTTCACCACAGGGCTCGCCAAGGCGAGATGGGCCGACGCGGTGAACCCAAGCCGCGACTCAAGGAACCCTCCGATCTGCACCTCCATTCCAGCAGCCTCAGCCAACACGAGGATCTTCCGTGCCTTGAACAGTCCTCCGCTCTTGCCCAGCTTCACATTGAAACGTTGGCACGCACCCAGATCGATGAGCCGCTGTGCGTCGTGGTGATCGCAGCAACTCTCGTCCGCCATGATGGGTATCGGAGAAGCCTCCTTCACACGCCGCATGTCCATGAATTGCCAGCGCGGTATCGGTTCCTCGCAGTGCTGGATGTTCGCACCAGCCAGGGCATTCAGTACACGGATCGCTGTGTCGGGATCCCAGCCCTGATTGGCGTCGACCCGTAACGGGATGTCGTTGCCGATCGCCGCGCGTATCGCCCCGATCCGCGCGATGTCCTCATCGCCGTGGCCTCCCAACTTCACCTTGATCAAGGTGAACCCGGCGCTCACGATCAACTCAGCATCGACAGCCATTTTTTTCGGATCACCAATGCTCACCGTGTAATCGGTCACCAGTTGCTTGTCCTCACGGCCGCCGAGGAAGGCGTATAGCGGCAAGCCTACGTCCCGCGCTGCGATGTCGTGGAGCGCGATGTCGAACGCGCTCTTGATGCTGTTGTTGCCGAAGATCAGTCGGTCCATGAGGCCATGCGCCCCTTCGATATCGACCGCATCGTGCCCGAGCAACGTCCGGGCAAGGTGCCCACCCATAGCCATACAAGTCTCGATCGTTTCCCCATTGATCGTCCAGAACGGATTGCACTCGCCCCAGCCTTCAAGGCCCTCTGCGGTGTGAATGCGCAGGACGACGTTCTCCACCAGCCGGACCGGCCCGAGGGATGTGACGAACGGCACCTTGAGCGGGATCCTGACCGGATGGATCTCGATGCGGGCAATGCGCTGGGCCATTGTTCGGTCGTTCTGGGCGGTGAAGTTCGGGCAAAGAAAAAGGGCCCACCGTACGGCGGGCCCTCGTTCAGTTCAATGCGTGTGGATCACTCCTCCACCACCTCGAAGGGGATGGTGCGGACCACGTCACGGTGGAACACCACTTCAGCCTCGTACTTGCCGAGGGTCTTGATGGCATCCCCTTTCAACTTGATGTTCTTGCGGTCCACCTCGAAGCCGAGCGCGCGGATGGCGTCGGCGATCTGGATGGTGTTCACGCTGCCGAAGATCTTGCCGTTCTCTCCAGCCTTCGCGCCGATCTTCAGCGTGGTGTCAGCAAGGCCAGCGGCCATTTTCTCAGCCTCGGCTTTCACCTTGGCGATCTTGTGCGCGCGCTGTTTCAGCGTCTCGGCCAGCTGTTTCTTCTCGCTATCCGTGGCGCTCACGGCGAGGCCGCGGGGCAACAGGAAATTGCGGGCGTACCCTTCGCGCACCTTCACCAGGTCATTGGCGTAGCCAAGGTGCTCGACGTCTTGTTTCAGGATCACTTCCATGGTCGTAGCGTTGGGTCGTTCTTACTTGAGCATATCGGCCACGTACGGCATGATCGCCAGGTGGCGGCAACGCTTCACGGCCTGCCCCACTTTACGCTGGTACTTCAGGCTGGTGCCCGTGAGGCGACGGGGCAGGATCTTGCCCTGTTCGTTCACGAAGCGCAGCAGGAAATCACCATCCTTGTAATCGATGTAGGTGATGCCCAGCTTCTTGAAGCGGCAGTACTTGTCCTTCTTCGTCTCGATCGCGATCGGCGTGAGATAGCGGATCTCGCTGTTATCGGCTGCCATGGCTTAAGCGTTGGTGGGTTCTACGGTCTCCTTCTTGGCGGCCTTGTTACGGCGCTTCTCCGCGAAGGCGATGTGGTGCTTGTCCATCACGATGGTGAGGAACCGGATCACACGCTCGTCACGACGGTATTCGGTCTCGAGCTTGGCCACGAGCGAAGGCTCGCTTTCGAACTCGATCAGGTGGTAGAAGCCCGAGGACTTCTTCTGGATGGGATACGCGAGTTTGCGCATCCCCCAGTTCTCTTCATGGCGGACCTTGCCATCGCCCGCTTTCAGCAGGTCTTTGAATTTTTTTACCGTCTCCTTTGTCTGGTCCTCAGACAAAACGGGAGTAAGAATGAAGACGGTCTCGTACCGGTTGGTCATGGTGCCTTTCGGTTGATTTGGGCCGCGAATGTAGCAACTATCCCCCAACCGGCAAGGCCTCGAACCCTGCTGGATCTCGACTTCCAAGGCCGATGCGGGAGCCCAAACCACCCGGGGAGGTGCGCCAACCAAGGTCCGCTATGGCCCTTGGGCTCAGTCCACAGCCTGTTGAGATCTCCCACGACCCCGGCACGAGGCCCCGGTTATCTTCGCCCGCTGATGGACCAGTTCGTTGTAAGCGCCCGCAAATACCGCCCCGCCACCTTCGATACCGTGGTGGGCCAGGAGGCCGTGACGGTCACCCTCCAGAACGCCATCCGCAGCAAACACCTCGCCTCTGCCTTTCTATTCACGGGGCCAAGGGGGGTCGGTAAGACGACCTGCGCCCGCATCCTGGCGCGCACCATCAACTGCGAGAACCTGGGCGATGACCTTGTCGCCTGCGGGCAGTGCGCGCCCTGCAAGACCTTCGAGGAGGGTCACTCCCTGAGCATCTTCGAACTGGACGCTGCGAGCAATAACAGTGTCGACGACATCCGGAACCTGATCCTACAGGTCTCCATCGCACCCCAGGTGGGCACCAAGAAGGTGTACATCATCGATGAGGTGCACATGCTCAGCCAGGCGGCCTTCAACGCCTTCCTGAAGACACTGGAGGAGCCCCCGAGCTACGCGATCTTCATTCTGGCGACCACCGAGAAGCACAAGATCCTGCCCACCATCCTGAGCCGGTGCCAGGTCTTCGATTTCCGCCGGATCACCGTGGCGGACATCACCAAACACCTCGCGAGCATCGCGAAGAAGGAAGGCATCGAGGCGGAGCCCCGAGCGCTGCATGTGATCGCCCAGAAAGCCGACGGGGGGTTGCGCGATGCACTGAGCATCTTCGACCAGCTGGTGAGCTTCTCGGGGAACCGCCTCACCTACGCCGATGTGGTCCGCAACCTGAACGTGCTGGACCACGAGCACTACTTCAGCATCACGGACGCCATTGGACGTGGCGATATCCCTGCGGCCCTGGTGGAGTTCAATGCGATCCTGCAGCAGGGCTTCGACGGACACCTCTTTGTAACGGGTCTTGCGCGTCACCTGCGCGACCTGCTGGTGAGCCAGGACCCGCGCACACTGCCCCTGCTGGAAGTGAGCGAGGACCTCATCAAGCGTTACGGCGAGCAAGCACAAGCCGCTTCGCGCGATATGCTGGTGAAGGGTCTTGACCGGCTGGCGCAATGTGACACGCAGTATAAGCAGAGCAAGGAACCGCGCCTGTTGGTGGAGTTGACCCTGATCCAGTTATGCCGGCTTTCGATCAAGGCCGACGAGGCGCCGACAGCCACCCTGGAAAAAAAAAGTCCTGACGGCACCATGACCGCTCCGGCGGTCGTGCGGGAAGAGGCTCCGAAGACGGCCGACCCTGTTCCGCCGGCACCCACTGAAGTGGCTTATGTGCCCAAGCGCAGGTTGTCCGGGCAGGTGAGCATCAAGCCAGGCGCCCCAGCGGTGGTCGTCGAGCCGAACATCGCGACACCTTCACTGGATACCGACGCGGGTCCTGCGCTCCCCAGCGCGCCGAAGGAGGTGAACCCGTCCCTGTTGCGCAATGTGTGGACCGAGTACGCCCTGGCGAAAAAGCGTGACGGGAAGAACAGCCTGCACGCGACACTTGCTGCGCGCGAACCGGTGGTGGCGGGTCCCAGCTCGATCTCCTTCTCCATCGTGAACGATGTGCAGGAGAAGTACCTGCGTGAAGAGAAACCTGAATTGCTGGGCCACTTGCGCCGTCAATTAGGCGATCCCGCATTGGAACTGGAAGTGGTCAAAGAGATCGTGGTGATGAAACCACGCTACACACCCATGGACCGTTTCAAGCTGATGGCCGAGAAGAACCCCGCATTGCTCACACTGCTGAACGAAGTGGACCTGGACCTGCAGTAATTGGCAGGAGCTTCGACCCCGCTCAGGGCGAGCCCGATCAGAGTAGAACAACGACAACACAACCAAACCCAAAGCGAACGATGGCGAAGATCAAGGTGACCAAGCCGGTGGTGGAACTCGATGGCGATGAGATGACGCGGATCATCTGGCGGTGGATCAAGGAGCAGCTGGTCCTGCCCTATGTGGATGTGCCGATCGAATACTACGACCTGGGTATTGAGCACCGTGACGCCACCGACGACAAGGTGACCATCGAGAGCGCAAAGGCGATCCAGAAACACAACGTGGGCATCAAGTGCGCGACGATCACACCGGATGAAGCGCGCGTGACCGAGTTCGGATTGAAGCAGATGTGGAAGAGCCCGAACGGGACCATCCGCAACATCCTCAATGGAACGGTGTTCCGCGAACCGATCGTGATCAGCAATATCCCGCGTCTGGTGCCGGGCTGGACGCAGCCGATCGTCATCGGCCGCCACGCGTTCGGCGATCAATACCGCGCCACCGATGCGGTGATCAAGGGCAAGGGAAAGTTGACGATGACCTTCACACCTGACGACGGCAGCACTCCCCAGAACTGGGAGATCTACCAGTATGATGGCAACGGCGTGGCCCTGGCCATGTACAATACCGATGAGAGCATCGAAGGCTTCGCGCATAGCTGCTTCAACCTCGCGTTGCAGAAGAAGTGGCCGCTGTACCTGAGCACCAAGAACACGATCCTGAAGAAATACGACGGCCGCTTCAAGGACATCTTCGAGGACATCTACCAGAAGCACTTCAAGGCGGACTTCACCAAGGCGGGCATCACCTACGAGCATCGCCTGATCGACGACATGGTGGCGAGCGCCATGAAGTGGAGCGGCGGTTTCATCTGGGCGTGCAAGAACTACGACGGCGATGTGCAGAGCGATACCGTGGCCCAAGGCTTCGGCTCACTTGGCTTGATGACCAGCGTGCTGATCACCCCCGACGGCAAGACGATGGAAGCGGAAGCCGCGCACGGCACCGTGACCCGCCACTACCGCATGCACCAACAAGGCAAGCCAACGAGCACCAATCCCATCGCGAGCATTTTCGCGTGGACACGTGGTCTCGCCTTCCGAGGCAAGCTCGATGGCAACCAGGCGCTGATCGATTTCAGCAGCAAGCTTGAAGGTGTGTGCATCAAAACCGTCGAGAGCGGCAAGATGACCAAGGATCTGGCCGTCTGCATCCACGGAGAGAAAGTGGGCGCCGAGCACTACCTCACCACCGAGGGCTTCATGGCCGCGTTGCGAGAGGAGTTGGAGCGGGCGTAGAGTGCAAGGGGGGCTATGGGTTTCGTCGCAGGCACGCTTAGCTTCGGGGTGCCAAATCCATTGCAATGGAAAGCTCACGAAATGCCTCTCTCCTATTGCTCGGCCTACTGTGCGCAGCCATGAGCGTATGCCCGCAAACCACTCAGGCCAAAACCTGCACGAGCTTCACGATCCTTTGCTTGACCAACGCTTCCGGCGTGGAGACGATGCTGGATCTTCCTGCTCCGCAAGCCAATGGCACGTACAACTACGGCACGATCCGCTTGCTGCCCGGCGACCAACTCTTGTTGAAAGTCAGATTCTCTGGTGATGTTTGGGAGTGCACCAGCCAAGTGACGCGGGATGGCGGCGCATTCATGGTGGCAACCTTGGGAGGGTATGGACAACCGACCTACGATGTGTCAGCGTTGGGCAGCTACGCTGCGTACAACACAACTACTACGCTCAACCCGGATGGTAGCACCGGCCAGCGTTGCACCTTCACCGTGGCCCAGGTCACCAACGGAAGTGCGCCGATCGATCTGCTGATGAGGGTCGGTTGCACTTTGGAGGGGGCCCGCAACACCACGGGATATGGCATGCGCAATGACCTTGCCCTCCTCGGCCAGATCCCCTGCTCCGAGCCTTACTCCGCGCTGGGTTATCCCACCAGCGCTGCAGGCATTGAACAGGTGGATGGCTGCGCCGACCTGTTCGTTCAAAAGCAGATCGTGGACTGGGTGCACATTGAACTACGAGACCCTGCCTCGCCAAGTGCGATCGTCGCTTCGGCCAATGGGTTGCTTTCAAGTACGGGTGTTGTTGTTTCCACGGATGGCATCAGCCCGGTCCATATGACCGCACCACCTGGTGATTACAGGCTCCTTGTTGAGCATCGCAACCATCTGGGCTTTATCACTGATCAGGCGATCCCATTCAGAGGACAAGCTCCTGTGATCATGAGCTCTCCGTCCGGTGGCCTCGTTGTGTTCTACATTATCGGCCTCCCCCTACCACTCAACCCCACATGCGCAGGAGGGACGTGCACCATGCGTTTGGGGAACACGAATTCAACCGGTTCCACACAATGCGTCTCGTACATGGGCCAAGCCAATGACCGCGACCCCATCCTCCTTCGCATCGGTGGTAGCCCACCGACTAATTTGGTAACAGGGTACTACATGGAGGATGTGAACATGGATGGCGTTGTGAAATACGTCGGTGCCAACAACGACCGCGACCTCATCCTTCAAGCGATCGGCGGATCCATTCCCACCAATGTGGTCGTGGGTCAAACGCCCTAGTCATTCTCCCCATCTTAGCGGAGGTCTTCCTCCGATGCCCTTCCAACGTTGGTGCCTGCTCCTTGCTGCGCTCGTGTACCTCACGGCCGCATGGTTCGGTGTTGGCTATTCCTCGGAGGATGAACAGCGGCATGTGATCGAGTTCGCCGAAGCACTTCGCGGGAACATTCCCCAAGAAGTGCTAGCAGTGGAATACCCGATGCGGATCCGGTCCATGGTGCAGCCTGCACTGTGCGCTGGTGTGTTCGAGGCATGTGACGCGATCGGCATTTCGGATCCGTTCAACAGGACATTGGTCCTGCGCCTGCTCACCGCTGCATTGGCGCTTTGGATCATTCAAGGATTTGTGCGTGCGCTGGTGCCAACGCTCCCCGACAAGCTCGCACGCCCGTTCATCCTGCTCTCTTACTTCCTCTGGTTCATTCCGGTTCTGAACATCCGTTTTGCTGGAGAGGCATGGTCAGGCCTGCTCTTCTTGCGTGGACTTTCGCTGATCATCACCGAGCGCTCCAAGCAATACCTGATCCCCGGCCTCTGGTTCGGGGCGGCGATCCTCTTCCGTCCCGCAGTAGTGATGCTTCCGTTCGGTGTGGTGCTCTGGCTGGTGTTCATGCAGCGCGCTGCTTGGATTAATGTGCTCACGTTGCTGGCCGGAGGCTTGCTTGTGCTTTCACTCGGATCGCTCATCGACAGCATCGCCTATGGCGAACCAGTATTCACACTGTGGAACTACACACGCGCTGGCGTCTTGGGTGAAGAAGCTTGGCGGTTCACATCATTGCCGTGGTACCACTACTTCCTCTTCATCTTCAAATACACGGTGCCGCCGATCGCACTTGCCTTGCTCGGCGCGTTGGGGTTGCTCATCGCGCTTCGCCCCAGGCATGTGCTCGTTTGGGTCATCGTGCCATTCCTTATCGCACACAGCTTGTTGCCGGTGAAGGAGATCCGGTTCCTTTTCCCGCTGGCCTTGCTGATGCCGTGGCTCTTGATCTCCGCATGGGATGCGGCAAGTGAACGGTGGCCGGGTATCGCACGCCGTCGAGCATTGACAGGTATTGGTATCGCGGCGCTGGCCGTCGTTAACCTTGTGGCATTGCTTGTCGCGATCTCCACACCCGCTGGTAATGGCCGCATCCGCTTGGCGCAGGTAGCACATGAGCGTTTCGGTGCTACACCGGTGCATATCGCTTGCGAAGGTGATTGGCACATGTGGATCCCTCCTTTCTATCTGGCTCAAGGATCCACCTCTGAGTATGTCGAGGCCGAGGCCAGCTTCTCGGCGGAAGCGGCCGATGATGAAAGACCGAAGTTGTTGATCACCCAGGGCGATGACTACGCGGACCCATGCATACTGGCCATCTCATATCCACGCTGGACGCTTCCGTTCATGCGCCTCTATGGGCTCGAGGATGGTTTCGAACCGCTTGTGCTGCGCCAAACGAACCTCCCGCAATGATGCGCGGTGACTTCCATCGGACCGTGTTCGCGATCGCGGTGATCTTCCATTGCATCACGGCGTGGTTCAGCACAGGCTACCACAGCGAGGACGAACATCACCAGGTGATCGGCTTCGCGGAAGCACGGACGGGCGAACTACCTCCTGCCGAATGGGCGTGGGAGTATGAGGAGCGCATCCGTCCATCGGCGCTGCCATGGATCGCGACCGGTGTATTCGAGTTGGCTGACACTGTGGGGGTCGAAGACCCGTTCGACAAGACCTTGCTCCTTCGTCTTTTGACGGTGGCGCTCGCGCTGGTCGCCGTGCATGGCTTTGTGAATGCCATGCACGGGACACTCGCTGCGGACTTGTGGAAGCCCTTCGTCATCATTGCCTATTTCCTCTGGTTCCTGCCCTTCCTGCACGTTCGCTTCTGCTCCGAAACCTGGTCGGGGCTCTTTGTGCTCATGGGTCTCACCATCGTGTTACCGGAGAGTCACGATCGCTGGTGGGCAGCACGGGCCGGCGT